>CAYZFR010000036.1:0-26947 GCA_964477875.1 uncultured Myxococcales bacterium
GTTCCACGGAAAGACCGCCACCCAGACGGGTGAAGCCGTTTTTCAGCACCCCCCTCGCTCAGGCCGTGGCAGGGACGGCGCCGGAGGCGGAGGCGGTTCCTGCGGCCTCTTGATCCGCGACTGTCTTGGCCCGGGCGATCGCGAAGATCATGACGCCGTAGCCACATTTCGCGGCGACGTCGGCGAGGCTGTAGCCGACCTGCAGGGCGACCTCGCCGGTCGCGCCCGAGAGGCCGATGAGCGGCATCAAGTAGGCTATCGGATAGAAGCCCCAGGTTGCGAGGAGCAGGAGCCGGATGTTTCGGACCAGCACCTGCACCTTGGGCGGCTGGCGCTGGATCGCCTCGCCCAGCTCGCCCCACAGCACGTAGAGGATGTAGACGAAGGGGATCGTGCTGAGCAGCCCCCAGACGACCCGCGGCGTGACGTCGTTGGTGATCTCACCCGGGTAGCCGAGGGCGATCATCAAAATCGAAGCGACGACGAGCCTCGCCGTCAGACCGCCGCGCTTGCCGGACGGAAGGGCGAGGACCGCCACGAGCTCGGCCACCAGGAGCGGCACCGTCAGCAGCCAATCCACGTACCGGTACGCGTCGTTGAAGGGTGCACCGGTGGGGACGTACATGCCGTTTTGCAGCTCGAAGGCGTGGCTCCAGCTGCCGAAGATGCGGAAGTAGTGGTAGCCCGCGATCGCGACCACCAGAGACGACATCAAAAGCGCCAGGCGGTAGCGCGGCCCGACCTCGTTCCGGCCCACCGTAAAGAAGATGAAGGAGGCCAGCATCGAGGCGATCGTGAAGGAAAGGAGGTTGTAAACCAGCTGGTACTGGAAGGGTGTCAGAGTTGGGAGATCCATCATTCCGTTCTTTCTTTGGCGCCAACCCACGGGGCTGGAACCAACCGTAGAACTGGACAAAACCAGTTCGCAGCGAGGGTTCTATCGATCAAGGTACGTCCCAGGAAGCTGATTCGGCGTATTGCGGACTTTTCGCCGGTCCGATCCCAGCTGGTCGAAATCTGGACATGCGGTGTCCTTCTTGGGCGACACATGGCGTGTGGAGTCCTTCGACGCCGTCGTGATCGGGACTGGGTGCGCGGGGGCCGCCATGGTTCAGGCCCTCCGCACGTGTTCGGCCCCAGCGCACACGGCGTGGGTCGGCCCGTTCGAGGACCCTGCGCCGCGACGCATCAGTTTTTGGGGGGAGGCGCCGGCCTGGATGGAGCCGTGCCTGGACCGGCGATGGCGTCGAATGGCCTTCCGCGCCGGCTCCCGGAGCGTACTCGGCCAGATCCCCGGGCAGCCTTACACCACCTTCCGCTCCGATCGGCTCCTGGCCCAGGTCGCGGCTCAGCTTCCCGGGGAGGCCCGCTTCGACACCCTCGCTCGGCGGCTTCGCCCGGATTCGGACGGGGTCACGGTGCAGCTCGAAGACGGCCGGCGACTGCGAGCTCCTAGGGTGTTTTGCTCGGTGGCCGGCCTTCTGCCTCAGGCCCCTCGGGCTCCTTCTCTTCTCGGCCTGGCGCAGAGCTTCTTCGGCTTCGAGGTCGAGACCGATCGGCCGCGCTTCGATCCTGGCGTCGTGACCTTGATGGACTTCGAGGGAGACCGGGACGATCAGTTCGTCTACGTCCTTCCCTTCGACGAACGGCGGGCTCTGGTCGAGCCGACCCGAATCGCTCTCGACGACCCTCTCGACCAAAGCTCGGCCGAGGCCGCCGCGGCGCGCTGGCTCGGCGTTCCTTTTCGCGTTCTCCGCGGCGAAGCAGGCCGAATCCCGATGGTGCCCAACGCCGCCGCGCCGAGCTCCCCGCGCATCACAGCGATCGGCGTCGCCGGCGGCTGCCGCAAGCCGAGCAGCGGCTACTCATTCGCTCGCAGTCTACGCCACATCCAGGACCTCGTGGCCGCCGGACTCGACCGGCAAGTCCTTCCGCCGTCCTCCGCCCGCCATCGCTTTCTCGACCGGGTCTTCCTTCGGGTTCTGCGGGAGGGACAGCTCTCGCCCCGTCAGGTCTTCGAGGCTCTGTGTCTGCGCGGAGACTTCGAAAGACTCCTGCGCTTCTTGGACGAGGATACTTCGCTCGTCGAAGAGCTGCCACTGCTAGCAGCCCTGCCCATCGGTCCCTTCTTGGCCGCGGCGCTCGGGCCCGAACGAGAGCCCCGTCCGGTGGAGCGTCTCGCATGATCGGCATCGCCTCCTGCTGGGCGGCGGCCCTCTGGGGCTTGGCCAGAGGCCCCGTCGCAGGCGGTCCGGAGATCGTCGTCGCGGCCACGCTCTTCCTCGTCTTCGGTCTCCCCCATGGCGCCGTCGACCACAGGGTCCGCGGGCACGGCTCCTGGAGCTTTCACATCGGCTACATCCTGTCGGCCCTTGTCTTCGCCGGGCTCTGGACGCTCGCCCCCTCCTTCGGCCTCGTTGGATTCCTGGCTCTCTCTGCCGTTCATTTGGGCCAAGGCGAAGCCTGGGAGCGCAGCTCGGTGCCGGCTTGGGTCGCTCTCGGTCTCCCCTGGGTCGCGCTTCCGGTCTTCGCTCGACCGGAGCTCGCCTGGCCTCTCCTCGAGAGCTTGGGGGGCCTGCCGGTCGGCATCGAATGGGCCGAGCGAGCTCGGCCGCTGTGGCTGGGGGTCTCGATCGCCGCCGCCGCGGCGGCAGCGCCTCGTCCACGGACACTTCTGCGCCTGAGCGCCGTCGTCGCTCCCATGCTCACCCTCCACCCCGTCGTGGGCTTCGCGATCCCCTTCAGCCTCCTGCACGGCTGCGACCACCTACGCCGTATGCAGGCTCACCTGCAGGATCCGACCCTCCTGCGCACCTGGTGCCGAGCGCTCCCGCTCACAGTGCTCGCCCTCGGCGGCGCGGCACTGGCCCTCGCCGGTCCTGTCGCGCCCTTCCTGATCTCCTTCGTCGGCGCCCTCACGCTTCCTCACGCCTGGGTCGTCGAACGCCTTAGGGCCGCAGAGCGAACGGGCGACCAGGGGAGAGCTTCGCGCTCCTGTGTCATCGGTTCGAATCCACTTCGGTCTCCCTGATCTGGTCTCCACAATGACCGCATGCTCGCTCTTCTCGCTTCGGCGCTCTTTGCTTTCTCGATCGACGCCCGGCCTAGTCCAAACATGAGCGTGGAGCAGGTGGTGAACGTTCAGTTGGAGGCGCTGCAGCGCAATCCCCAGCTCGCCGACGACGCCGGCATTCGCCTCGCCTTTCGCTTCGCTTCGCCGGGTAACAAGGCCCAGACCGGGCCCGTCGACCGCTTCATCCCCATGGTGAAGGCACCGACTTACGCCCCGCTGCTCGGCTTCGAGACGTCGAGCGTCACCGTCATGAACCAAGATCCGTCGGCCGCCCACCTGGTGGTCGAGGTGCGGCGAGGCGAGGCGGTCGCGATGTACATGTGGGTGCTCAGCAAGCAGGATAACGGCTGCTGGATGACCGACGCCGTCGTTCCGGTCGAGCCGGAAGACGGCGAGGACGCCCCCGAGATCCTGCAGACCTGACCCGCCGTCCGCCCGTGACATAGTGTGTCGGTCGGCTTCGGCATGCTGCTCCCATGAGCATCGCCCTTTTGTCGGCCCTGGGTCTCCTCATCGCCCTCGGCCTCCTCATCCTCGGACTTCAGCTCCGGGAGGCCCGACGCCTTCAGGCCCTGCGCCGCACTCTGGAGAATCGAGATCACCAGGCCCGCATCGAAGCGGAGCGACGCACCAGCGATCGCCAGGAGATCGGGGCCGCCGTTCATCAGCTGGAGGTGCGGCTGGAGGGCCGGCTGGGCGAGGTTCAGCGACGCCTGTCCGCCGAAGGTGGCGAAGCGAGGGAGCGGATGCTCCAGCGTCTTCAGGACGGACTTCAAACCCTGCGGGGCGAGATCGTGGCCACCCTCGACCGGGGGTCGAAGCAGGTCGACGCTCGGATGACCCAGCTCATCGAGGCCAACGACCAGCGCCTGATGCGGATCAGCGGAAAGGTGGAGGAGCGCTTGGCCGAAGGCTTCGAGAAGACCAACGCCACCTTCACCGAGGTGATGAATCAGCTCACCAAGATGGACGTGGCGCAACGGCGCCTGGAAGAGCTGTCGAACAACGTGGTCGGCCTTCAGCAGGTATTGAACGACAAGCGCTCCTTGGGCGCCTTCGGAGAGGTTCAGCTGGAGTCCTTGATTCGAGACATGCTGCCTCCCGACAGCTACGATTTTCAGCACGTTCTGAGGAATGGCAAACGCCCCGACTGCGCGCTTCTTCTGCCCGAGCCGACGGGGACGATATGCATCGACGCCAAGTTTCCGCTCCAGGACTTTCAGGTGTTGAGCAACCCGGATTTTCCGGACGCGGAACGGAGCGCGGCGCGAAAGCGCTTCCTTACCGCAGTCCGGGGCCACATCGACGACATCGCCGAGAAGTACGTCGCCGCCGAAGACACTTGGTCGGGAGCCTTCATGTTCGTCCCCTCGGAGGCGGTTTTCTCCGAGATCCACGCCCGCCATCCCGAGCTGGTCGCCCACGCCCAGGCGCAGCGGGTGTTCCTGACCTCGCCCAGCACCCTGATGGCGGTGTGCATGACCGCGGCCTCGGTCCTGAAAGACAAGGCAACCCGGGATCAGGTGCACGTCATCCAGGAGAGCCTCGGCCTGCTCAGCAAGCACTTCGACAAGTTCCACGGCCAGCTGGCCGGCTTGTCGAAGAACATCCGAAACGCGGGCGAGAAGGCCGACCGGGCCGAGCGAGAGGCGGACCGGATCCGGTCCCAGTTCCGAAAGATCGAGCGGGTCGAGCTGGAGCCTGGTGAGCTCCAGCCCCTCCGCCTCGAAGAGTGTGCGAGCAACGAGGATATCTGAAGGCGCCGCCGCGCCGCGCTGGATCTTCTTCGCCGCCGTCAGTCGGCCGAGAAGAGCGGCCCCCGCCATCGAATCGGGAGCCTGAATGCGCGCAGCTACTCCTCCCAGGGCCTGGCTTCGGCGACGGGCTTCGGGGTTCGGTCGACGAACCACAGGCCCCAGTGCTTCTCGGCCCCGAGGGGGCGACGGGGGTCGCCCTTCCAGGGCTCGTCGAAGGCCTCGAAGACGAAAGCGGTGATGTTCTTGTCCCGGGCGAGGTCGAAGAGCTCGGTCACGTAGCGGGTCTGGATTTCGGGGGAGGCGCGGTCACCGAACTCCTCGGCTTGGCTCACCCAGCCCGCTTCGCCGATGGCGATCGGCGTATCGGGCATGGCCTCCTGGACCATGGCGAGATTTTGGACGGTGTAGTCGAGGGCCTCGTCGATCGCCTTGCCCTCCCACACCGGGTAGGTGTGGACGAAAGCGAAGTCCACCGCCTCCGCCAGGGCCTCGGCGTGCTCGACGTAAGCGAGGTAGTTGTCGGCGGTGGTGACCGGCTGCCGGATGGCGTGGCCGACCAGGCTCAGGTAGCGGACCATCGCCTCGATGGAGACGAGGTGGTCGTTCCAGGTGACGAGGGCCTCGTTCCCCACGTTCACCGCTACCACCTGTTCCGGAAAGGCATTGGCCAAGGCGATGGAGCGCTGAAGCTCCCGCTGGTTGTCCAGGACGTGGCCCTCGAGAACCTCGTCGGGAATGGGCTCGGTCAACCACTCACAGGTCTCGTGGGCGCTGACTTCAGCCTCCAGCCACGCTCCGAGCACCACCTTGATGGGGAGCGCCTCGTCTCGGACTACCTCCAAGGCCATCTTCGAGTTCTCGCCAGAGTCGTAGAGTCGGATCAGGTCAAAGCCCTCGGCGGCCAGGATCCGAAGGTCCTCTTCCACCTCCGCCCGAGAAGGGAAGACGGCGCCTTCACCTCGGTCCGGGTGCTGGCCCTCTCGAAAGCCGGAGTAGGCGATGGCTCGCCAGGTTCCGGCCACCAGGGCCTGTTCGTCTTGTGCCTCCAATCTAGCCTTTCCTTCTTCGACGGATGCCCCGTGGGCACAGCCCAGGGCGAACGCAAGCGGCAACCACGTCGATCTCGCCATCACTCACGCCGCCACGGCCGGTTCGGCCGCCGTGCCGCGACGACGCTCCAGCTCTTCGCGCACCTCGTGGGCCCGCTTCTCGGTGAGCGGGTAGACGAACACCATGTAGATGGCGAGCCCCGACGCCAGACAGGGGACGAAGGCGTCGCAAATGCGCATCCAAGTCAGCGTAGCCGGCGCCTGGTTCGCGCCGAGCTCGACGTTGAAGCCGGTCCAATCCAGAAGTACGCCACCTCCGGCCAAGGCCACGGCCATGCCCAGCTTCACGACCCACCAGAAAATGGAGCCGAACATGCCCTCTCGGCGCTGGGAGGTCTTCAGTTCGTCCATGTCGCACACGTCGGCGACCATGGAGGGCATGAGCGTGAAGAGTCCGCCGAGGCCGAAAGCGATGAAAGGGGCCGGAACTAGCGTCAGCCACGGGTTGTCGGGGGTGTAGAAAAACCACTTCATCACGTAGCCCACCATCGACAGTCCCGTCGCGACGAAGAAGGCCCTTCGCTTGCCGATCTTGGTGGCGAGGACGGTGACAATGGCGATGACTGCGAAGGCGGCCGCGGTCTGAAAGGAGCCCGCCCAGCCGGCGAACTGCGAGCCCTTCTCTTTGTCTCCTTCGCACACGTAGTAGATGATCACGTAGAGCTGGAAGCTCGCGATCAACATGAAGCCGTTGAAGACGAGGAAGGTCGCGCCGCACAGCTGAAGGAAGGGCTTGACTCGAAGGGCGGCCACGAAGCCCTTCAGGAAGTCTTTGATGCCTCGACCCACCGCCTTCAGGCGCTCCCGCTTCGGCGGGGCGTTCTCCGGCGATTGGAGCGCCGGGTGCAGGCGCTCCTTCAAGAAGATGGCGGGCAGGATCCCGAGGCCGATGGTCAATGCCGCCACGCCGAGCGCGAGGCCCTGCGCGCCCTCGATCAAGTCATCGAACAACGGGTCGTACTGCATGATGAACAGGAACCAAGGCGCGACCAAGTAAGCGAGCTGAGAGAAGAGGTTCTGCACGCCCATGAGGCGGGTGCGCTCGTGATAGTCCGGCGTCAGCTCGTAGCCGAGGGCCACCCACGGCGTCGCGAACACCGTGTAGGCCAGGTAAAACAAGATGGAGACGATCAGAAAGTACCAGAAGTACCAGGCGTCGGACTTTCCGGGCGGAAGCTGCCACAAGAGCAAGAAGGTCAGCCCAGCCAGGATGGCGCCGACGAAGATGTAGGGCCGACGCCGCCCCCACCGGGTTCGCGTGTTGTCGGAGATGAAACCCATCAACGGGTCGGTGATGGCATCGGTCAGTCGAGGCAGGGAGCTCACCAGCCCGACCAGGGTCAGCGACATGCCAAAGTGGAGGTTCAACACTACCACCATGCCGCCCACCGCCGCAGCGAGGAGGTTGTTCACGAAGCCGCCCAATCCGTATATCAGCTTGAGGGGCAGCGGGATCCGCTCTTCGGGCTTCGTCTCGTAGTGTCCGGGCTCGGTCATGCTGCGATGTCCTCTTTGTCGAAGAGCGAGATTTGTTTTTCTTCCAGAGCCGCTTCGAGGACGAGGCTGGCTGCACCCAGACACACCGCCTGGTCGTTGAAGGAAATGACGACCGTCGATTCGGAGACGGCGGGCGACAGCGCCCGCTGAGCGAGCGAGGCCCGAAGCGGCGCCAAGAAGTGGTCGCCGGAGCGGGTGATGCGTCCGCCGAGCACGACCCGCTCCAAGTTGAGCAGGTTGAGCACGTTCGCGATGGCGATGCCGATGGTGCTGCCCGCAAAGCCCACCACCTCTCGCGCCAGAGCGTCCCCCTGCAGCGCCGCCTCGACCAGAGCCGCAATGCTCAGCTCGTCGGGATTCAGCAGACTGTCCGGGTAGCGGGAGCGGCGGACGCGGCAGCGATCGAGAAGCGGCGGCGTTCCCACCACGACGTTGAGGCAGCCGTTGAGTCCGCACACGCAGGGGGGACCCGAGGTGTCGATGGACATGTGCCCCAGCTCGCCCGCGAAGCCCTGGTATCCGCTGTACAGACGGCCCCCGAGCCGAAAGCCGGCGCCGATGCCGGTCGCGACCTTGATGAAGGCGGCGTGGTCGCAGCCTCGAGCCGCCCCCCATCGGGCTTCGCCTCGCATGCCGGCATTGGCGTCATTGTCGACGAAGACCGGCACCTGGAATCGCCTCTCCAGCTCCTGGGCCACGTGGACTTCGGCCCAGGCCGGCAAAACCAAAGCCAGGGTCTGGAGCGTATCGGGCGCTACAGGCGACGGCAGCCCCACACCGATCCCGAGGAGGCGACTCTTGGCGGCCCCGTCGAGGCAGCTGCGGATCATGTCGCTGACCAGGTTTAGGGTCTCCTCGGGACGGTCCCGGGTGTCGAAGTCCTGGCTGAGATGCCGGAGCACCCGGCCGCGCAGATCGACGAGGGCGCAGCTGACGTGGCCGCCGCCGATTTCGACGCCGACCATGATGCGCGCGTCGGCCACCAGCTCGAGGAGGATGGGGCGGCGGCCGCCCCTGGACGCTCCTCGACGGGTCTCGACGACCAGCCCCGCGTCGAGGAGCTCCCCCACGATGGCCGAAATGGTCGAACGGCTGAAGCCGGTGGCCCGGGCCAGGTCGGCCCGGGACACCGCTTCAGCGTCCCAAACCTTCCGCAGGACCATGGAGCGATGGCTGGATCGAATGGCCTGCGCGTCGAGGACATTCCCTGTACGCTTGCGGTCGCCGGCGCTCATTTGTTCGGCCTGACAACAAACCTAGGAAGCTTGGTTGACCGCCGTCAACATACCCGTGGGCTAAAGACGCGGAACGTCTAACGCAGAGCGTTAGGGTTCCCAACTTTCGTCCATCCTCGGGGTTGATTTTGCGCAACAGCGCCCCTACTTCGGCCATGCGTCAAACAAACGATGGCGATTTCATCACACTTTCCAGTCGTCCGTAGGGGCACCCACGTTGGGTCTCTGGAAGACCTTCGTGCCACGTAGATTCCCGGATGGGATCCTCTCCGGGACCGCACGTTCGGTTTTCGGACCCCGCTCCCGTGAAGGGGGGACATGCCCCTGGGACTCCGGGCGCTTGCCTGCGGAGCACGTCGACCACGAGACGCAGCCTCGAACGCTGAAGGACCTTGGGCTCCGCTACGCCGACACCACCGCGGCGCGGAGATGGGAGATCGAGTCATGAGATGGATTTTCGCGGCTGTGCTGGCCGCTTGGACGGGCAACGCGTTCGCAGCGCCGAACGAGGTCGAGGTCCACAAGGACGAAAAAGGCTTCAAGCTGCAAGTGGACGGCGAAGACTTCTTCGTCTTCGGCATGAACTGGGACTACTTCCCGATCGGCACCAACTACAACTACAACTTCTGGGGGAAGTCGGACGAGTTCATCAAGAAGGCCCTCGACTACGAGATGGCGTTGCTGAAGCAGATGAGGATCAACACCATCCGCCTCTACGTCGGCGTCCCTCCGAAGTGGATCGAGTACATCCACGACGAGTACGGGATCTTCACGGTCTTGAACCACGCCATGGGCCGCTACGGCTACTTGGTCGACGGCGTGTACGAAAACCCGGTCAACTACCAGGACCCACGCCACCGCGAGGCCATCGCCAGCGACATCTACGACCTGGTCGAGAAGTACAAGGGCACGCGAGGGCTGTTGTTCTACCTGCTGGGCAACGAGAACAACTATGGCTTGTTCTGGGAGTCAGCTGAGACCGAAGACGTCCCGGAGGAGAAAAAGGGCGAGGTCCGAGCCCAGTATCTCTACTCACTCTACGGCGAGATCACGGAAGGCATCCAGAGCCGGGACAGCGGTCACCCGGTCGCGATCGCAAACGGCGACATTCAATACATCGACCTCATCGCCCAGTACTGTCCGACCCTCGACATCCTGGGCGCCAACGTCTACCGCGGCGCGACCTCGGGCGACTTGTTCGAGGACGTAAAGGAAAAGCTGGGCGTCCCCTTCGTCTACACCGAGTTTGGAAGCGACGCCTACGACGCGAAGCGAAAGGAGGAGGCCGACATCGCCCAGGCCGCCTACCTCAAGACGCAGTGGCAAGAGATCTACGAGCACGCCCATGGAAACGGGCGCACGGGGGTCGCCATTGGCGGGATGACCTTCCAGTGGAGCGACGGCTGGTGGAAGACGGGCCAGACCGTGGATCTCGACGTCCACAACACCGAGGCATCCTGGTCGAACCAAGCCTACCTCTTCGACTGGCAGCCCGATGCCAACAACATGAACGAGGAGTGGTTCGGCATCACCGCCAAGGGCAAGAGCGACGAGAACGGGCACTACGAAGTCCATCCGAGGACTGCCTACTATCTTCTGCAAGAAGGGTTCTCACTCGACCCCTACGCCACCCAGTCGCTGGAACAGATCAGGGACCACTGGGGAAGTCTGCATCCAGAGGACTTCGCGCAGGAGTACCAGATCGACTCCCTGACCCAAGCGGTGAAGGAGCTCCAGATGGTCAAGATGCTGAACGTCCGGATGGACTTCAAGACCTTCACCACCGATGGGTCCGGCCTCGAGGACCCAGCCCGAAACGCACCGCAGTTCGACCATCTGGAGTCCTTCTACTTCGACTTCGGCCTCCAGCCGACCAACAACGTTTCCGCTCGCGTGGCCGTCAACGCCGTCGCAAACATCCCCGACAACCCGATCAACCCCATCTTCTACGAGAACCGAGGGGCAGTGGCCGAGGAGGACATCGAGCGCTTTCAAATCTACCAGGCCGAGTTCGAATGGGATGAGAAGTGGTTCAATCTGGAAGGCTACTACCGGACTCGCCACTACCACTGGGGCTATGAGGGTGACTTCTTCGGCCTCTACCAGGAGGCCAACTACCCATCGGTCCCCTTCGCCTTCGTCGAGGGCGTCGACACTTTCAACTCGAACGCACCGAACGGGGTGGTTTGGACCGGCAAGAAGGCCTTCGATGGCGTCAAGATCGCCTTTGGACCGCAGCTTTACTGGGGCGCCAACCCTGCCATGATCGCCAAGTACTACCGAGAGGTCGGGAATCTGGACATTGGCATCGTCCATCAGGAAGACTTCGAACGGACCGCAGAAGAGGCGGGGACCAGCTCCGCCATCTCCTTGCCCCGAACGAGTAAGAGCACCGTCTCCCTCGGCTACGACCTCGGCCGGTTCGAACTCAAGCTGGGCGGCATCGTCGCAGGTAGGGATCGACTCGGTCGTGACTACACCATCGCGCGGCCAGCCGAGGGCGGTCTCGGAAACGGCTACGCGGACTCGGGCTACGACATCCTCGACGACGAGATCGAGTTCGTCGACACCTTGGGCGCCAAAGCGAAGCTGATCTACGTCGGACAGCCTTTCTCCTTCTACCTGCAAGGCTCCTACAAGGGTCTGGTCGCCGATGGCTTCGGCGATCCCACCGACACCATCACCGGGTGGATCCTGGACGAAGTTGGTCAGGGCAACCATTGGGCAGTCGGCGGCGGTCTCGCCTATCAGCTCGGGAAGGTGCAGATCGCTCCCAACTTCATGTATCAGGAACCGCTGCAGGGTCCCTTGCCGAATATTCCGACCCTCACCGCAGCCGACGGCCGTGTGTTCCCGGGCGTGGCGCCGCGCAATCAGATCAACGATCCCTTCTGGGTCCGGGCCAACCGCCAGATGTTGGCCGGCGAGCTGCTCATCGCCTTCGACCCCACTCCCGCCACCTGGATGTGGGCCTGGGACGCCATTCGGCAGGAGGACGCCTTTCTGTCCGGCTACATCGACTTCGTGTACCGGCACCTCCCGACCTCCCAGGACTCGGGGGTAGGGATCACGCCGGCCGAGGTCCCCGTGGAAGGCTTCGCGACCCTCTCCCCCGGGGTGGAGCCGGGCGACAACTTCCTGTTCGCCTTCGGCGGCGCGCCGCCGGCACGGGATCTCTGGGAGATCACCGGCCGAATCATCATGGTCCCCAACCCGCGCACCAAGCTCACCCTGAGCGGCTACGGCGGCACCATTCAGACGACGGGATCCGACCCTCGCCTCATCGAGCGGCTCGGCTTCGACTATCGTCTCCTGTACCGCCGCCTGGATTGGGGGGTGTACTTCAAGCTGAACGACTGGGGGCCCTACGACTTCCAGCGAGACTTCAACCTGACCTTCCCCGTACAGGTGGCGACGAACCTCACCTACGGATTGAAGGCACCCGAGTGGTTCATGGACGTGTACACGAACTTCGGTGCCCAATTCACGTATCGAAGCCTGGATCGCTTCTCGGACGGCATCGCCACCGATCCCGTGAGCGATCCCAACCGCTCGGGCGAGCAATGGGAGATCATGAGCTATGTGCAGATTGCGCTTTGAACTGAGCCTGACCGCGCTCTTGGTCTTCGGCCCGAGCTGCGGACTGGAGGCCCCGGCCTTTCGCGGATTGGAGGGCTCCGAGATCCCGGCAGGAGACTTTTCGGACCTCACGCTGGAGGTGGTGGACGAGACCGTCGGCATCTTTCCGTCGACGTCGGTCCTCGAAGATCCGAACAATCCCTTCGCCGAAGATTCGATCCCGCTGTCGGAGCCGAGCCTTTTCGCCCTCGACGACGCAGGGCCGGTCGTCGCCTTCTACGGCTGGGCGACCGCGCTCGCCCGAGGCTCCACCGACCTGGGAGTCGCCCAGTACTTGGCCTCGGAGCGGCTCCTGTTCATTGCCGCCGACCCGCGCTTCGCCCCCGAGGAAGACGCGGAGACGCTCTTGTTCATCGCCGCTGAAGGTTTCCGCAGCGTCTTGGTGAATTTCCCCAACTCCCGGCTCTTTGCGGAAGATCCCATCTCTCCCCCCTTGAGCGTGGCCAACTTGGCGGCTCAGCGACTGGTGGAAGACATCCGACCCTTCATCGGCCTACAGCGAAGCAGGCTCCCGCCGGGCTGGGTGCTGATCGGCGACGAGGCCGTTTTCCGGGTCGACCGTTTTCGAGGAGGTCCATGATGAAAGGCTCGAACGCTCTTGCTGCGCTCTCCCTGCTCGCCGTCGTCGCCTGCCGGGGCGACCCCGGCATCGCCGACTACCGAACCCATGTCGGAGTCCGAGACACCAGCGCTTGCCCCGAGGGTGACTTTCTACCGGGGCCCGATCCCTTCCAGACCGGCGACGTGCGCATCGACCTCGGCATCTTCTACGAGGGGGGCTCGAGCGAGCAGCTCACTTTGAGCGAAGGCCGCAACTACTTCATCTTCGAGAGCTCTTACAACCAAGAGACGACCACCGAGCGGATCGAAGGCTGCACTTCGGAGGCCATCATCCTCACCGGGGCGCCTTTTTGGGGCGGCGGCATCGTCTACGCCGAAGATCAGGGCGCCGAAGCCGAGGACCTGAGCGCCTTCGACACCATGCGGGTGAGCTTCCTGAGCCGGGACGCGAGTTTCGCGGACTTTGAGATCGCGGTGCAGACCGAGGACGCCGAGTTCCGGATCGACGTCACGGAGTACGGCTACGCGAACGACGGCGAGTGGCACAATCTAGAGATCCCGCTCGCCGACTTCACCGACGACTTTACCCAGATCCGAGCGCCCTTCATCTTCACCGCCCCCGGCGGTGACTCGGGCGACATGCTGCTGATCGACAACTTCTATTACGAGGTCGCCGCACCGAACTGAGCTTCGCGTGGATCCAAAGAAAGGGACCCGTGCCGAGTCTTTCGGGCGGCTCCGAAAGCTCGGGCGCTTCGCCCTGGCCGGTCGGGGCTCGTCGACTCCGCCGCTCCCGAGGTGGGCGGGCCCGAGCTGACTCAGCTTCAGCGTCCGGCCAGGACCCGGAGGCTCCCCCGGGTGTTGACCCGCTTCACGACCTCGGCCAGGAGCGGCTCCAAGCCGAAGCTGTAGTACCACTGCGGCGGATCGGGGTGGAGGATGCTCCCCGTCCCCGCCACCGCAAAGCGCACACCCCGGTCCCTGGCCTCCGCCTCCAGTTGATGGAGCCGCTCCCACGCCGGCCCCGACAGCACGGGGTGCGCGCAGGCGACCACCACGCCCTTGGCCCCTTCGGTCCACAGGGCCTGAACCGCCGAGACCACGCTGCCTCCGGTGTCCACGATGTCGTCCACGAGGAGGACGTCTCGCCCCGCCACGTCGCCGAGGACAGTGGAGTGCATGACGACGCCGACTCGACTGTAGTCCCGCTCTTTTGAAAGCGCCGCCAGGTCTCGACCGAGCACTTGGGCATAGCGGCGGGCATTCTCCAGACCGCCCACGTCGGGGGAGGCGACCACGTCTCCCACCAGGCCGCGGTCCTGAAGGAACCGAGAATAGCTCTTCACGAGACTCACGCTCTCCAGCACGCACTTTCTCGGATCATAGCCGGCGACCAAGGCCTCGTTGTGGGGCTCGACCGTGATCACCATGGACACGCCGCTCGCCTGGATGAGCCGAGCGAACAGCCCCGTGCTCACCCCTTCTCGTAGCTTGCGTTTGTCCTGCCGGGTACCGGGCAGATAGGGCAGAACCAAGGTGACGCGCTGGGCATCGGCGAGGGTGAGCGCGTCGGCGGCGTGAAGAGCCATCATGAAGTTGTCGTAGACGGATCGAGGCCCAGCCGGGGTGACGGTCCGCTGAAGGACATAGACGTCGTGTCCCCGCACGTTGTCGCCGACGACGTGCTTCGCCTCCCCGGACGAGAACCAGACGTCCTCGCTCGGGGTCGCAGCGACGCGGAGCGCCCGCCCGATACCCTCCGACAGGTCGGCCGCCGGCTCACAGTAGATCAGGCAAAGGGGCGCTCGAGACTCCATCTACGCAGCCTCCCGAGTTCCGCCGGCTTCGACAAGGCCCGGACGTTGAAGGTGAAGGGAGAAGCTGCGCAGAATCGACCTCGAGTGGCCCAACGAGCCAAGGCGAGCGCCGAGAAGACGCAGGACGCTCTGACCGGACAAGGGCTGGGGCGTCGGATCGGCGAGCGATGGGTGTGGCGTCATCTGGACTTGGAGCTGCCAGCGGCCTCCATCCTCGGCTTGTCGGGCCCCTCGGGGGCCGGGAAGACGCTGCTCCTTCGCGCCCTCGCTGGCTTGGACCCCCTCGACGAAGGCGAAGTGAAGGTGCAAGGCGCCCCGCTCGACGAGGGCGAGCTCCCGCGCCACCGAGCCCGGGTTGCGTACCTGGCGCAGCGGCCCGCCCTGTTCCCGGGCACCGTCGAAGACAATCTTCGGGTTCCGTTCGAGCTCGCGGTCCATGCCGGACGACGCTTCGAGAGGGCCCGAATCTTGGAGCAGCTGCAGCCCTTCGGACGCGACGAGGCCTTCCTTCACCGGCCCGCGAACAGGCTCTCTGGCGGGGAGGCCCAGATCACGGCTCTTATTCGGATCCTGCAGCTCGACCCGGTCGTACTCCTGCTCGACGAGCCGAGCGCCGCCCTGGACGAGGAGTCGACGTCGCTCATCGAAGCTCTGGTGCGTCGCTTCATCAGGGGGGACATGTCTCGAGCCTGCATCTGGACGAGCCACGATGGTGACCAGCTCGACCGGATGGCCGACCGGCGACTGACCCTGGAGTCGAAGGCGTGAGTGATGCCTACGTCCAGGTGTCGGCGCTTCAGCTCGCCGCTAGCGGCCTGTTGGTTCTGCTCAACTTCGGGCTTTCGGCCGTCCTCGGCCTCGGGCTCGCGCGCTCCTTGGCCGTAGCAACGGTCCGGATGGTCGTTCAGCTGCTTCTGGTGGGGTTGGTCCTGGAGTGGCTGTTTCGAGTCGAAGATCCGATCCTGATCGTCGCCGTGGGCTGCGTGATGGCGGCGGTGGCGGGACGGGCCGCGGTGTCCCGAAGTGGACGTCGCTTCCCAGGAGCCTACTGGGATGGCTTCGTGTCCGTGTTCGGGGCCGCTTTCTTCGTCACTGCGGTGGTGCTGGGCGGCGTGCTGCAGATCGAGCCCTGGTACGCGCCCCAGTACGTCATCCCCATGCTGGGCATGGTGCTCGGCAATACACTCAATGGTGTTTCTCTAGCCCTCGACCGACTCACGAAGGAGCTGGAGAACAAATCGGATCAGGTGGAGGCGCTTCTCGCCATGGGCGCCCACCGATGGGAGGCGGCCCGACGCCCGGTCAAGGAGGCGCTTCGCACCGGCATGACACCGATCCTCAACTCGATGACGGTGATGGGTCTGGTCAGCCTTCCGGGCATGATGACCGGGCAGATCCTTGCCGGCCGCGCTCCCGCCGACGCGGTTCGCTACCAGATCGTGATCGCGTTCATGATCGTGGCCGGGACGGCCCTCGGCACCTTGGCCATCGTCCTCCTCGCCTATCGGCGGCTGATGGGTCGCGACCACCGACTCCGCCTGGACCGACTGCGATGAGTCACAAGCGCTGAAGACGGGACGGAAATCCATGGAAGGACGCCGCACGACAAGACCGGGATGGAGGTCGGTGACCGCCTTGGCCGCCATCATGATGGCGCTGGCTCTCGCACCGGCAGGGATTCGTGAGCTTCTTCGCTTGGAGCCCAGATGGTGGTTCGAGCCTTGGCGCCTTTGGACGGGGCATCTCGTTCACCTGTCCTTCGCCCACGCCGCCTTGAACGCTGGCACGTTCCTCTTGTTCGCAGCGCTCTTTCCCTCCTTGCGTGGCTTCAAAACCATGACCAGCGCGATCTTCTTCATCTGTCTGGGCGTCGACCTCGCCGTTCTGCTCATCGACCGACCTGCTTGGTACACCGGCTTCTCGGGCGTGGTCTACGGCCTGGCGGCGACGGGGCTGCTCTTGGATTGGGCACGCCTCGGCTCTCTGGCGCCCTGGTTCGCGCTCGGTCTCGGAGCCAAGCTCCTCAGCGACACGATCTTCGGCACGCCGAACTGGACCGAAGACCTCGTGGGGGGCTCGGTCTTGGCCGCCGCCCATTCGTACGGCGTAGCGGCGGGGCTGGTGGTGGGTATCGGGCTGCGGCCCTCACCCTCAGCCTGATGGAGGACTCGCTCAGCGACGTGGGCGTGCCATGAGCGCCGCTGCGCCGAGGGCGAGCAAGAAGGGACCGGCGGCGCCGCTCTCTCCTTCACCTCCCGCCGGCCCCTGGGGCCCTGTCGGCCCCTCGGGTCCGGTGGGTCCTGCTGGTCCGACCGGGCCCTGCTCTCCGTCCTCGCCGTCTTCCCCGGCCGGACCCTGAGCGCCCGGTGCGCCATTGCAGATGAAGCGGGTGAGCTCGATCTCGCCTTCGTCGAGGCTACCGTTGCCGTTCAGGTCCGGCCCCTCGTCGAGTTGCACCCCGCCATTGGAGCAATCGTCACCGGACGTGACCTCGGACGAGACGACCAGGGTCCCGATGTTGGTGAGCGCGAGGTCGACATAAACGAGGCGATGGTCGCTGACCGCGACCAGAGAAGCGGCGGGGTCGTTTGCGTTGGGCCAGAATACCCCGCCTTGCTTCACATCGAGACCGAACTCGGACGGCAGCGCATAGTCGACGCGCAAGTTGCCGGGCGGCTCACTAAAGTCACTGGTGTCGAAAGCTGGGTTCCCGCGGTGCTCGAGGTTGACCCCACCCTGAATGCCGGACTGCTCGGCGCCGCCCCGGCTGACGGGGATGAAGGTATTGTCGATGTCAGGGTGGTTGATGAACTGCATCGCCGCATCGGCGGTGCTGTCTCCATCGAAGGGATCCGCATTGTAGTCACCCACGATCACGAAGCGCTCCCCCGCGCCGAGGCCGCCCATGTTGCCCTCGTCGTCGTAGATGTAGCCGCTCTGGCCGGGCCGCACGTAGTCGGCCCAGAAGCGGATCTCGTCGTGGTTGCGAAGGCCGTTGAAGTCGATGGCGTTGACCTCGCCGTCGAAGGTCCGCTCTCCGTCGTCGAAGACCGGCGGCGTTGGGTGAGCGGCGAGGACGTGGACGACAGTGCCATCGACATCGACCGGGACGTCCCAGTGGCTCTTTGACGACAGCCGGAAAGCGTCGAGCTCTTCGTCACTGTAGAAGGGCTCGCCGGCCCCCGGGCCCTCGCCCGGGATCTCTGGGAACAGCGCCCCCGGCATGTCCCGCCACAGGAAGGTCTGAAAGGTCCGAACCTCGTCAGCGACGATGGGGAAGCGCGAGTACAGGACCATGCCGAACTGTCCGGGGAAGAAGCCGAAGCCAAAGGCATCTCCGGGTCCGCCGACCGAGCCGCTGTTGTCGAAGTCCAGCCCCGAGGAAATACCGGTGTTGGAGGGCGCGACATACACGAACGGATAGGTGATCGGCTGCTGGTCGTTCTGACCGATCTCGAGGTAGCCGCTCCGGAAGGCATCGGCCGCAGCGCCGTTCTCGTCGTAGTCGAACTCGTTGATGAGCACGACGTCCGGCCGAACGCGCTGGATGATCTCCGCGACCTGCTGGGCCTGGATGTCGGAGCCGTCCGAGAGGGCGGCGGCCAGGTCGCCGGCATTGTTCCGGTTCAAGGAGGCGTTGAAGCTCGCCACCCGCAGGTCTCCGGCCACGCTCGGAACGGCCTCGACCCGCGTCGCCTCTACCCGCACTTCGCGGCGGAAAGTCTGGGTCGTACCCTCGTCGTCGGTGACGGTCAGCTCGGGGACGTAGGTCCCCGGCTCAGCGTAGCCATGGGTCACGTTCTGGCCGGTCGCGGTCGTGCCGTCCCCGAGGTCCCAGGCGAAGGTGTACGGCTCGACGCCGCCCTGCGCGGTGGCCGAAAAGCTCACCAACTCGGCTACGAAGGGTTCTGACGTGCTCGAAGAGAAGCCGACGTTCAGACCGAGGAGATTCGTCACCCTAATGTTGGCCACGAACCACTCGGCGCCGTCGGAGCCGCCCGTGCCGGTGCTGGTATACAGAAAGCCGATCCGCACCGTACTGCCGGCGAAGGACGACAGGTCGATGGGTCCTGATTCGGTCCAGGTGCGGGAGTTGTCGGAGGGCTTGTTGTAGGTGAGCGCGGTCTGGGTCGCGGTGTCGGGGTCGCCGGTGAAGTTCTCGAGCACGAAGACCTCGAAGTCGCCGCCTCCGAATGACACGAAGCTGTCGAAGCCGAGGACCGTGCTTCCGGCGGCGGGAATCGCGATATCGGGCGTGGTCAGCCAGTCCCGGCTCGCGACGTCGGCGCCGAAACCGTTCATTCGCGCGGCGGGCCGGTCGTCGCTGGTGCCGGTCTGGTCGTTCTGGAAGCGCCAGCTCGCGTTGGAGGTCACGTCGAAGACATCCATTAGGCCAAGGCTCCCGCCCGCGAAGTCTTCCTCGAAGACGTTGGTGATCTCGACCGGGCTCACGTCGAGCCCCACCACGATCGCGTCGTGATCCGAGGCCCGGTACGGATCGGGGGCCAAGAGCGAGGGATCCCGACTATTCTCCAGGTTGTAGTCCAGCGCATCCGCCTCGTCGGCGTTGGCGTGCCAAGCCGCGGCACCGGTGACCTGATTGACCAAGGAGGGGCTGGAGAGGGCGTAGTCCAGGGTCCCGAACTGACCATCGAAGACGAAGGAATATGCGCCGTCCTCGTCAACAAGGTCGACATAGCCGGCGCCGGTGAGGGTCGTGACCGGGTCCTCCTGACGGTAGGCGTTCAAGTCGCCGATGATGAGGATGTTGTCGGTGCCGGCACCGGTGGGGTCGGTGTCGAGCCAGGCGTCCAAGGCCTCGGAGGACTTCGTGCGGCGACCGTTGAAGGCACCCGCGCCGTCGCCGGCGTCGGCGTCGGCGCCGGTCCCGCTGCCGCCCTTCGACTTGAAGTGGTTCACGACCACGGTGAGGACGCCGTTGGTGTCCCGGTCGATGAAGCTGGCCGCGAGGGGCGAGCGGCTGGTGCTGGGCCCCGTGAAGACGGGCGGGGTCACGCCTAAGGGCCCGAGGTCGTCGTCGGTGAGGATGGCCGGCTGGCTGCCCGGGGCCCGCTGAACCCGGTCGGGACAAAAGATGATGCCGACCGCTATGGCGTCCTCACCCACCCGTCCGTTCGGGTCGACGTAGTCGAATCCGCCAGGGCAGCCTCGAGTGCCAACGTCGTTGAGGGCTTCGGTGAGGGTCGCGATGGAGCTCTCGTCACCGTCGGTGTAGTCGTTTTCGATCTCGATGAGACCGTAGATGGCGGCGTCGAGTTCCACCATGGCCCGCACGATCTTGGCCTCCTGCCGAGCGAACTCGGCGGCGCTGTTCGCGCCCCTGCAGTTGCCGGGTGAAGAGCTGCCCTGCCGGAAGCAAGACCCGGCACCGTCGGAGAGGGTATTGAAGTAGTTGAGCACATTGAAAGCGACGACCTTCAGCGAGCCCCCGACGTCGGGTGCCTCGGGACGAGCGTTGACCGGCACGAAGACCGGGTCCTGGGTCGGCTGCAGCTTGAACAGGCCGAAGCTGAAGTCGATGACGCCGGTCAGGTTTCCGACCAGATCGCCCATGCGGACGGGGTTGGAGGCCGACAGGCCGCCCTGCGGGTAGGGCAGCTCCGTGGGATACTGGTCGGTGCGGCCGTCGTCGAGGGTGACGGTACGGACGGAGATGGCCTCCTCGTGGGCCTCGAAGCCGGCCACGCTCGGCGCGCTGAAGTTGGTGAACTGCTGCAGACGCCCACCCTGAGAGAGCCGCATCTCACCGAAGCGGTCATAGTTGAAAAGCTCGGTCACCGAGAGGGGATCAGAGAAGCGCGCCCGCATTCCCTCGAAGGGCTCGAGGTCGGCCCCGAAGCCGATGGCGCCAGAAGCGGGGAGCTCGATCACAGCCGCTGGAGGAAGCGACTGTCCGTCGATCTGACGGGACAGCGTCGTGATGTTCTCGAGCTGGGTGCGGTCGAAGAACTCGTCGACCTCGCCTTCCACGACGACCCGGTCGCCGACCTGGACGTCGATGAGATCGAAGTCCACGAAGATGCCTTCGGAGCTGTCGGGGTCGGCATCTGCGTCACCGGCCTCCTCCTGCAAGAAGAAGCCTCGCAGCGCGCCCTCGCCGTTCTGAAAATCACCGACCACGATCGCTTCAATCTCGATGGTGTCGCCCTCGACCGGACTACGGTCATTGTCGTCATCGCCGTCGGCGGGGGTGGAGCCTTGAAGGGTGCTTATGAGGCTGAGGCTACCGCTGCCGGCGACGTTGGCGGCTCCGGGGGTGTCGTCGGCGGTGCTGCCGAAAGAGCCGATCCGGAAGTTGCCCGTCGAGCCCCGGAAGATGTGGGCGGCGGTGAAGCTGCCGTCGGCCCCCACGAGGGCGGTGTGTCCGTAGCTTCGGTCAGGGTCGGAGTCGCCGTCGAGGAGGCTGACCGAGTCTACGATCTCGTCGAAGAGCAAGACGTCGAGGCGACCATCGTCGTCCAGATCCAGGTCGTCGCCCTCGACGCCTATGAAGCTGCGGACGAGCATGTAGGTGCTCGGGCTCCCGAATGGGTCGAAGTCGCCAGTGGCGTCGAGCCCGGCCCCGACCGTCGTAGGCCCGAAGGCAAAGAAGCCGTCGCTGGCGATCGCAAAGCCGTCGAGAGGAACGACGACTTCGATCTGACCCGGCGCAAATTCGCCCGAAACCACGATGAGGGCGTGACCGTTCAACGAGGTGCCGGCCGCGCCGGCGAGCTCGAAGAAGTTGTCGTTTTCGGGACCGGGCTGGTTGAGACGCACCTCGTTGATGTAGGCAGGCCGAGCCTGCAACGAAGCGACGGGGACCGAGACGAGCTGGGCGGTCGATGAATGGTCCGTCCCGAGGAGGACGGCGAGGAAGGATAGGGCGGTGGCGGTTCTCGTTCGCATGGTGGATGGCGACCTGACGGTCACCGAACCGAATACGCGTCCTGTTGTAGCTTTGGTGGGACGTCTCTGCGTCAATTCCATGGCTGCTTGCCGTCGCGCCAATGGCACGCGAGATTCTCTTGTTGACCGAGCTTCGGAAGCAGCGGATCGGGCCCATAGCCTTGAGCTGTTTGTGCACGAGCGTTCTTTTCGCGGCTGCGCTCCTTGGCCAGCCAGACGAGGATGCCCCTTCCTGGCGTCTGGGTCAGCCGCGATTTTCTTCTCTGGAATTTCATGCGGGTCCGAAAGGCCCGGCGGTCCGACAGCGCTTTCTCGGCCAGCTTCGCTTCGAGGCCGCGCCCCGTTCGGCGACGCCCGAGAGCCTGACCTTTCCACGCATCCGGAGCATCACGGAGGTCGGGCTACTCGACGAACGGCTCTCACTGAAGCTTCACTTCAACGTGTCGCCGGCCTCGGTCGAGCTTCTCGACTACGTGGCGGAGGCGCGGCTGCTGCCGGGCTTCGTGTTCGGCATGGGCCAAGCGAAGATCCCGCTCACACGCCACCGGGTCGCCTCCGTCTCGCGGCTGACCTTCGCCGACTGGTCCCGGGCCGCGCGCTTCTTCGGGGGCGAGCGCCAGCTTGGGCTCTTCGCGCGCCAGCAGATGCGCCCTGGCAAGCAGGTGCGGCCGGAGTGGGCCCTCGGGCTCTACTCGGGGACCAACGCGCGCAGCGCCTTCGAGGTCGGGCCATCGACCCTGTTCGACGTCGCCCAGCCGAACCCCTCCGACCTCCGAGACCCCTCGGCTCCCGCCGAGATCCACCCCGAGATCGCCGGCCGCGTCGGGCTACGGGTCGGGCGCGACGACTTCGGGACCGACTCCGATCGACGAGGCGGCCCGCCTCGCGTCCATCTGGCGACGGGCTTTTCCTTCGACGCCGATCCGGTGCTGGGACGCGACTATGCCCTGCGTGTGGCTCCGGAGGTCTTGGCCAAGTGGGCCCACCTGTCTTTTTCGAGTCAGGGCTACCTGGCGTGGTTCGAGCGAGACGCTGGCGCCATCGTGTTCGCGGCCTCGGGCCTGAACGTCCAGACCGCCTGGCGTTTCCTCCCGTACTTGGAGGCCGCGGCGCGACACGCGCGGGTCCAGTTCAGCGAAGCCTTTCAACGAGTTGCGCGAGGCTTCGCGGGCGGGGGCTCGGCCGCCGGGGCGCTGGAGCGCTTCGACGAGACGACCGGCGCGCTGAGCTTTTATGCCTTCGACCACCAGCTGAAGGCGGTGAGCGACGTCTCGGTTCGCTGGCAGCAGATGGCCGGCGCGACGCTGCAGGACGAGCTATTTCGGCTTCAGCTCCAGATCGCATTTTGAGCGCCTCCGTCGCAGGGGGGCGCAAACGGAGTCCGGCACCAGGGGGGGTGACGTCCGGAGGACGAGAATTTCAAGCATCGGGCTCGGTAAGCGAGTAGAGATCGGGCATGACCGAAAACCCAAAGAACGACGCCGTTCGCCAGATCGTTCGGGATCAGTACGCGGAGATCGCCAAGGGGGCCGAGGTGGGCTGCTGCGGCAAAGGCACCATCGCGCCGGGCGCCCTGGGCAGCCTGGCTTTGGGCTATTCGGACGAGGACCTGGCCGCCGCCCCCGAGGGATCGAACATGGGCCTCGGCTGCGGCAACCCGCAGGCCATCGCCCAGCTGAAGGCGGGTGAGACCGTCCTCGACTTGGGCTCGGGAGGCGGCTTCGACTGCTTCTTGGCCGCCCGTCAAGTCGGTGAATCGGGCCGCGTCATCGGGGTCGACATGACCCCCGACATGCTGTCCAAGGCCCGCCTGGCCGCCGAAGCGATCGGGGCCAAGAACGTCGATTTTCGACTCGGCGAGATCGAGCACCTGCCGGTGGCCAACGACAGCGTCGACGTCATCCTCTCGAACTGCGTCATCAACCTGAGCCCAGACAAGGCGGCCGTCTTCGAGGAGAGCTTTCGGGTCTTGGCCCCCGGCGGTCGGCTCGCGATCTCCGACATCGTCGCGACGAGCGAGCTTCCGGAGCATCTTCGGAACGACACCGGCGCTCTGACCGGCTGCATCTCGGGCGCAGTGCCGGTGGCCGAGATCGAGGGCCTGCTCCGCGAAGCCGGCTTTGAGCAGATCCGGGTTCAGATCGAAGAAAGCAGCCGGGAATTCATCAAGGACTGGCTCCCGGGCAGCGGCGTCGAAAACCACGTCGTCTCGGCCAAGATCGAAGCCCGCAAGCCTGCCCCCTGAATCGCCACCGGCGGCGCCCCCGCCGAATCTGACGCCGCGGAACACACGCGCCTTCAGATTCGCTAAGGAAGGGATGTGCGTCGCGCCCTCCCTCTGGTCATCGCGCTCGGCCTGTTGATCGCCGGCTTGCTGGGCTCGTGGTCTTCGCTCCTAGGACTGTCCGAGGCGGCCGGTCTGGCCCTGTCGGTGCTCGGGGTGGCTGGTCTACTGTGGACGACGGAAGCCCTGCCGCTCTTCGTGACCAGCTTCCTCGTCCTGTTCCTGAACTTGACCTTGCTGAGCCCGGCGCTCCCCGAAGTCGACGGGGAGCAGTTCATCGCTCCCTTCTTTTCCAATGTGGTCCTCCTCTTTCTGGGCGGCTTCGTCCTGTCGGCGGGGCTTCAAAAGCACGGCCTCGGTAGGCGGATCGCGATCTGGGTCTTGGACCGGACCGGCCCCCGGCCCAAGCGGGTGCTGGCCGGCTTCATGGGGACGACGGCGGTGCTCTCGATGTGGATGAGCAACACCGCCACCACCGCCATGATGCTGGGGCTGGCGGCGCCGATCCTCGACGACCTGGACGAAGACGAGCCCTTTCGCACCGCCCTGCTCCTCGGCGTAGCCTTCGCCGCCAACCTGGGCGGCCTCGGCACGCCCATCGGGACGCCGGCCAACGCCATCGCGATGCAGTACCTGGACCGGGCCGCCCTTCGAGTGAGCTTTCTCGGCTGGCTGGGGATGGCGCTTCCCATGCTGAGCGTCTTACTCGTGTTCGCTTGGTGGCTCTTGGCCCGGAGCTTCCCACCCAAGGCCAAAGACCTCGCGCTCGGCATCGAGCGGAGGAAGCTCTCGGGTCAGGCTCCCCTCGTCGGGGCAACGGCCCTGGTCACGATCCTGGGCTGGCTCACCGGCGACCTTCACGGTCTGAGCAGCGGCACCGTCGCCCTCATACCCGTCTTGGTGTTGTTCGGAAGCCAGGCCCTTGCAACTTCTGACTTTCGCGGCTTGCCCTGGGACGTCTTGATGTTGGCCGGGGGCGGTCTGTCCTTGGGGGTTGCTGTATCATCGTCCGGCTTGGCCGACGACATCGTCGGCCTGGTGCCGACCGAGGCGGCGGGCTTCGTGGTCACGGCGAGCTTTTCGGTGCTGGCCTGCGGCGTGAGCACCGTCATGAGCAACACCGCCACGGCAAACCTGCTCGTCCCCGTCGCCCTTGGCCTGCCCGCCGACATGGTGAAGGCGGTCCTGATCGGGGTAGCGATGGCCTGCTCGGTCAGCATGACCCTCCCTGTGACCACGCCCCCCAACGCCATGGCTTTCGCGTCGGGGCGGATCGAGGTGCGAGACATGATCCGCTACGGCAGCGTGCTCAGTATCCTCGGCGTGGGGGCCATCTTGCTCAGCGCCGTCGTCTGGCAGAGCCTGGGCCTGGTATGAGGGTGAACCGCCAGCAGTGCCAGGCCTGCGGAAGCCGAGAGCTCAACAACCTGCTGGTCCGAGACGATGGCGAGGACCGGTTGGTCTTGGTTCGCTGCGCCCGCTGTCAGGCCTTGGTCGCCCGCTACCGACTGAGCGACTACTACCACCACGGCAAAGGCTTCGAGTCCTGGCTGGACAGTTATCGCGGCGCCCACGAGAGCGGCCGCGACCTGACCGAGCAGTTTCAGCAGACGCAGAGGACGGCCGAGACTCAGTTTACCGAAGCCGTTCGTCAGCTGCAGGAGGACGGAAAGGAATGATTCTGCGAGCCGGGCTGGGATCCTGGCTCCAAGGCATCGTCGTCGGATTCGACCAGGCTCAAGATCCGGGGCACAACTCGTCCCGAGTTCATGAGGACAGCGGAGGCCTGCTGGAGGGTCCCGATGAACTCTTCGAAGGCCTGAGCCTCGAAACTGAAGGTCATTCCGTTCACGTGGACTTCTCGGATCCCGCACTCGGAGACCTCCACCGTAGCGAGCGGACTTTGGGCCAAGAGCGTGCGGGGGCAGGGGCGCCGGATCATGCCGGGGCGAACTTCGTCGGCCATGCTTCCATGAAATTGATAATCATTCTCAAGTCAACCCGCTCGCGGCCGGGCGCGCCCCAAAAAAGGGGGTTGACGAGAATGAGAATCATTTTCAACATACTCTTGGTCGACGCGGCTCGGGGTCATTCGTGCTTCCTTCCTCCCTTCTCGCCCGGAGCATCTCGAGCCGCGCCGGCCGTTTTCCCATCCACCATGTTCAGCTCCTGAGCTCGCCGGAGCGCTTGGAGACGTGACGCTTGCGGAGCGGCTTCTTCAACTTGCCCTGTTCGATCAGGGCTCGAAGAGCGTCCAGGCTCTTCGGCGAGTCGACCTCCTCGAACCACTCGACGCGCCCCTCGAGCTTCAGGCCACAGACCGGCCCGTTGCAGATCTTCTGGCAGCGCACGTCGACCCGCTCGACCGTCTGCCCGTTCAAGACCGAGTCGATGCCCCCCCTCTTCTTCTTGCAGTGCTTTCCGGTGCACACGTACAACTTCATGCGGGAGCGGGAGCCTATCAGCCCGCCGACAGGGGCGAAGCGGAACAGGCCTCTCCGGAGCCTCGCGAATCCCCTGTCTCTCCGCGGCTTCCCGGCCGTCCGTTCGCCTGCGCCCGACCAAAGCGAGCCCAGCCCCAACTTCCAGTTGCGAATGATTCTGAGAATCAGTACCGCCAGTCCGTGCTCCTCGAGCTCTTCGTGGCTCTCGCTTCGGCCGACGAACAGGTCCAGACTTCGACCTTATCCCTAGAAAAGCTCGATCGGGTCGTCGTCACCGGCCAGCGAACAAAGCGTTCGAAGCTGGAGACGACCTACCCAGCCACGAGCCTGGAGCTGCGGTCCCTGGACGCCCGGGCCACGGACACGGCCGACGTACTGGAGCGTGTGCGCGGAATCAACGTGCGGTCTCGCGGAGGCGTCGGGGCCCGGCAGCAGGTATCCATCGACGGCCTCAGCGGGCGCCGCGTCCGAACCTTCGTGGATGGCGTTCCCTCGGAGGTGGCAGGCTTCGACTTCGCTCCCGTCGTCCTACCCATATCGCTCCTCGAGCGCGTCGACGTCTATCGAGGGGTCGTCCCGGTGCGATTCGGCACCGACGCCCTGGGCGGCGGCATCGACTTCG
>CAYZFR010000037.1:0-26799 GCA_964477875.1 uncultured Myxococcales bacterium
CCGCGGCGAGGGTGTCGTTGGTGAGGCCCGGGTCGAGACGGAGGTACTCCGCCGCACCAACCCCTGGTGGGGGTAGAGCGAAGAAGTCTCGACCCCCGACGCCATCGAGCCCGAAGCCCGCCTGGTGTCGGTTGTTGAATTCGGTGGCGAAGGCGACCACGAAGTCGTCCACCGCCGCTTGGGTGGCGGCGAGATCTTCGTCTCGCGCGCGAAGGGTGCCGCCGAGAGAGCCGGTGCGGATGTCGTCGGTCAGGTTTCGCTCCACGCCGCCGTCGCCCCCGGTGATCTCGACCAAAGGTCCGTTGGCGACCACCGCCAGCTCTTGCACCTTGGTGCCGGCGACGAGGGTGTGACCGCCCTCCAGCACCACCGTCACCAGGCCGTTCTCTTGCTCGATGGCCTGAACGCCGGCTCGAGACCCGATCTCGCCGATCACCTGGTCACGCCGGTCGAGCAGGTCGTTGGACGGCTCACCGCTTTGGGTGATCTGGCGATTCAGGTCCGCGACCTCGGCGCCGAGGCGATTGATCTCGGAAACCTCGGACCGGATCTCGCTGTTGAGCTCCTCCCGAAGCAAGCGAAGCTCCCGCCCGTAGCCGTTGAGGGTCTCGGTCAGCCGACCAGCGGTGGCGAGAACGTTGGTGCGGGCGGTCTGGTCCTGGGGCGAAGCGGCCAGGATGTCCAAAGACTCGAAGAAGTCGTCGAGCGCCGCCGAGGCACCGCCCCCCTCGAGGTCACCGAAGGCGACGTCGGCTCGAGCCAGAATGTTGGCCCGCGCGGTCGAGCCTTCGGCCACCGAGCTCTGCCGGCGAGCCCGGGCGTTGAGGGCCCCATCCAGGATACGTCGGGTCGTCTCCACCCGAACGCCCTGGCCCTGGCGGAGCCCGCCGAAGGACGCGGTGGCGGCGGTCCGAAAGACCGCCTCCCGCCGGGAGTATCCAGGCGTGTTCACGTTGGCGATGTTCTCCGAAGTGGTGCGCACTCCGGTTTGGTTGGCGAATAGGGCATTTTGCCCCAGATACATGATGTCGAAGAGAACCATGGGGTGACTCCGCTCAGGCGCTGAAGGAGACCAGGAGAGGCTCCGCCGGGGGCTTGGGTCCGTAGCTGGGCTCGCGGCCCTCGACCGCTCCCAGAACATCGTCGAGAGAGGACAGCGCGATGCTGAAGAACTCTCGATTGAGGTCGATCTCGCGCTGGGCCTCCTCGGCCGCCTGAACGTACTCGGAGAAGCGCGCCGTGACCTGGTCGTGAAGGTCGGGAGGCGTCTGACCGAGCACCGCGACGAGGAAGTCCCGTGGGCCCCGTCCGTTTGCCGCCAGCAGCTCGCGCCGCCGGTTCCGGGCCGCAGCCAGTCGGTCGCAGAGGGCGGCCTGCTGGTCGAGCAGGGGTCCGATCTCGGTGTGGCGTTCGGTCAGGGAAGCGGCCCGCGTCTGGGCTGCGGCAGCCCGGAGCTCTCGGAGCGCGATGGTCTCCGATTCGAGCTGCGCCACCCAATCGGAGGCGGAAGTGGAAGTCGTGTTCCGCGTCAGCGAATCATCTTGAATCGTCATGCGACCTCAGTCGCCGCGGGGGATGAGCTCCGATGCCAATCTCTCCGCGACAAGCTGAAGGTTCGGCGTCCATGTACCATTCTTGACCGCGAGCTTGATTTCAGCCATCCGCTCGGAGCTTTCGGATTCCACTTTGAGACGCGTCTGCTCGTAGAGGCGTCGGGAAGCGGACGTCTGGCGCTCGAAGGTAACGGAAGAGGTCTTCTTCACCGGCTCGGTCCGACCGCCGGCGGTACCCTGCGATGCGCGTTCATCCATGACGGGACCGAGTGGGTTCTTGATCGTGTTCATCCTTGGATCTCCTGGACGGCTGTCTAGCCGCTGCTAAGAGGACCCATCGGCGCCTGCGTCGGGAACTTGACGAGGACCTGTCATTTTTTTGGAGAACGTCGACCCTGAGACAGCAGGTTTTCCATGGGTCTGGGAATGAAGCGCAGGGGATCCACCGCATCTTCGCCGCGGTAGAGGCCGTAGTGGAGGTGAGGCCCCGTCACTCGACCGGTAGCGCCGCTCGCTCCGACGGTCTCACCGACCGGAAGGCGCTGGCCTTCGGTCACCGAGACCTCGTCGAGGTGGCCAAATAAGGAACGGAAGCCGTTGGCGTGCTCGACCCACACGAAGCGGCCGAGCGTCTCGTTCTGACTCACCTTTTGAACCACGCCAGGGAATGGGATCCGGACGCCGGTGCCCACGGGCGCCCGGAGGTCGACGCCGTGGTGGACGTCGGGCCGGCCGGTGACGGGGTGGATGCGCTTTCCGAATGCGCTGGTCACGCCTTCTGGAAGCGAAGACGGCGCCGGTGGCCGTGCGGCCCCGGCGCCCCGGCCCAGGCTCAGGCCGGCGTCGATCGCCTCTCCGTGGTGAAGGTGAGCCACCGCGGCCCGGGGAGGCGCCGCGCCGGCGCCGAGGGCTTCGGCGATCCGATCGCCGAGACCCGTGCCCCCGGAAGCGGCGAAGCGGTCCGCTACCTCGCCCCGAAACCACTGCTCGTACATGTCACCGCCCGGCGAGTCCTCGAACAATTTCGAGGACTCCACCGTCTTCGCCATCTCCTCGAACATCTGCCGCACGAAGACCGCCTCCAGCTGGCGTGCGGTCTCGAGCAGCTCGCTCTTGGGCGGCGTGGACGGAGGACGGCCAGCGATCTTCACAGGATCTCCAGCTCCGCGTTGAGGGCCCCCGCCTTGCGAAGGGCCTCGAGGATGGCGATCAGGTCACGGGGCGACGCGCCCAAAGCGTTGAGGGCCTGGACGAGCTCTTCCACCGAGGCCGCATTCGGGATCGCCTGCAGCTGGCCCGCCCCCTCCTCGACGGAGAGGGTCGTGTTGGGGACCACGGCGGTGGTGCCGCGGCGGGCGAAGGGCGCGGGCTGCGAGACCCCGAACTGGGTGAGGACGGTGACGTTGAGGTTGCCGTGGGCGACCGCCGCCGGTCCGAGGGTGACGTTGCCGCCCACGACCACGGTGCCCGATCGCTCGTTGAAGACCACCCGGGCCTTCACGTCGGCCACCACGTCGAGGCCTTCGAGCCGCCCCAAGAAGCCGACCGCGTTCTCGGTGAACTCGCCGGGCAGCTGGACCGCGATCTGGCCCGGCGAAGGCGCACTCGCGACCCCGTCGCCAAAGCTAGCGTTGACGGCCTGTACGATCCGATCGGCGGTCGTGAAGTCCGCCTCGTTGAGGGTGAGCATGATCTGACCTTCCTGTACGAAGGAGGCCGGGACCTGGCGCTCGACGATAGCCCCGCCCGGGATTCGGGCCGCGGTCGGGAAGTTCTTTCGCACCGACGCGAAGGGCGCGTCGATCTCGAAGCCCCCCACGACCAACTGGCCTTGAGCCACTGCGTAGACCTCGCCGTCGGCGCCTTTGAGCGGCGTCATCAGCAGAGTGCCCGAGGCCAGGGAGCGTGCGTCGCCGAGGGCGCTGACCACCACGTCCACGGTGTCGCCGGAGTCGCTGAAGGGCGGGATCTCGGCCGTCACCATCACCGCCGCCGTGTTCCGCACCGACAGCCGTGCCGGGTCGACGTTGACGCCCAGACGACGGAGGAGGTTCGACAGCGACTGCTGCGTGAAGAGCGTCCGCCGCGAGTCGCCGGACCCGGACAGACCGACCACGAGCCCGTAGCCGATGAGGGGGTTGTCGCGAACGCCCTTAACTTGGGCCAAGTCCTTGACCCGAGTCGCCCGGGCGGGCGGAGCCCCCGTCAAAAGCCCCAAGAAGAGAAGGATGGCGATGGAGCGCTTCATAGTGGGTTGATGATCTGGAAGAAGCGCGTCAACCAGCCCGGCTTCTGCTGCTCGGTCAGGACGCCGAGGCCGGTGAACTCGATCTCCGCGTCGGCCAGTTGGTGAGAGGCGATGGTGTTGTCGCGCCGAATGTCCTCTGGCCGCGCCACCCCGCTCACGTAGAAGTGGTGCTCTTCTTCGTTCACGAGCACCACCCGGTGTCCCTCGACGAAGAGGTTCCCGTTGGGGAGGACCTGGGTGATGGTGCCGGCGACGGTGAACTCGACGTCTTCGGTGCGACCGGTTCGTCCCGACGCGTTGAAGCTGTTGGAGCTGCTGCCCTCCAGGAGCCGGTCGGAGGCGATGCCGTTCTCGGCCAGCTTTCCGGCCGCGTCGACGCCGAAGACCATGCTTCCATCTCGATTCAGCCGGGTGTTCGCGTCCCGCTCCGCCCGAGCCTGCTCCGCGATCCGGACGGTGATGATGTCGTTGATGCCGTAGGCCCGGACGTCGGTAAACAAGGTCGCGGCTTGGTTGTGGCGAGACCAAAGCGATCCGCTCCGTCGGTCGCCCTTCTCGGCTTCGGGCGCGACCCGAGGCTCGTAGGTGCGGCGCTTCGATACGTACTCGTCGACGTGGCGGACGCTGGCGCATCCGCCGAGCAGGGCGAGGGCCCAGATGAAGACCGCTCTCGAGATCATCGCCGGACCTCCACCCGATGGGCATCGACCACGACGCCCACCAGCGTCGTCTTCGAGGTCTCGTTGAGGACGCGGATGGTCTCGCCTTCGCGACCATCCTGCAGGGCCCGCGCCGTGACCACGACCTGAAGCGCTCCTACCTTCCACAGCGCGTCCACCATGCTTCCGCGCTGGACGACCGGGGTCTCCACGGCGGCACGTTTCCGGATCGGCTCCCCGGACCGGACGCCCCGCACGAGCCGGGTGCCGAGGAGCATGTCGGGCGCCGGGACGGTGGTTCCAGCCCCTCGGACGTCGACCTCTTCGAGCCGCAGATCTCCGCTCGCGAGCAGGTGTCCCGGCGCTAGATCCCGGGTCGCGACGGCGGCCAAGGTGGTGTGCCGGCGAGGCAAACGGAGGCGGACGGAGGGCCAGCTGCGCCCCCCCGCCATCGCACCGAGCTCCACCTCCACCGTGTCGGCGCGACCAACCGAGCCGTCGACCCTGGCCCAGTAGCGGACGCGAGCGCCGGGACGCGGGAGGCCCCGGACGTAGACCGGCAGCGTCTCTCGGCGAGCGTCGGGGAGGACGTCGAGGATCGCGGCCCGAGGGGTCGAGAAGAACTCGGGGCTCCCGACGGCCAAGACGAAGAAAAGAGCGTTCATGGCTACCTCAACCGATTGGTCTCCTGCATCATCTCGTCGGAAGTGCGGATGACGCGGGAGTTGGCCTCGTAGGCGCGCTGCCCCGAGATCATGGCGATCATCTCTTCTACCACCTGGACGTTCGAGCCCTCCAGAAAGCCCTGCTGAAGGCGTCCGAAGCCCTCGGTACCCGGCGTCCCGATCAACAGGTCGCGGCTGTCGCCCTCGAGCCGGTAGAGGTTCTCGCCGATGCCCTCGAAGGCATCCTTGTTGATGGTGGTGACCAGCTCCAGCTGGCCGATCTCGATCACTTCGTTGTCGACCTCGGTCCGGACGCTGACCAGGCCCTGAGGGTCGATCGAGAGCTCGCCCACGTCGGGCGGAACGACGATCTCGGGCTCCAGCAGGTAGCCCTGCTGCGTTCGAAGTCGACCCTCGGCGTCCAGGCCGAGGGAGCCGTTGCGTGTGTAGGCGATCTCGCCGCTCGGCAGCCGAACCTGCAGGAAGCCCTCGCCGGTGATGGCGAGGTCGAGCTGGTTGCCGGTGTTCCGGAGCGAGCCCTCTCGAAAGTCGCGGGCGGTGGACTGAGGTCGGGTACCGAGGCCCACCTGGATCCCGTTCACGGTCCCCGTCCCCCCATCGGGCCGAGCCGTGGTCAGGTTCTGGTAGACCAGGTCCTGAAAGGTGGCCCGGCTCTTCTTGAAGCCGTCGGTGTTCACGTTGGCCAGGTTGTTGGCGATGACGTCGATCTTGAGCTGCTGGGCCTGCATGCCCGTAGCGGCGGTGTACAGTGCGCGTGTCATTCGTTGTTCTCCTCCTAGGACCGGGCAGCCTGGATCAGGCCTTCGTCTGCCTCTCGGTACGAGCTGATGGCGCGGGAGAGGGTCTGATACTCCCGCTGCAGTTGAACGAGCTGGACCATGGACTCGAGGGCGTTGACGTTCGAGCCCTCCAGTGCCCCGGCCACCACCCGTCCTTCGACCGGAAAGGGGGCGCCGGACTCGGCGCTGGGCTGCTGAAGGCCCAGCCCGTGAGCGCGAAGACCAGAGGGGTTGGCGACGTCCACGACGCCTATCCGGTCCAAGACCACGCCGTCTCGGCGGATCTGCCCCCGATTATCGACCCGAACCTGGTCCAAGCCATCGAGGGTGATGGGCCCCGCCTCGCCCAGGACCGCCCGGCCGAAGGAGTCCTGCAGCTCACCTCGGGGACCGAGCTGGAGCGTCAGGGTACGGGTGAGAAACTGGCCGCCCTCGGCCCCGACCACGAAGTGGCCCGAGCCCTCGATGGCGAGATCGCGGGGATTGTTGGTGGTGCGCAGAGAGCCCTGGCGCTGGGACCCGTAGGTGCGGCCGAGCGCGGTCATCCGGCGATTGGGAGCCTCCAGCTCGTCCACGAGGGCCTCCTGGAAGCTGACCTGTTGCTCGCGGAAGCCGTCGGTGTCGACATTGGCGAGGTTGTTGGCGACCACCTCGAGCTGGTGCTGCCTGGCGACGACGCCTGAGGTGGCGACGTATATCCCGTTGGCCATGCCGCCTCCATCGGCGGCTCGAGACGAGACTTGAGTCAGTTCGAGGCGAATCGTTTCGAGGCGCCGAATCTTTGGGCCCCGAACTCGTCGAGCAGGTCCTGCTGCCGCCGCGCCTGCTCTCTCTGGAAGACCTCGGCCCGGCGTTCAACCAGCAGCTCCACCGTGCTGACCCGCACGTTGGCCTCCAGGAGACGGGCACGGGCAGGCTCGAGCTCTTCTCGATCGAAGTCATCCATCCGATGAGCCAGGCGATCGTGCTGAACCTGGAGGCGTCGTGCCGCCGCATCGGCGACCATTCGGGACATGACATCCCGTGCCCGACAGTCCTCCTCCAGGGAGCGGAGGCGACCGTCGACTTCGTCGAGCTGCCGCTCCAGCTCGGCCCGGCGCTCGTCGGCGCTTCGAAACTGCTCCGACTCTCGGGCGCGGTCCAGCTCCAGCGCGCGGATGACTCGCTGGAGGTTCTTCACGCCGACCCAGCCCCCGCCTTCTGATTGAGCATCTGGTCGACCAAGTCCTGTCGGCTCTGACCGGTGGCGCTCTCTTCCAGTCTATCGAGGCCTGACATCAGGGGTGCCGCGCCCTCCTCTCCATCAGCGCCGACGTCGGACGAGATGAGGTCCAGGATGCGACGCTCGATCTCGACCATGGTGACCGAGATCTTTTGAATGGCCTGACAAGTCAGGTCCTGAAACGAGAGCTCGGTCATGACTTCGGTCAACACCCTCATGCGCTGGTCGGCCGCCCCGGCCATGGCGTCGAGGGCCTTCGTGGACTCGGAGTCGGACGGATCCACCTTGGAGCGCAAGACCTCCATGGGCTCGGCCAGCTCGCCGTCCCTATCCATCATACCTTCGATGTGCTCCAGGATCTTGTGGGTGGCGCGCTCGGTGGCCTTGGTGACTCCGGTGAGAGCATCTGACGCCGACGGCAGCTGCTCCTGAACGCCACCCAGCGTTCGGCGCGTGTCGTCGATGAACGCCGCCAGGGAAGTGAGCTCCTCCTGGAGGCTCATGTACTTGCTGACGATGTCGTTGCTGGACAGGTCGCTCTGTTTCATGTCGGTGCCGTCGGTTCTCATGGCGCGAGGCCTCAGTTGGCGAAGATTCCCGACAGCTTCTCTTCGAGGATCTGGGCGGTGAACGGCTTGATGATGTAGTTATTCACACCGGCTGACATGGCCTCGACCACGTTGTCCTTCTCGGCCTCCGCCGTGACCATGAGAAAGGGCACCTCCTTGAGGTTGGGGTCGGCGCGGACTTCCTTGAGGAGCTCGATGCCGGTCTTCACCGGCATGTTCCAGTCGGAGATCACCAGACCGTAGTCGTTCTCGCGGAGCGCATCCAACGCGGCGGCACCGTTCTCGGCCTCGTCCACGTTCGTGTAGCCCAGCTGCTTGAGGATGTTCTTCACGATCCGTCGCATGGTCGAAAAGTCGTCCACGGACAGGATGCGAATGTCTTTGCTCGGCAGACTCATGGTTCCATCCCTAGGTCGGTCGCTCGAACCAGCAATCAAGCACCGGCGTCCGCGAGCTTCTCTCGGAGCATCTCCACCGTCTTTCGGAGGATCTGACTGATACGGCTCTGCGTGACTCCCAGCACTTCGCCGATCTCTTGCAGGGTCAGCTCGGCCTCGTAGTAGAGGCCCACCACGAGTCGATTGCGCTCCGGAAGCTCGGCGAGGGCCTGGGAGAGAAGGTGGACGTGCTCGCCCCACTCCATGGACTCGTGGGCCAAGCCCTCGCTCTGCCACAGACCGTTCACCGACATCGACTCCAGGGTCGACGGGTCGAGGACCTCGGGGGGCGCCTTGCGGCTTCTGCTCTGCTGAACCTCTTCGATGCTCATCCCGGTCGCCTCCGCGACCTCGGCGTCACCGACCGGCGCCCCTCCCACCTTCTCCAGCTCGGTCCGCGACTCGGCCACGGAGCGGGAACGACGGCGCATGCTCCGCGTCAGGTGGTCGAGGCCGCGCAGTTCGTCGAGGACGGCGCCCTTGATCCGGATTCGAGCGTAGGCCTCGAAGGCGATGCCGCGTTTGTCGTCGTATTTCTGAAGCGCGTCGAGCAGACCAACCATGCCGGCGCTGAACAGGTACTCCCGGTCCACCGAGGCGGGCATCCGCTCGGATACCTGTCTCACGACTCGATAGACGACCGGCGCGTACTTGCGGACGGCTTCATCCATCTCGTTGTTGTGGCGGTTGGACTGCTGGGTGTATGCCCTCAGAAGGTTCTGCATCTCAGTTCCTCTCCATGAAGCGCTTGGCCAGGGCACCGACGCATCGTGCGGCAGCGGAGCTGGGGAACGCCTCCACGAACGGCCGTTGAGAACGCAATGCGCGCTCGACGACCTCGTCTCTGTATACATAGCCGACGAGTTCAACCTCCACCGACAGGAAGGATCGGCATGCCGATTCGAGACACTCGAAAATCTCTCGGGCTTGAGCGGCGGACTCGACTCGGTTCACCAAGACCCGATAGCGCACCGAGTCTTGAACGCTTCGCGCGACCTTGATCAGCGCGTAGGCGTCGGTGAGCGAGGTCGTCTCCGGGTTCATGACCACCACCGTCTCGTGAGCGAGCGCGACCGATAGGCGTACGTTCCCACCGATCCCGGCGCCAGCGTCGATGATGACGTCGTCGTAGCCGAGCTGGTTCAGTCTGAGACGCTCGACCCAGCGCACCTGCTGATTCACGTCGAGCTCCGAGAGTTCGACGAGGGCATGACCACCCGGGAGCACATCGAACAAGTCGTCGTAACGCAACCTAACCTGCTCCACGGTGTGCGTACCTGCGACGATGTGGCTCGCGTTGAAGTCGCCACCCAGGCCGAGGAGGAGGTTGGCGTTTGCCAGCCCCAGGTCCGCGTCGACGAGGAGCACCCGGCGACCCGCCCGCGCGAAGCTGGCCGCGATGTTGACCGCCATCTGGGTCTTACCGACCCCGCCCTTGCCGCTGGCGACGGTCAGGATCCGGGTCGGCAGGCTGCGCCGGACGGGGACGGAATGTTCGAGGGCTTGAAGTGCTGGCGTCACGCGACAGACCTTTCCGAGCGAACGACGGAGTCCACCATGTGGTCGACGGTGGGTCGGGCGAGGTCGTCCGGAATGCGCGGCCCGAGCGAGAGGTAACCGATGGGCGTGCGGGACCGGCTCGACGCGCTGAGGACGCGGCCCACCCACGGGGACTCGTCCAGGCGCGTGACCGACATCCGGAGCCGACCAAACATCGAGAAGGCGGTTAGGGTGGTGAAGGTGTCCTCGGCTGCCTGACTGGCCGGTACGACGGCGTGGACCTCGGCGTCGGGAGCGGAGGCCAGGCTCTCGGCCAGCAGGTCCATGGATCGGGCCGAGTGCGGATTCACCGAGGAGCTGTCCAAGATGATTGGCTGGCCCTTGGCCCGCTCGGCCAACGCGCGCACGTCGTCGGCCCCGTGGGCTTCGACGTAGCCCAAGCCCAGGGTTTTGGCGCAGTGGCGAACGATCGCGGTGCCGGAGCCCTTCCGGGGCCGGAGCACACCCAAGACTGGGGGCGCACCGCCGCCGTGGCCGAGGTCGGCAGCCAGCTTGGCGGCGAGGGTGGTCTTGCCGACCCCGGTCCCACCGGCGAAGACCACCAGACCCGGTCGGACCCGTTCCTCGCTGGGCGCCACCTCGATGCCCTGCCCGATGAGCGCGCGCAGCTCGGCTTCCAGCAGCCCCTCGTGGTCGGGCACGACCCGGGCGGCGAGGACGGTCAAGATTCGCAGCGCGTCCTCCCTGGGATAGCCGGCGCCCTTCAGTCGCTCCAGGATGGGGTGCCATCGCTCGGGCATGGAGTGGCCCTGCAGCACCGCGCCGAGAAGCTCGCCTTCGAGGAGGGTCAGCCGATGGGCGAGGGCGAGGAGATCGCCGTTGGCCCGGCCGCCGGCAGCGAGCTTGGTACGCAGCCGGTGAAGGTCGTCCCGAAAGCTCTCCAGCTGCTCCAGGTCCAGCCTCGGCGCTGGCGTTCCGGCGACGATGGGCTCCACGCCGCCAGGCGCGGGGGGCGCCGAGGCGGGCTGGGGAGCGACGGCAGCCACGGGCTGCAGCGCAGCGGCCAGGGGATTGCCATCCCGCGCCACCATCGCCTCCCAGACGATCTTTCCGCTCGAGCTCTTGCGCCGCTTGACCGAGAGGACCAGCGGGTCACCGCCCATCCGGTTCCTCGCGTCCTCGAGCGCCTTCTGGCGCGTGGCAGCAGTAATGATTTGGACCTGCATCTCGGCTCTTCCAGGTCTAAGCACTTACCGTGCCGACCACCTCCAACTCACTGCGCCGGTCGATCTCCTGCAGCGCCACCACCGGAACGTCGGGAAGGTTGGAGCGCAGAAGCTCGTACAAGGGCCTTCTCAGGTCGTTGGAGACCAGCAAACAGGGGTTTCGGGAGGCCGTCGTCGTGCGCTTGACGATGTCGGCGGTTTGACTGACGAGCTGTTGAAAGGTCGACGGCTCCGGCGCGAGCCCGCCGTCGGGCGTGAGGCTCGAACGCAGATTCAGCTCCAGCTTCCGGTCCAGGACCACGGCGGCGATGGAGCCTCCCTCCCCGGCCAGCTGGCTGGTGATCTGCCTGGAGAGAGCGCTGCGGGCAGCTTCGGCCAGAGCCCTGGGATCCTTGGTCCGAACCACGGCGTTGGCCACCGCCTCCAGGATCACGCGCAGGTTGCGAATCGAGACTCGCTCTCGCAATAGAGCCTGCAGCACCTCCACCAACTCGCCGAGCGAGAGCTTGTCGGGGATGAGCTCCTCCACCAGCTTTGGCGAGGCTTCGCGAACGAAGTTGAGGAGCTCGTGGACCTGGTCCCGACCGACCAGCTGATCCGAGTTGGCGCGGAGCACCTCGGCCATGTGGGTGCTGACGACGGTGGACGGATCCACCACGGTGAGTCCCATCGACTCCGCCCGGTCCTTGGCGTCCTCCTTGATCCACCAAGCGGGGAGATTGAACACCGGCTCCTTCGTCTCGATGCCGTCGGGGAAGGACTGAACCCCCGCCGAATCAATGGCGAGCAGCCGGTCGGCCAATACCTCGCCCTGTCCCACCGTGATGCCGAACAGCTTGATCGCATACTGCCCGGAGCCCAGCTGGAGATTGTCCAGAACCCGAACCGGCGGGACGATCACGCCCAGCTCCTTCGCCAGCTGTTTGCGCAGCTTCTTGATTCGCTCGGGGACGTCGCCTCCGCGGTCCGAGTCGACCATGGGGAGGAGGCCGTAGCCGACCTCCAGCGACAGGGTCTCGACCTTCAGAGCCTCCACCAGCGAAGCCTCTTCGTCCGCCGGCTCCTCGGGCTCGGTGTCGGCTTCTTGGGTCTCCTCGCCGGCGGGCTGGAAGCGGACGGCGCCGTAGAGCATCGCGACCGACAGAACCAGGAAGGGGAACAAGGGCAGCCCGGGCAGGAGTCCGATGACGAAGAGGAAGGCGGAAGCGATGGCGAGGACGTTCCGGCTACCGAGCATCTGACTGACCAGCTGCTTGCCGAACTCACTCTTTCCGGACGCCCGAGAAATGGCTAGACCGGCCGCGGTCGAGACCAGGAGAGCGGGCATCTGAGACACGAGGCCGTCGCCGATGGTCAGGGCCGGATAGGTGGAGGCGGCCTCGGCGAAAGTGCGATTTTGCTGAAACACTCCCACTGCCAGGCCACCGATGAGGTTGATGCCGGTGACGATCAGACCCGCCACCGCATCGCCGCGGACGAACTTGCTGGCGCCATCCATGGCGCCGTAGAAATTCGCCTGCTCTTCCACTTCGCGCCTGCGCTCCCGAGCCTGGACGTCGTCGATGGCCCCCGCGCTGAGCTCGGCGTCGATCGCCATTTGCTTTCCGGGCATGGCGTCGAGGGTGAAGCGCGCCGCCACTTCGGCGATTCGCCCCGAGCCCTTGGTGATGACCACGAAGTTTATGACGACCAAGGTCAGGAAGATGATGAAGCCAACGCCGATGTTGCCCCCCACCACGAAGTTGCTGAAAGAGTTGATGATGTTGCCGGCGGCGTCGGGCCCTTCGTGACCTCGCAGAAGGATGAGTCGGGTCGACGCGATGTTGAGCGACAGGCGGAGCAAGGTCGCGATCAGCAGGAGGGCCGGAAAAATCGAAAAGTCGGTTGGCCGCTCGCTGAAAAGCGCGGTCAAGAAGACCACCAAGGATATGGCGATGCTCGTGGTCAGCAACAGGTCGAGCAGCAGTGGCGGGATCGGCACCATCAAGAGGACGACGATCCCCAAGGAGGCCACGCCCACCAAGACCTCGGTCGTCATCAGTTCCCGGGGCATCCGGGCCAGTGCGGTCATCGTACTCATTTACGGGCTCCTCGCCGCCGATAGACGATGGCGAGCAGCTTCGCGACCGGCTTGAAGAGCTCGGTCGGTACGCTGTCGCCCTCTTTGACCAGCGCGTGAAGCGCGCGGGCGAGCGGCTTGTCTTCGATTACGGGGACGCCGTGCTCTCGCGCGATCTCCTTGATGCGCCGAGCTCGGAAATCGAGGCCTTTGGCGACCACTACCGGACTCGAGTCCTGATGGCGCCAATAGCGTAGCGCGACCGCGTAGTGGGTCGGGTTCGTGGCGACGACGCTGGCGGACTTCACGTCCTCGACAAGGCGCCGCCTCGAAGCCTCGGCTGCTTTTCGCTTCTGGGCGGCTTTTACATGCGGATTTCCCTCCGTCTCCTTCATGTCGTCCTTCACCTCTTGCTTGCTCATCATGAGCTTTTGCTCATGGCGGAAGCGGGTCCAGAGAAGGTCGAGGAGGGCGATGAGGACGAGCGCCGACGTCACGCGGAAGGCGACGGTAGAAGCAACTTCGAGCATGCGAACCGCCAAGTTGGCGGGTGGATTGACGAGAAGCTGATGAAAGCGGATCGGCTGATCGCGCAGCGACCAGAGCGCGAGCGCGATGATCCCGAGTCCCTTGGCCAGGTTCTTGCCGAGATTCACCAAGATCTCGACCGAGAAGACGCGCTTGAGCCAGTTCCGCGGATCGAGGCGCTTCGCCTTGGGCGCGATCAGCTCCGCGTTCGGTTGAAAGCCGACCTGCGCGACGCCGAGGCCAGTCCCCACCACCAAGATGGCGCCCGCGATCGGTCCCAGAAGCGCGAAGACGCGTCCGAGGGCGGCGCGGACCACGCTGGCCGCCTCCCCCACTTCGAGGACCCGGGGAATCGGCGTCGAGAAGCCCTCCTGGAACTGGCGCAGGGCGAGGCTCGCCGTCCAGGGGAGGACGAGAACCATGGCCGAGGTCAGCACGACGAGGCTCCCCGCGATCCCGACCTCCTGGGAGACGGCGACCTGCCCCTCCTTGCGGGCCTTGTCCCGCCTTTGTGGGGTAGGTTGTTCGGTCTTTTCCGCGCCGCCGCCGTTCTCTGCCATTCAGCTCACCCGAAGAGGAGACGACCGACCAGCTCCAGCTGCTCGGCGAGGGCGCGAGTCACGAGCCCTCCGAAGGAGTGAAGAGAGGCAAAAAAACCCACGATGCCGGCCGAGACGGTGAGGGCCGGTCCCTCGACGAGCAGGTTCAGGGTGGGTACCGCCCGGGCCAGGACGGCCAGCACCACCTGCGCGCAGAAAACCGCCGCGATCATGGGAGCGGCGGTCATCAGTCCGAGGACGAAGAAGCGGCTGCCCTCCCTGCTGGCCACCAGGAGCGGGTCGAAGCGAAGCTCGGCCTCACCGGCCGGCATGAGCTCCAAGAAGCGGTGGAGGAAGGCGAGCAGCCGCGCCGGTCCGTCTCCGAGGGCGAACAGCCCCAGCACCAGGAAGGTAAAGGCGCTTCCCAGGAGCGTTATCTGACTCTCCAGAGGATTGAAGAAGCCGATCGAAGCGAGCCCCATCTGGGTGCCCGCCGCCTCCCCGCCGAAGGTGAAGGCCTGCACCACGACTCGGATGAGGAAGCCAGCCACCAGCCCGAGCAAGACCTCGAGGATCATCGCGGACACCCCGAGGACGGGGGCTGGACCCGGGCTGGTGAGGCTCCAGGCCAGGGTGCCGGCGAGGACGACCTTCACCGGTCCGGGGGTGGTCAGACCCGGGAAAGGCATGACGACGAAGAAGGCGCCCAGCCGCAGAAACGCGTAGAAGATCGCCTCCAGGCTGACGCCATCCATCACTGCAGTCCGATCTGGGCCATGCCCTCGGTGACGGCCACGAAGATGGACACCATTCGGTCCACCCCCCACGGGAACAGCCACGCGCCGAGCGCGCCGACGGCGAGCGCCTTGGGGACGAAGGTCAGCGTCGGCTCGTTGACCTGAGTAGCGGCTTGAAGGGCGCCGACCGTGATGCCGACCAACATCCCCATCGCCAACAGGGGCGCCATGACCTGCGCACCGGTGAAGATGGCCATCTTCAGAAGGCCGATCGCGAAGTCCTGATTCACATCAAACTCCGAAGGTGCGTGTCAGCGCACCGATCGTCATCGCCCAGCCGTCGGCCAGCACGAAGATCAGGATCTTGAAGGGCAAGGAGATCGCGGTGGGCGGGAGCATGATCATGCCCAGCGCGTTGAGAAGCGCCGCCGTCGCCAAGTCGATGACCAAGAAGGGGATGAAGAGGAGGAAGCCGATCGAGAAGGCGACTCGAAGCTCGCTGGTGATGAAGGAGGGGACGAGGATGCGGAGGGGAACGTCTTCGGGTCCTTCAAAGGCCTCCGCACCGGCGAGGTTCGCCATCAGAGCGAGATCCTCGCCTCGGGTTTGCTCCAGCATGAAGCTCTTGAAGGGGGCGACCGCCTTCTCGGCCGCCTCCATCTCGACGATCTGCCCCTCCATGTACGGCTTCACGCCTTTCTCGATGGCGACGTCGACCACGTCTCCCATCACGAACCAGGTCAGAAAGAGCGAAAGCCCGATCAAAACCTGGTTCGGTGGCATCTGCGCCAGGCCAATGGCGTTGCGCAAGAAGCCCATGACGACGACGATCCGCAGGAAGGCCGTCATCGACAGGATGATCCCCGGCAAGAAGGTCATCACCGTCAGGAAGACGAGGACCCTCAGCGGCGCTCCGCTGGAGAGCTGTTCGACGACACCGTCCATGGTTCGATTCTCCTGGGCTCGCTCGGGCTCAAAGAGCCCGCAGCTCGTCGTAGGCCCGCCGGCGGTCGCGGCGGCCATTGGACTTGACGAGCTCGTTCTTCACCATCGACGCGAAGACCTCGTCCGGATCTTCTTCTTCTACGGATTGACCGGCTGGCGGCGGCGGCTCGATTTTGGGACCCGCGAAGGCGCCGAGGCTGAACAGCCCCTGGGGTGTGGCGCCGACGAGCACGTTCTGCCCCCCGACCGCGACCAGAAGCAGCCGTTGGCCCTTGCCGATCCAAACCGACTCCTGAACCGCCAGCTCCTGGCTGTTGCCCTCCAACCATCCCTGGCGCCGGCCGCGCCGGATGACGAAGGCGGCCACGAAGGCGAGACCGGCCAGGACCAAGGAGATGGCCCCGAACTGGTAGTAGCTGCTCCGATCGAAGACCGCCGGTTCGGCGGGCTTCTCGGCTGCGATGGCGTTGGCCTGCTCGACCTTCGAAGCGAGGGCGGCCGCGAGGCGGGCCTCGGCGGAGACCGGTTTCTGTTCGGCCCGAGCGAGACCGCTCGTGGCAAGGCCCAGAGCCAGAGTGAGGGCGAATGATGTCTTCATCTTCAGCTTCCTTTCAGGGATTCGATGCGCTCGGTGGGGCTGACGATGTCGGTCAGCCGGACGCCGAACTGGTCGTTGATCACGACCGCCTCTCCGCGCGCGACCAGCTTTCCGTGGACGAGAACGTCCAGGGGTTCGCCGGCCAGCTTGGTCAATTCGACGACGGACCCCTGAGCGAGGGACAAGAGCTCGCCGATCTGAATGTTGGTCCGTCCCAGCTCCACCGAGACCACGAGGGGGATGTCCATCACCCGCTCCAGGCTCCGTGTGCTGCTCTGCTTGTTCCCCGCCTCTTCGACGGCGGCTTCGTTGGTCTCAGTCGACATGTTCATTCCTCTCGTTCTGCCACGTGGCCGAGCGCGCCTTCGAGACGCACCGCCGCACATCCGCGACTCGTGACCGGCCGAACGTCGGCCTTGTGCACGCCCTCGACATAGAGTCGGAGGGGCTTTTCGGCGTCCTGGTCGAGCCGGATGGTGTCCCCCACCTCCAGCTTCAACAGCTCGCCGACCGTGATCGCACCTTCTCCCAGGAAGGCTTTCAGCTCGACGTCGAGCTCGGAGATGCCGTTCACGATCGTGTCTTTCCAGTGGTTGTCTTCTGCGTTCCTCTCCGTCTGCAGCGCAGAGGACAGCAGCGCCCGGATGGGCTCGATGACGCTGTAGGGTATGAGCAGCGAGATCTTGCCTCGTGTCGTCGCCTCCAGCTCGACCTCGAACACGATCAGGACGGTGACGTCGGTCGGGGCGGCGATGGCTGCGAACTGGGGGTTGACCTCGGTTCGGATGTACTCGGGCCGAATGTCGATGACGGGCTCCCAGGCGTTGCCTAGGTCCGCCAAGACCATGGAGACGACCTGCTGGATGAGCTTCAGCTCGATGGAGCTGTAGTCTCGGCCCTCGACGCGATACCAAGAGCCGGCCCCGCCGAAGACCCAGTCGACGAGACCGAACATCAAGGCCGAGTCCACCGACACCAAACATGTGTTCCGCAGAGGCGGCATCCGGAAGACGTTCAAGCAGGCCGGGACCGACACCGAGTTGATGAACTCGGAGTACTTCATCAAATGCGTGGCGTCGTGATGCACGTCGACGCTCTTCCGGAACATGTTGAAGAACGAAATTCGCATCAGCCGGGCAAGGCGCTGGTTCAGGATGTCCAGCGTCGGCATGCGGCCGCGGATTATGCGGTCGTTGCTGGTGAGGTCGTATCCCTTGGTCCCGTCTGGCGCCTCCAAGGCGCCCGCGTCCCTCGGTTCCCGCTTGTTGACGGAGTTGATGAGGGCGTTGACCTCGCTCTGGGAAAGGACGTTTTCCACGGTGCACCTACTGGGTGACGAACTCGGTGAAGAAGATGTCTTCGACCTCACCGGTTTGGAGCATGTTGTTCATCCGCTTGCGGAGGCTCTCGCGAATGTCCTCCTTGGCTCGAGCGCCCTTGGTGTCGGAGAGGGTTAGGCTGGACAGATAGGATATCGTGATGTCGCGCATCTGGGGCTCCCGATGCTCCACCTCCTCCTTGGTGCGCTCGCTGCTCACGGCGGCCTGGACGACGACCTTCAGGTAGCGGGGTCCGTCCTGGTCGGCGAGGTTGATGGTGAAGTTGCCCACGTTGACCGGGATCCCGAAGTCGGCGACGCGAGGGCCCGCGTCCCCGACTCCGCCCGCCCCGTTCTCGCTCCCACCTTCTTGGGCTTCGGCGGGCGCCGTCATTTGGGGGCCGAGGAACCAGACGGCCGCCACGCCGCCCAGGGAGAGGACGTTGGTGACGACCAGGATGAGTACGAGGGGTGATTTTTTGGACGGCTCTTGCTCGTTCGCCATGCTTCCTCACGGAGCCCTGGGGCTCGGGCCGGGGAGGAGCACACTTCGTGCCAGGCGCCGGAGGGCGTTTCAGGAGGATACGCGGCCGCCCTTGTCGAAACTTCGACTGCTCCTGGCGTCAAGGCTCCGACGAGGAGCGGTTTTTTGACTCCCCCTGAGCCTCTGGCGCCTCGAGACGAGCCAGCCCGGTCGATGGGTCGTTTCGATTGGAGGCAGCTCCAGGATTGCGCGGAGGTCTTAGCCTTGCTTTACAAGGGTGTGGTCAGCGAGCCGCAGACGAGAGTCCTCGTCATCGATGACGACGACTACCTACGGCGCTTCATCAGCCGGGGGCTGAACAGAGCCGGTGTGGAGACAGTCGCCGTCGAGGGAGGCGCCCTGGGGATCGAGAAGCTCCAGCAGGATCGCTTCGACGTGGTCGTGTGCGACCTGCACATGCCCGAAGTGGACGGCCTCGATGTCCTCCGCTTCTCGGCCAGCATGCGGCCCCAGCCGCCTTTCATCATGCTGACCGGCTACGGCTCGGTCTCGGTGGCTGTGGAAGCGATGAAGCATGGCGCCGCCGACTTCCTGGAGAAGCCGGTCAGCATCGACGAGCTCAAAGCTTCCATAGTCACGGCCCGAGAGAAGCTGAAGCGTCGGGCCGCCATGTCCGCCCCCGTTTCGGGTCCGCCGAGTGAAAGGCCGGCCAACGGCCTCGTGGGCTCGCCAGACTGGCTGGAGGAGTTTCTGGTCACGCTCCAGCGCCTCGCTGCCACCGACGCCACCGTGCTCATCGAGGGAGAGACCGGGACCGGCAAGAGCGCGGTGGCCCGGCACATCTTTCGCCAGTCTCGCCGCGCATCGGGTCCCTTCGTCGAGATCAACTGCGCCGCCATCCCCGACCACCTGCTCGAGACCGAGCTCTTCGGACACGTGAAGGGGGCGTTCACCGGCGCGACCGGCAACCACGCCGGCAAGGTCGAGCAGGCCAACGGCGGCACCCTGTTCCTCGACGAGGTCGGAGAGCTCAAGCCGGAGCTGCAGGCCAAGCTGCTCCACCTGCTCCAGGAGCGGGCCTACGTCCCCGTCGGCGGCTCGACGGTCAAGAAGGCCGACGTCCGCTTCATCGCCGCCACCAACAAGGACCTGGAGGAAGAAGCCAAAAAGGGGCGTTTTCGCCAGGACCTGTTTTTTCGGCTCAATGTGGTCAGCCTCACCATCCCCGCCCTCAAGGAGCGGCCTGCCGACGTCCCCATCCTGATCGACTATTTCTGCGACCGGGTGGCCGAGCGCCTGGACCAGACGGCCCCCATGTTCAGCCCCGACGCCCTGGAGGCCCTCCGTCGCTACGATTGGCCCGGAAACGTGCGGGAACTCGAGAACCTGGTGGAGCGCACCGCCGTCATGTATCCGGCGGGCATGCTCATCGAGCCCTCCCACTTTCCGAGCCGGATTCTGAACAGCACCGCTGTGTCGAGCCAGACCAGCGCTCCTTTGAAGATCTCGATCTCCGAACAGGGCTTCGAAGGCGTGGACGCGCTCACCGAGGAGGGAAAGAGCCTCTCCGACGCGGTGAGAGAGTACGAGACGAGGCTCATTCAGTGGGCCCTCGACAAGTGTCAGGACAACCGCTCCCAGGCCGCCCGCCTCCTGAGGATGAAGCGGACCACCCTCATCGAGAAGATCAAAAAGAACCCCGGGCTGTGAGCCTTGGCTGTGCCGTGCCGGCGCATTGACGATCGACGCCCGCTCGACAGCCCGAATCCCGACATCCTGACACTTTTCGAGGCAGTGACTCGTTCTGAGCCGCCGAAACGCGGCCGCAGGGCTGGCATCATCCTTGAATAGAGTGCGCGACGTGAGCTTCGCGCTCCTCACCATTGCCGCGTTCAGCGCCGTTGCCGACTTGGCCGAGCCCAAGCAGGTCGTGGTCTTGCAGGCCCCCGATCCGCAGACTCGGGTGGAGCTGACCCACCTCGCCGGAGACCGCGTGGCCCGCCTGGTGCTGAAGGCCCCGCCGGCCGACGTCATCCAGGCCCTCCGGGCGCAGCTCGGAGCCCACATGATCGGCGTCGACCGAGATCGCTTTCAGGATGGGGTGCTCAGCCTCGACCTCCGCCTCGCCTCCGACGCCGTCGACATCGAGCTGAACCAGATCGAGCGCCCCCGAGCCTTCGCCTTCACCTTCCGAGCCCGCCCCGATACCCCGGCTCCCGACCGCTCGGGCTACTTCGGTCGCACCCCTGGCCTTTGGCTGCCGGCCAGCCTGCCGACCTCGTTCCCCCGGGAACCTGGCGACGCGCCCTGCGCAGGAAGCCAGGCGAAGAGCATCCTCGGATGGGCCGAGCCCGCCGATGACGTCACCCAGCGATTCCATCTGGTCCAAGATCCCGAGTGCGCGAACCACCTCGCAGCCGCACTTGCAGCCTCCGCGCTCCGGAGGGCCGGTGAGCTCGGACCTTTCGAAGTCTGGGCTTACCGTTTCGACCCCCGTCACGTTTGGCCCAATCGCCCTCGGGCCTTCGCCCGCACTGTATTGATCGCGGGCGAGGTCTTGGCCCGGACCCACTACTTCCCGGAAGCCGAGGTCATGCTCACCTCCCCCGTCTTCAAGGCGCGTTCCCTTCAGCTTCACCAAGCGATCGCGCTCGCCAACCTGGAGCTGCTTCGGGGTCGGTGGAGCGAGGTCGAGACTCTGCTCGCGCCACTCTCGGAGCTGGCGAGCCAAGACCGGATGCGCGGGGTGGCGCTGGAGCTGCGGACCCGAGCCGCGCTCGGCGCTACAGAGCCGGAGCGAGCGATAGCGATCGCCGAAGCAATGCACGACACCTTCGAGCAACCCGAGGCCGCCCCCGCCCGGGCCTTCGTCCATGTCGGCGAAAGCGCCCTCGCTCGAGGGGAGATCCCGCGAGCCCAGCGCTTCTTCGGCTGGAGCCTCCGGTCGGGCGGGGGACTCGCGAGCGCGGCCGCGCGCATCCGACTCGCCGACGTAGCCGCGATGAAAGGACAGTTCAAGCGGGCCACCACGCTCCTGGCCCGGGTCGAGACCCGGGATCCTTGCCTGGTGGCCAACCTTCGCCTGCGTCGAGCCTTCCTGCGAATTCGAAACAACCGCACCCTGGAGCGCAAGCTGACCCTCGCCATCGAGCGGCCGGAGTGCCCGTCTGAAAAGCGCGAAGCCGCCTTCGGCCTCACTTACCTCTACATGATGACCGGCGTCCCCGAGCAAGCCATCGCTTTGGCGCGGCTGTGGAGCATCGAAACGCCCGCCCTCTTTCGAGACCCCGCCACCCAGAAGCCTCTTCTGCGGGAGGTGGCGCGCGCCGGCGTCGAGCGACTCGTCCGCCACCGCGACTGGAAAGGTATCGCCGAGCTCTACCAAGCTCATCTCTCCGCTCTCAGCCAGGCTCGAATTCTCGACGACGAGACCGAGCTGGCGATCGCCCGCGCTACCGACGCCCTGGGGCTGCACGAGCTAGCGGCGCGGATGCTGAAGCTGCTGTTGGCGCGGGACATTCATCCCAAACTCAAGGGAAGGGTGGCGGCGCTGTTGGCCGAAGCCTACGCAGAGGCGGGGGACGACTACCGCGCAGACCTCGTCCAGCGCTATTTCGCCACCCAGCTCGCCGGCGACCCGCTCCGCTGGCGGGTGGACCTGGTGTCGGCCGATCTCGCCCTGGAGCGAAAAGACGCCGATGGGGCCCTGAAGGCGCTCCGAGCAGCCCGTGATCGCTTCCCCTCCGGAGACCCCCGCTTCGCTTGGCACATGGCGAAGGCAGCGGCCTACGCCCAGGGCGGGCGGACCGAGGACGCAGCCCAGAGCCTCGTCGAGGCCCTCGAGACAGAACACAGGCCTCCCATCGAGGCGCCCGGCCTCATCATTCGGGTGCTGTCATCTTGCCTACGGGAGCAGGCCAGCTGCGCTCGTACCCTCTTCCCCGTCGCCCTCGACCGAACCCCCGACCTCGTGACGCCTCGCTTGCGCTGGCAAGCCCGACGGATGGGCATCGACGTCGAGGACGGTCCACGCGACGAGATCGTCGACGTGTTGTCGGCCGTCGAGCGAGCCGGCGGATGAATCTTGGAGTAAACATGGAGCCTTCGATCACGGAAACTGGACTCGCGCTGCGGGTGAACGGCAGCTTGCTGGCGATAGGGCGACGTCCTCGCCTGGATGAGCTCGACCCCCCCCTGAGGGGCATCGCCCTTTCGGACTCGCCCGTCCTTCTGCGGGCGGACACGCAGGACGGCGGCTGGATCATCCAGCGCCTCCACGGACTCGGGCGCCGGTCCGCGTTCCCCTGCCGAACCTGTCACACCGCCGTCGAAGCCGAGCCGCTGCTGGAGGCGGTCGACCCCTCGGGTGAAGTCTCCTCCGAAGTGGCGGGGACCTGGGCGCTCTTCAACGTGCACTGGTGGTCATGCGATCGGCAGGACCAGCTCGCGTCGGTCTTGTCGAAGCTCGACGAGGGCCGGCTGCACGGTCGGCTACGGCACATCCACATCCCGCGGGTCATCGTCACCGTATCCCCGGAATTCAAGCAATCGAAGCTTCAGCCGGAGCTGGAGCGACGTCTCGCCTACTTCAACGTGACCGCCGGTCGCCCGAAAGGAGAACTCTCATGATCCCCGTCGACGACATGACGCCCTGGCTCGAACGAGCCCTCGACCTGTCCAGCAAGCGCGGAAGCCTGCTGAGCTCGAACCTCGCCAACGTGGACACGCCTGGCTACGTGCCCACCGACCTCGACTTCGAGGACAGCCTCCGCGCGGAGCTGCGGCATCGCGCTCACTTCGGCCCCATGCCCGGGGATCCGATGGCGACCCCCGACACCTCGGTGTCGCCGAGCCTGGACGGCAACCAGGTCGACCTCGACCTCGAGATCACCCGGGCCATGGCCAACAAGGTCTTCTACGAGCTGGGAACCGAGATCATGAACCGAAACTTTGGACTGATGCGTTACGCCATCGACGAGGGATCCCGCTGATGCTTTCCGTATTCGACTCCCTGCGCCTGTCGGGCCAGGCCCTCTCCGTTCAGAAGACCCGGCTCGACGTCGCGTCCGCCAACCTGGCCAATGCGCAGACGACGCGAACCGAGGCCGGTGGCCCCTACCGCCGCCGGGACGTAGTCCTCCACGACCAAGTGGCTCGTGGCCAGTTCGACTTCTTTCTCGACGATGCCATGAGCTCCGTCCGCTCGGTCCGGGTAGACGACGTGGTGGAAGACACCGCTCCGCCCCAGCTGGTCTACCGGCCCGATCATCCCGATGCCGACGCCAACGGCTACGTGGCGATGCCCAACATCAACACCATCGAAGAGATGGTGAACATGATCACCACCATGCGCAGCTACCAAGCCAACCTCAACGTCACGAGCGGCATTCGCCAGATGGCGGAGCGCGCTCTCACGATCGGTAGGGGCGTCTGATGATAGCGCCCATCTCCAACGCTCCGATCCCAACCGACTCCTCCGCCGCCGCCAGCAAGGCGGACGGCGGCGGCTTCTCCGCCGCCTTGGAGTCGGTCCGCGCCACCATGACCGAGGCCCATGCGAAGAGCAGCGAAGCCATGGTGGGCGGCGGCTCGATCCACACCGCCATGATCGCGATGACCAAGGCCGACCTCAGCTTCCGCTTCGCGGCTCAGGTGAGGAACAAGGCGGTCGAGGCCTATCGCGAAATGATGAACCTGCAGTTCTGAAGCGACTAGACCATGGAACGCATCAAGTCCTTATGGACCGAGGCTACACCGCTGCTTCGGGCCCTCTTCGTCACCGCGGCGTGCATCATCGTGGGTTCGACGGCGATGTTCGCAATCGGTCCCGAGCAGGTCGACATGGCGCCGCTGTACGCCCGGCTGGACCCAAGCGACGCCCAGGCGATCAGCGAGGAGCTCGACTCGCGAGACATCCGCTACGAGATCGCCAACGGAGGGACGCGCATCGACGTCCCCCGCCCCGAGATCGGGCGGATCCGCATGGAGCTGGCCTCGGCCGGGCTCCCCCGAGGGGCCGGCGTCGGCTTCGAGCTCTTCGACCAGAATAACCTCATGATGACCGACTTCGCCCAGCGGGTGAACTATCGGCGCGCGATGCAGGGCGAGCTGGCCCGGACCATCGCTCAGATGCCCGAGGTGGAGTCGGCCCGCGTGCATCTAGCCTTGCCCGACAACTCCGTCTTCACGCGGACGCGCACCGACCCCTCGGCGTCGGTCTACATCAAGCTTCGACCGGGGCGGGTCCTCACGCCTCGCCAAGCCCAGGGCGTGGTCCACCTGGTTTCGAGCTCGGTGGAGAACCTCCCGGCCGAGCGGGTGGCGGTGCTGGACGGCAACGGTCGGTTGATCGGACCCACGCCCGGAAGCGACGGTATCGGCGCGAGCAACCGGGCCCTCGGCCTGGCCAGGGAGTTCGAAAAGCAGATCGAGGACCGAATCATCGCGCTGGTCGAGCCCCTGGTCGGGCCCGGTCGTGCGGTCGCTCGGGTGACGGCGGAGCTTGATCTCTCGCGGGTCGAGGAGACCCAAGAAAACTACGATCCCGACAACAGCACCCTTCGAAGCGAGCGGACTCTGGAGGAGAATACGAGCCAGAGCCGGAACGTCGGGGGCGGACTCGCCGGAACGCCCGGCAACCTGCCCACCCGGCCCGACGGTTCGACCGTGGCCGGTCCCGACTCCAACAGCACCGCCAACCGAACCACCACCGAGACCGAGTTCGCCATCCCCCGCACGGTCCGGAAGATCGAGCGTCCGATGGGCAAGGTGCAGCGCCTCTCGGTGGCCGTCCTCCTCGACACCGCGTCGACCAATGACGAGCCATCGAGCGAGGAGGCAGACGGCGAAGCGGCCGGTGAGACGGACGTCCCGACCCCGAATCTCCCCTCGCAGGAGGCCATCGCCAAGATCATCGAGAAGGCGATCGGATTCGATGCCGAGCGCGGGGACGAGCTGGAGGTCATGTTCGCGCCCTTCACCCGCCCCGACGAGGTCGCGGTGGGTACGACGGCGACGACCGACATGGCGAGCATTCCGCCCTGGGTGCCAGTGGCAGGCATGCTGCTCGTGGCCGCTCTGACCATCGGCTTCGCCGTCTTCGCCTCCGAGCGCCGGCGACAGCGCAGGGTCGAGGCGGCGGCGGCCGCCGCCCGGGCCGCCGCTGCTCGCGCCGAGATGAGCGAGGAGGAGCTTCAGGCCGAGAAGCGGCCCAAGCACCTCAAGGACCAGGTGCGAGAGCTCGCCGACAACAACGTTCAGGCGACGGTCGACGTCCTCAAATCCTGGCTCGCGCCCACTCAGGAGAACCACGGCAATGGGTAAGTCACAGCTGACGGGCGCCGAGCGCGCCGCCGTGATCTTCCTTCACATGGGGGAGACGGCGGCCTCGGAGGCCTTCAAGGGCCTTTCGCGACGGGAGATCAAGCTGCTGTCGGTGTCGGCCAAGGAGGTCACCGACCTCAGCTCTCAGCAGGTCGACGCGGTCCTCCAGGACTTCGTCATGGAGATGGAGCGCGGCAACCCAGAGCTGCGCGGAGGCCACGAGTACGTGACCATGATGGCGGCTCGAAACCTCGGCGCACAGAAGGCCAAAGAGTTCCTCGACGACGAGAGCGGTCTCACCGACACCCTGGCCGACGTCGACGCCATCACCATCGCCAACCTCATCCGCAAAGAGCACCCCCAGACCATGGCGCTGATCATGGCTCATCTTCCCCCCGAACGGGGGGCCGAGGTCCTGGTGCAGCTCCCGGAGAGCGTCCAGACCGACGTCCTCCGCCGCCTCGCCACTCTCGACACCGTGAGCCCCGACGTCCTGGAGCTCGTGGAGCAGGCGCTCATCTCGGAGATCGCCATGATGGGTAAGGGTCTGTCCAAGAAGGTGGGGGGCATCAACATGGTGGCCGAGATCATGAACCAGATCGAAAAGGCCCGGGAGCAGACGCTGATGACCGAGCTCGAACAGGTCGACGAAGCACTGGCGGAGGAGGTCCGCGGCTTGATGTTCGTTTTCGACGACCTCGTCAACGTAGATGGGAAGGGCATCCAGGCCCTCATGCAGGAGGTCGAGCGCGACACGCTCGTCCTGGCGCTGAAGGCGGTGGACGAGGACCTGCGGGATCACTTCTTCGGAAACCTGTCGAAGCGGGCCCGGGAGATGATCGAAGAAGACATCGAGAACATGGGTCCGGTCCGGCTATCCGAGGTGGAGACGGCTCAGAACGAAATCGTGAAAGTCGCGCTGCAGATGATCGACAACGGCGACATCGACGTCGCGAAGGGGGCCGAGGATGCCTTCGTCTGACAAGGACTGGCAGTCCGTCTCCTTCCGGGCCTCGGATCAGCCGACCATCGCTTGGATCCCCAAGTCCAAGCTGGATCCGGCCTCGGTCCGGCCCGCCCTCTTCCCCGAGGTCACGCCGTCGGTTCTCGCGGCCCGGGAGCAGGGAGCCCAAGACCTCGACGTGGACGCGCTCGTGGAGCAGGCCCGAAGGGAGGGGCAGGCAGAGGGCCAGGCGGAGGCCCAGCGTCGCTTCGACGCCGAGCTGGCCGATCTGCGGGCCCAGGTGAAAGGCACCGTCGACGCCTTTCGGCGCGGCCTGGACCGAGCCGAGCTCACCGCGGACCGCGAGGCCCTGGAGCTGGCGGTGATGCTCGCCGAGCACGTGCTTCGCCAGAAGCTCTCCGTCGACTTCGAGTCGCTCGCGAGCG
>CAYZFR010000038.1:0-26131 GCA_964477875.1 uncultured Myxococcales bacterium
CGAAGCTCGACTCGGCCTTCGTTTTTCAAGTTTCTACTGACTCAGGACACTAGGCGACTCGGGTCGACTTCAGTCGTAGGCGTAGAAGCCGCGACCGCTCTTGCGGCCGAGCCAGCCCGCGTCGACGTAGCGCCGCAACAGCGGCGATGGTCGATAGCGAGGGTCCCCGAGCCCGTTGTGGAGGACCTCCATGATGGCCAAGCAGGTGTCGAGGCCGATGAAGTCGGCCAGCGTCAGGGGGCCCATGGGCTGGTTGGTCCCGAGCTTCATGCCCTGATCGATGTCTTCGGCGGTGCCGAGATTTTCCTGAAGCGCGGTCACGGCTTCGTTGATCATCGGCATCAGGATTCGGTTCACGATGAAGCCTGGCTGGTCCTGGCTCTGGACGGTCTCCTTGCCCATCGCCTGGGCGACCGCGAGCGTCGTCTGGAGGACCTCGGGCGCGGTCTGAAGCCCGGGGATGATCTCGACGAGCTTCATGAGCGGTACCGGCTGCATGAAGTGCATGCCGATGAAGCGCTCGGGCCGCTGGGTCGAGGCGGCGAGCTTGGTGATCGAGATGCTGGAGGTGTTGGAGGCGAGGATGGCGTGGGCAGGAGCGACCGCGTCCACCGCCTCCCAGACGCGCTGCTTGAGCCCCAGGTCTTCGCTGACGGCCTCGATGACCAGATCCGCTTCCCCGAACGCATCTGTCGACGCGCCCGTCTCGATCCGCGCCAGGGTCGCGTCCCGGTCGGCGGCGCTGATCTTCTCTTTTTCCACGAACTTCCCGAGGCTCTTGGCGATGCCGGCCTCGGCCTTTTTCAGCTGGGCCTCGGCGACGTCCACGAGCTGAACCTCCAGCCCGCTTTGGGCAGCCGCCTGAGCGATCCCGGAGCCCATCTGTCCGGCCCCGAGGACACCGACCTTCTTCACCTGCATCAGCGCTCCACCACCAGGGCCACGGCCTCGCCCCCTCCGATGCACAGGCTGGCGAGCCCACGCTTGGCGTCACGGTCCTTCATGGCGTGCAGCAAAGTCACCAGGATGCGCGTGCCCGAGGCGCCGATGGGATGCCCGAGCGCGACCGCACCACCACGCACATTCACTTTGCTCCGGTCCAGGCCCAGCTTCTGCTCGTTGGCGATCGAAACCACGGCGAAGGCTTCGTTGATCTCGAAGAGGTCGATGTCGCCGACCTGGAGCTTCATCCTGGAGAGGGTCTCGTCGATCGCCTTCGCGGGAGCAGTGGTGAACCACTCGGGCTCGTGGGCCGCCGAACCGTGGCCGCTGATGGTGGCGAGGGGGGTCAGCCCTCGGGACTCGGCCCAAGCGCGAGAAGCGACGATGGTCATCGCGGCGCCGTCGTTCAAGGAGCTGGCGTTCGCAGCGGTGACGGTTCCTTCCTTCTGGAAGGAGGGGCGAAGGCTGCCGATCTTGTCGAAGCGGACACGACCTGGCTCTTCGTCTGCGTCCACGATGAGGGGGTCACCCTTTCGCTGGGGAACCGGCACGGGGACGATCTCGTTCGCGAACTCGCCGGCCGCTTGGGCGGCCTGGGCGCGCTTGTAGCTTTCGACGGCGAACTCGTCCTGGGCGCCGCGCGGGATGCTGCACTCCCGCGCGCACAGCTCGGCGGCGTTGCCCATGTGGTAGTCGTTGTATACGTCCCACAGGCCGTCCTTGATCATGCCGTCGACGAGGATCTGGTTGCCGAGCTTGAACCCTTCGCGCGCCCCCTGCACGTAGAAGGGCGCGTTGGACATCGACTCGATGCCCCCCGCGAGGGCGACTTCGATGTCGCCAGCCTTGATGGCCTGGGCCGCCATCATGACGGTGCGAAGACCCGAGCCGCAAACCTTGTTGACGGTGTTGCAGGGGACGGTGCTCGGAAGGCCGGCCCCGAGCGCGACCTGTCGAGCCGGAGCCTGACCGAGGTTGGCGGGGAGGACGCAGCCGACGAATACTTCCTGTACGTCCTTTGGATCGACGCCGGCCGCCTTCAGCGTCGCCTCGGCGGCGATACTGCCCAGCTTCGGCGCCGTGACCGAGGCCAAGGCGCCCTGGAAAGAGCCGATCGGGGTTCGCTTGGCGGCCAGGATGACGACGTCGTTCGCAGCGCTCATGGCGCGAAAGCTTCGAAATCGCCTCCTGCCTTGTCAAGCAAGACTGGAGGCCGCGCGACGAGGCGCGACGACTCGAAGACGTAGCGGTCGATATAGGCCTCGATGTCTTCTCGGGTCTCGGGCGGCATCAAGAAGACCAGAGCCGGCAAGCGCTCGGCCAGTACTTCCCACAAGAGGATCGCCTCCAAGAATCCCTCTTGCACGGCCTGCAGCAGCCGACGATCGTCAGTCGTTGTTTCCGCGTCCCGCGCGGCGAGGATCGCGACCTGGTTGAGCACGCACTCGCGGTACATGGTCAGCCGCAAAGGGTCGGCTTCCTTCGAAGCGCGATTGCTGCACTCGGGCTCGTGGGCCCAGCAGGCCAAGCAGAGCCCCATCGCCGCCCATCGTCCTCCGGGTCCGAGTCGGATCTCGACCGCCTCGCCGGTGCTTTCGATCGCGAGGCGTACCCGCAGCAGGGGATCGGCGAGCCGCAGATCCAGCTCGGGCAGGAGTCGGCGCAGGCGCTCTTCGACTACCGCATTGGTGCGATTGAGGGCATAGGCTCGAACCAGGGCTCGCCTGGCGCCGTCTTCGTCTTCGAGCTCCTCCAGGACGTCGGCCTTGAAGAGGTGGGCCTGGTAGTCGAGGGGATTGAGTCGGGTCGCTTCGGAGAGGGCTTCGAAGGCCGCCTCGGGCCGACCCGCGAACTGACGCGCCCGACCGAGATAGGTGTGGCCTTTGAAGTAGTCGGGCGCCTCGGACACGACTTCTTCGTACAGGCTCACGGCTTCGGTGTGACGTCCGGCCGAGAAGGCCTCGGCGCCCGCCTCGAAGGCGGCGCTCACCGTCTCGGGCGGCAGGGCCCGGATCAACCGGGGTCGTCCTCCGTCGTCTCGCAGAACCTCCAGAAAGGGGTCGACGGGATCGGGGTCCGCCGGAGGCAGATCCAGCACTTTGGTGAGGGCCCGGGGCTCGAGCTCCGGATCTTCGACGATGGCGTACTGGGTCGTCGATCGCTCGAGCAGGCCTACGATCTGGTCCGGGCGAAGCATGCCCCTGGGCTGCACGCCTCCTTTGACCTGCCGAATCTCAGGCTCGAGAGCCTGCTGCGGTGCGCAGCCCGCGGCCCCCGTGGCGCTAAATAGAATCGTCCGGATCCAGGCTCGAATGCTCGACCTCCTGCTCGCCGTCCTTCGCCGGCTCGGGGATGTCGACGTCCCCGCCCAGGTCCGGCTTCACGCCTCCGCCCTCGGTTCGTCTGAACTTCACGTGGACCTTGAAGTCGGCCTCGACGCTGGTGAGGACCTTGATGACCTCCGAGGAGAGATCCGTGGCCCGCAGGAAGTCGCCCACCTCTTTGGCGACGATTCGCACCACCTCCCGCCGACCGCGGTCGCCTTGGTGAAGGAGGAAGCTCAGCGCCTCCTTGGGCGCGGACGACGAGGACTGAACCTGCTCGAAGGCGTTGTCGATGGCCCTGCGCACGAACTCGCCCATGACGCGGCCCCGCTGGCGATCCCGCTCCAGCCTCTCGTCCTCGTACATGTCTCCGGTCATCTCTTCGCCATCCGATTCCATTCAGCTTCCTCCGCTCAGCACGCGCAGCGTGACGACGGGCTGATTCGAGACTTGGCCCGCAGCGTCGACCAACTGAAAGCCGAAAGCCAGACGTTGCCCTGGCGCCGGTGTTTCGTCGAGCCGAACGAGGAACTCCAGCCAACCCTGTCGGGCCTCGGCCTCCAGGGGCGGCTGTTGGCGAGAGAACAGGTCGACGTTCGACAGCGTAGATACCCTGCGCTCCGCGAGGAAAAGCCGCGTCTGTCCGCTGCTCAAGTCACCGTCGCCGTCCCGCCACCGAAGGGCAAAGCTGAGAGCGTCGGGGACGAACGGCGAGCTCTGCAGGAAGACCGCCTCCTCGATGAGCGGTCGTTCATTCGGCCAGTCGTCGGGCCCCGGACCGCCACAGGCGGCCGAGAACAGCCCCGCGCCGAGGACACACGCCTTCATGCCCGGTGTCTTTTGCAACCCAGCTCAGAGGAGCATCCGGATCACTCGAGGTCGAGGATCCGCCAAAGCCTCCCCTCTCGCTGGAGGCGAAGCACCCTCCCCCCTCCGAGGGAGAGGCGCGCCTCGTCCCCCTCGACGACGAAGTGAGGGTCGGGGGGGAGGGCCGCCGCGAGCGCCTCGATGGCCGGGCGGATCTCGGTCAAGTGCCGGGCGAGCGCAGCGTCGGAGGAGAGCCGCTCGCGGGCTGCTTCGGGGAGGGTTGTCCTCAACATCCCCAAGTGGCCTCGGCTCGCGAAGATGAAGGTGCGAAGCGCTGCTTCCGGGGTGTCCAGCCGGGGGAGGACGAGGGGACCCTCTTCGACCTGCCACCTGTCGTTTCGCCGCTGCAGGCGCAGTCGCGCCCCGGAGGCGAACTCTACCGTGGCCCGCACCGCGGTGACGGTGCCGGTTTCAGTCCAGGCCCGAGCCACTGTGGCGGGATTCTCGTCCAAGAAGTGCTCGAGACGCTCCTCGTCCAGCCACCGGCGGAGCTCGGGATCCGACACGGACAGGAGCGCCCCCGCGTCCCGCTCCGCGAGAGCCCTCCGGTAGGCGGCGACCCTCTGGTCCAGCCTCGCGGGCGCGCAAGCCAAACTGCAGAGCAGAAGACAGCCGAGGGCGTGTCGGCGCCGCGGAGGGCTCACGCGCTCTCTGCGCACATCCGAACGAAGCGTCGAAAGTGGTCGGTGGCGTCGTGGGGGCCGGGCGAGGCCTCGGGGTGGTACTGCACGGCCATCACCCGATCCTCGAGCACGTCGAAGCCCTCCAGGGTCTGGTCATTGAGGTTGAACTCGGTGGGCCGAGCGACGCCTGACTTCGACAGGCCCTCGGGATCGATGGCGAAGCCGTGATTCTGGCTGGTGATGCGGACCCGGCCGTCCCTGTCTCGCACCGGCTGGTTGCTCCCGCGATGGCCGAACTTCAGCTTGAAGCTCTTGCCGCCGTAGGCCAGCCCCAAGACCTGAAATCCGAGGCAAATGCCAAACATGGGAACGCGCCCCCGGAGCTTGCGGGCGGTCTCGATGCCGTAGCTCACCGGCTCCGGGTCGCCAGGGCCGTTGGACCAGAAGATCCCGTCTGGTTTCCGGGCCAGGATGTCTTCGGCGCTCGCCGAGCCGGGCAGAACCTCGACCGATGCGCCGGCCTCGATGAGGCGACGGAGCATGCTGCGCTTCATGCCGAAGTCGAGGGCCACCACCCTCGGCCGGGGCGGGCCTGCGATCGGGCCCAGGTCCAGCCCCTGCTCCTTGCGCCCCACCGTCTGCAGGGCGTGCGGGCCTTCGGCCCAATCGAAGGCGGAGCTGCACATGGCCTCCCTGGCCAGATCCTGGCCCGCCATACCGGGCGCCGCGCGGGCCTGGGCGACGAGGGCCTCCACGTCGGGCGCACTGGAGATCACCCCCATCTGGGCCCCCTTGTCCCGGACGTGGAGGACGAGGGCCCGGGTGTCGATCCCCTCCAAGGCGACGATGCCGGTTCGCTTCAAATGATCGCGCAGGGACTCGGTCGAGCGCCAGCTGCTGGGCACCGGCCGACTGGAGCGGACGAGCAGACCAGCCGCCTGGATCCGCTCGCTCTCCATGTCGTCGGGATTGGTGCCGACGTTCCCGATCTCGGCGCAGGTCATGGTGACGATCTGGCCTCGGAAAGAGGGATCGCTGAGGACCTCCTGGTAGCCGGACATGGCGGTGGTGAAGACCACCTCTCCCAAGGCGGTGCCCTCGGCGCCGATGCTCCGGCCCCAAAAGACCCGCCCGTCGGCGAGAGCGAGGGCGGCGTTGCGATTTCTTTTCATTGGATCTCCTCGAAACCGGGGTCGACGTAGCTCGTCCGACCCCGAACCATGGTGAGCAGGGGGCGGCCCCGAAGGGGCCGGCCCCAAAGCGGCGTATTGCGACCTCGGCTGAGCCAGCCGTCACCGACCGCCCAGACGGCGCCGGGGTCCAAAAGGACGAGGTCGGCGGGCCCTCCTACGAAGAGGCGTCCGAGATCCTCCCGTCCCAGGATGTGGGCGGGGGCCCGAGTGCAGGCGGCAAGGGCGCGCTCGAGGGTCAGCTTCCCCTCCGCCACCAGGGTGGTCAGAGTCGGCAGCAGCAGCTCGATGGCGGCGGCGCCCGGACTGGCCCCGTCGAACTCGACGTTCTTCTCGAGCTCGGTGCGGGGCTCGTGGTCCGAGGCGACGGCGTCGATGCTGCCGTCGGCCAGGCCCTCCACCAGTGCGCAGCGGTCGCTGAAGGCTCTCAGGGGCGGTCGGGTCTTGGCGTAGGTCGCGTAGCCCTCGACCGCGCCATCGTCGAGCAGCAGGTGGTGGGGCGATACGTCAGCGGTGACTCGAACACCCCGGCGCTTGGCTTGGCGAATCAGATCCACCGAGCCCGCGCTGCTGACGTGGGCCAGGTGGATCGACGCTCCGGTCAACGCCGCCACCGCCAGATCCCGGGCCACGCCAACCTCTTCGGCGGCCCGGGGGGTGCCGACCAGGCCCAGTCGGGCGCTGACCAGCCCCTCGTGCATCACGCCGCCTTGGGCCAAGGTCTCGTCCTCGGCATGGGTCATGACCGGCACGCCGACGTCGACCGCCGTCTCCAACCCGTAGCGCAAGAGCTGGGCATCGCGGATGGGGCGGCTGCCGTCTGTGAAGAGGACGCAGCCCGCCGCCCGCAGCTTCGCAAACTCGGCCAGACGCTCCCCCTTGCGGCCGACGGTCAGGGCCCCCGCCGGAAGCACCCGGGTGGGACCCGCTTCTTCGGCCCAGGCCTTCAGCATGGCGACGACCTCGACCCGATCGGTGGTCGGCTCGGTGGTGGGCAAGGCGACGACGGTGGTCGTGCCCCCTCTGGCCGCGGCCCGGGTCCCGCTGGCCACGGTCTCGCGGTCGGGGCGGCCGGGCTGACCCAGGTGGGCCCGGAGATCCACGACGCCCGGGCACAGGACGAGCCCCTCTCCGCTCACCCGGCGGTCCGGCCGGCCGCCGGGCTCGAAAGCGACGATGGTCTCGTCCTCGACCACCACCGTCGCCCCCGGCTGATCGAGGCCGCTCCCGGGATCGAAGAGCCGGACGTCCTGAAATTCGATCTTCACGAGCGCGAGCCTCCGCAGGCCCGCTCCAGAACGGCCATTCGGGCCGCGATGCCGTTGCGCACCTGATGGGCCACCACCGAAGTCGGCCCGTCGGCGACGTCGGGCGCGATCTCGATGCCCCGGTTCATCGGGCCTGGATGCATGACGAAAGCGCCGGGCTTCATCCGAGCCGCCCGCTCGCTGGTGAGGCCATAGGTTCGCGTGTAGTCCGAAAGGCTGGGAAAAGGCGGCGGCCCGTGGAGCCGCTCGAACTGCACCCGGAGCATCATGACGGCGTCCGCCTCGGGGATGAGTGCGTCGACGTCTCGTACGATCGTCCCTCCGAGATGGGCGAGCTCCTCTGGGACCAAGGAGCGAGGCCCGCCGAGCAAGACCCGTGCTCCGAGCTTCCGGAGGAGGAAGAGGTTCGAGCGGGCCACTCGGGAGTGAATGATGTCGCCGATGATGGCCACCGTCCGGCCCTGCAGATCCTCGAGTCGATCGACGAGCGTCAGGGCATCGAGGAGCGCCTGGGTCGGATGCTCGTGGGCGCCATCTCCGGCGTTCACCACCGCCGCGCGGCCCACGCTCTCGGCCCCCGCGGCGAGCAGGTGGGTAGAGCCGGCGCTGGGGTGGCGGCAGACGATGACCGCCGGGTCCATCGCGCCGAGCGTACGGCCGGTGTCCCACAGCGACTCTCCCTTCTTCACCGAGCTCGACTCGGAAGCGATGCTGACGATGGAGGCGCCAAGTTTTTGGGCCGCGATCTCGAACGAGGCCCGGGTGCGGGTGCTCGCCTCGTAGAAGAGGGTGACGACCGATTGGCCCTCCAGGCAGCGATCTTCAAGCTCCAGCCGCGGGAGCAGGGTCAGGCGCTCGCGAAAGGATCGGGCCCGGGCCAGCAGAGCCAGGACTGCCTCCGTGTCGAGGGGCTCGATGCCCAAAAAATGCTCTGCGCGCGCCAACCCGGGGCTCGTGACTGTCCCGAAGGACCGCCGATCGCAAGGCTCAATCTGGGTCGGGGGGCCGCTTCGAGGCGCAGCGGCACTGGAGAGGCTGGTCGTAGCGGACCGTCTTCAGACTCGCCGAGACCTCGCCCTGGTGCACCACCGGCAGATCCTGGTCGATGATGGGGAAGTGGATCGACCGGGCGTAGCGATAGGCGAAGACGCAGGTCGCGCCGCGATCTTCGGTCAGTTGGAGGATCTGGGGGTCATTCGCCCGCTCCCCGAACTCTTCGACCCGCTCCTCGGCGGTATAGGGGAGGCGGTTGAAGCGAAAGTTGTCCTTGGACAAGGGTAGCCCCGTCCTAGGCACTTGGCGCATCAGGTAGTCCACGACCTTCTCGTCGTTCCACTCCCGATACGCTTCGTTGCAGGCCGACTTGAGGATCCCTTGGAGCTGAAAGATCTGCCAGTACGGTGGAACCAGGACGTAGGCCAGGTACCCCAGGACGAGCAGGGCCAAGGCGCCGGTCACGGAGACCGCGTTGATCACCTTTGGCTTCTTTGGATCGTAGACGCCCATCGCCGCGTCAGCCGCCCAGGGCGGCCTTCAGCGTCGTGCCCAGCTCCGCTGGGGAGGGCGCGATGTGGACGCCGGCGGACCGGAGAGCCTCGAACTTCTCGGCCGCCGTGCCCTTTCCCCCCGAGATGATCGCCCCCGCGTGGCCCATCCGCTTGCCCGGCGGCGCGGTGGCCCCGGCGATGAAGCCGGCCACCGGCTTGTGGAAGCCGTGCTTGATGAAATCCGCCGCCTCTTCCTCTGCCGTCCCCCCGATCTCGCCGATGAGGATGACGCCGTCGGTGTCGGGGTCGGCCGCGAAGGCCTCCAAGGTGTCGATGAAGCTGGTGCCGTTCACCGGGTCGCCACCGATCCCGACGCAGGTCGACTGGCCGATGCCCTGCGCGCTCAGCTGGCCCACCGCTTCGTAGGTGAGGGTGCCGGAGCGCGACACGACGCCCACTCGCCCCGCCTGGTGGATGTGGCCGGGCATGATGCCGATCTTGCACTGTTCGGGCGTGATCACGCCCGGGCAGTTGGGCCCGACCATCCGGGTGTGGGAGCCGTCCAACACCCTTCGGACCTTCACCATGTCCAAAACCGGGACGCCCTCGGTGATGACCACCACCAGCTCGAGCTCGGCGTCCAGCGCCTCGAGGATCGCGTCGGCGCAGAACTTGGCGGGGACGTAGACGACGCTGGCGTTGGCCCCCGTCTTCTCCTTGGCCTCGGCCACCGTATCGAAGACGGGGACCCGGTCCTCGAAGCGCTGTCCCCCCTTGCCCGGGGTGACGCCTCCGACCACTCGGGTGCCGTAGTCCAGCATCTGCTTGGCGTGGAATCCGCCAGCGCTGCCGGTGATGCCCTGGACCAGGACTTTGGTGTTTCGGTCGACGAAGATCGCCATGATTCACTTTCCTCCTGCGAGGGCGACGACCTTTTGGGCCGCGTCCAGCATGTCGTCGGCGGAGGTGAGCTCGAGGCCGGATTCGGCGAGCATCTTCTTGCCGAGCGCGACGTTCGTGCCCTCCAGACGCACGACCACGGGGATGGAAAGATTCAGCCGCCTCGCCGCCTCGATGACGCCCTCGGCGATGACGTCGCACTTCATGATCCCGCCGAAGATGTTGACGAGGACGGCCTTCACGTTCGGGTCCTGCAAGATGATCGAAAAGGCCGCCGCCACTTTGTCGGCGTCGGCGCCGCCGCCCACGTCCAGGAAGTTGGCCGGGTTCCCGCCGCAGTGCTTGATGATGTCCATCGTGCTCATCGCGAGGCCGGCGCCGTTGACGAGGCAGCCGACGTTTCCATCCAGCGCGATGTAGGAAAGGTCGAACTTCTTGGCCTCGATCTCCTTGGCATCCTCTTCGTCGAGGTCTCGAAGCTCGACGATATCGGGATGACGGAACAAGGCGTTCTCGTCGAAGTTCATTTTCGCGTCGAGGGCGAGGAGCTCATCGCCCTTCGTCACGATGAGCGGGTTGATCTCGATGATGGTGGCGTCGCTCTTCTCGTAGGCCTCCCACAGCCCGAGACACAGCTTGGTGGCCTTCCCGATGAAGGCCGCGCCGAGGCCCATTCCGAACACGAGCTGGCGGATCTGGTACGGCATCAGGCCCGTCGTAGGATCGATGACGACCTTCATGATCTTCTCGGGGTGGCTCTGGGCGACCTCCTCGATCTCGACCCCCCCCTCGCTGGAGCCCATGAGCACGACCCGCTTTTGGGCCCGGTCCAGGACGAGACCGAGGTAGAGTTCTCGTTCGATCTCGACGCCCTGCTCGACCAGCAGCCGTCGAACCAGCTGGCCATCGTCCCCGGTCTGGTAGGTCTTCAGCACCTTTCCGAGAATGGCGGTCGCGCTGCTCCGAACCTCGTCGTGGCTCTTGCAGACCTTGACACCGCCAGCCTTGCCGCGACCGCCGGCGTGGATCTGAGCCTTCACGACGACCGGAAGGCCACCGAGCTCATTGGCTGCCGCGACCGCGCTGTCGGCCGAGGTGACCATCATGCCGCGGGGCGTGGGCACGCCGTGACGGCGAAGAACCTCCTTCGCCTGATACTCGTGGATCTTCATGCGACCCGAACCGGCTACGATGCGTCCGAGTCCGTGGCAACGCCCATCTCAGAACAGAAGGGTCAGCGTCAGGGTGTGGGCCGCGACCACGCCGGCGAAGTCAGCCATCAGGCAAGCCAGGAGCAAGCGGCCGGGCGGCCGCAGCTCGGTCACGCCGTAGTAGAGCGCGAGGACGTAGAAGGTGGTCTCGGTGCTTCCGTTCATCACCGTCACCAGCGTTCCGACGAACGAGTCGGGGCCGTGGATGCGCACCACGTCGGCGGCCACCCCCATGGCGCCGCTGCCCGACAAGGGGCGAACCAGGGCCATCGGAAGCGCCTCGGCCGGGAAGGCGCCCAACTCGACCAGAGGACGCAAGGTCTCGACGACCCCGTCCAGGGCGCCGCTGGCCCGAAACCAAGCCAGAGCCACCAGGATAGCCACGAGATAGGGCGCAACCATGAGCGCCACCTCGAGCCCCTCCCGGGCCCCCTTCACGAACACTTCGTAAAGCCGCACTCGCCGCCACCAGCCGATGGCGACGATGAGGAGGACGAGCCCGGGTAGGATCCAATGATCATTCAGGCCCCGCAGCTCCGGGGGATGAAGCACGACGCCGGCCACGAGGAGCAGCGAGGAGGCGAGCGCCACCCCGAGACGCAATGGGTTCGTGGGGGGAGTGTGGAAGGGTCCCTTCTCCTCGGGCGGGGCGGCGGCGCCATCCGCCTGGGGGCCACGCCCCAAGACCAGCAGGCCGACCACCGTCGAGAAGAAGGTCGCCCCGATGGTGGGGAGAATGATCGCGCCGGGCGCCGCGGAGCCCTCGGCCGCCCTCAGCCCGACCATCTCGGTCGGGATCACGGCGACGCCCGAACAGATGATGACCACGAAGCGCTGCATCGCGAAGGCGCGACCTTCGGCTCCGGAGGCATCGAGCGCCCGCATCGCTTTCAGACCGAAGGGCGTCGCGGCGTTCCCCATCGCGAAGACGTTGGCCGAGATGCTCAGCACCAGGGGCCCGAGCGCCTCCTCCCCCGCCTGAGGAAACAGCCGCCTGAGAGCCGGTCGCAGGCGTCGACCCAGCTCGGCCACCGCCCCGGCCTCCCGCAGGATGGCCACCAGCCCCAGCCACAGCGCCAGCTGCCCAGTCAGGCCGAGGGTCACCTCGATCGCCTGGGATGCCCCTCGGGCCAAGGCCTCGGACAGCATCGGTACCCGCTCCGTCCACACGGCCGTCAGCAAGCCGATGACGAAGAGGGCGCCGAAGACCGGGTTCATCCGAGTCGCCTCCTCGCCGGTGCGAGCGCCATCGAAGCCGTGACAGCGACGGGCGTCTTCGGATAGCCTCCAAGGGCCCGATGGCGGCTCCTGACGAAGCCCTGGACCCCCGGGGACACCTTTTCGTGTGCTCCGGTCCCGACACCGGCGCGAAGCTCGGTCTCGCAGACGAGGAGACGACCTTGGGTCGCGCCGCCGACTGCGACATTCAGGTCGCCGACGGTCGAGCTTCGTCTGCCCACGCCCGGATTCTTCGGAGCAACGGCCACCACGTCCTGCTCGACCTCGGCTCGACGAACGGCACCTTCGTCAACAGTCGTCGGATCGAAGAGGTCATTCTTCAGCCCGGCGACGTCATTCAGGTCGGAGAAACGCTGCTCGAGTATCGGAGCGACGCCGAGACCGACGCGCCCATGGCCGAGGTCTCGAGCAGCGCCCTCGCCTTCCCGGCTCGCTGGGAGCAGCAAGGCCCAGGCGGAGTCCCGCCTCGACCGGACGCCCGTTTCGCCGCTCACGCGGCCGGCTACCTTCCGCCCATGCCGGCGGCGGCCGTGCCGCCCGACCCCGCCGACGCCCCCATCGACATCGTCGCGCTGCTGAAACGGCTGCAGCGGATGGGGAAGCTGTACATGAATCAATGGTACATCTTCGTGGGGATGGTGGCGCTGGGCGCGGCCCTGGGCATCGGCTGGCACTACGTCGACCCGGGGGCCAGCAAGGCGCTCTTCACCATCAGCCTGGTCCCCACGGCCAATGACAGCCTCAGCGAGGCGTTCAATCGCGGCAGCAACCTGGTCTTCTTCCGAGAGGCCGAGCGAAACTTCAAGTCCGAGCGTCTCATCCGAGAGACCCTGAAGAGCATGGGGAACTCGAACCCCGACAAGGGTTTCATTCAGGTCATCCAGAACGTCCTGCTTCAGTTCGGCAGGGAAGGCCGCGACTCCAACGTGTTCTCGGGTTCGTTCAAGGCCAAGGATCCGGAGTACGCGATCCGGTGGCTGGAGACCCACCTCGACAACTATCTCGCCACCGAGTTCGAAAAGGCGCTGCGGATGGTCAAGACCTCGGAGAGCTACTTTGCCAGCGAGCTCGAGAAGGCGAAGGCGCGGGCCGCCGAAATCGACCGTAAATTGATCGCCTTCCGGCGGGAGCACCAAGACGCGGTGTCCACGCGCGAGACCTCGCTCTATGACGATCTCTTCAACAAACGGGAACGGCTCCGCGAGGTCGAACGGCTGATCGCGCAGGAGGAGCAAGTGCTCTCGGTCGAACGCTCGAAGCTGGCCTCGACGCCCAAGTTCGACCGCAGTGAGACCCTGTCGGTGAATCCGTACCTTCCCCAGATCGCCGAGATCGAGAGCCAGCTCGCCGAGGCCAGAGCGGCCGGGAAGGGGCCTCGCCACCCGGACGTGGTCGAGCTCGAGAATCGACTCGACCAGATCAAGCGGCTCTCGAACAAGTCCGGGGCCGGGGGCTCGACCGGTGAGACCCGCATGACGCTCAACCCCCTGTACGTGAACACGCGGGCCGAAATCGGCCGGCTCGAGACGCTCCTCGCCCGCTACCGTCAAGAGGCCAAGAGCCTCCGCAAGGAGATCAGCGAGCAGTCGGAGGACGTGGAGGTCCTCCCGCAAAAAGAAGCGACCTACGAGGAGCTGCTGGCCCAGCAGAAGGACATCAATGAAGAGGTCGGTCGTCTGTCCTCCAAGCTGAAAGAAGCCCGGCAGCAGGTAGAGCTCGAGCGCAGCTCCGCCGAGGCCCGCTACGATCTCATCTTGGAGCCGACCATCGAATACGTGGATGAGAAGGAGCAGATGCAGGAGGCCGGCATGAAGGGCATGGTCACCGGCTTCGGGCTCGCCTTCGTCTTGGTCTCCTACCTGCTGATTCGCCGACGAGAGATCACCCTCGAGATGCTGACCAGCATCCCGCGCAAGCTCCCCACTCCTGCGTGACGCGTCTTCCCATCCCGGCCGGCGTTCTCTGGGCCCTCGAAGATCCACGAAGCTTTCGCGGCCCCTGGCTTCCGGCTGAAGCGGCCGCGGTCGCCCGGGCGGTCGGGAAGCGCCGGCGAGAGTTTGGCTGCGGCCGCCATCTCGCCCGGGGTCTGCTCCTGAAGCTGGGGATCGAGGCCGGCCCGCTCCTCCCCTGCGCCGATCGCCGCCTGCCCTGGCCAAGCCCCGTCGTTGGGTCCTTGAGCCACTGTGAAGATGCCTGCGTGGTGGTCGCAGCGCTCCGGCAAAACTGGACCTCGGTCGGCATCGACGTCGAGCTCGACCTGCCTTTGCGAACCGAGACGCTGAACGTCGTCACGACCTCCGAGGAGCGCTCGCGCTTCGGCGACGGGCTGCCTCCAGGGGACTGGGGCAAGGCGAGCTTCGTAGCCAAAGAGGCCTACTACAAGGCCCAGTACGAGATGACTCGGCGCAGGCTGGAGTTCTCGGACGTCGAGCTTCGATTCGACGGTCCGCCGGCCCCCGAGGAGGTGGTCGGCTTCGAGGCTCGCAGCTCGAAGGCGCCCGCGCTGAGAGGCTGGTTGAGCCGGAGCGACGGCCACGTGTGGGCGCTCAGCTGCGCGGGTCGAAGCTGAGGAGGCAGTCCCGCAGCCCCTCCCGATAGCTCGGGTAGTGAAGTCGGGGGAGCAGTCGCGGCCGTCGCCGCGAGCGGCAGCGGCGCCCGTTCAAGCGAAGCTCCTTCGCCATCTCCGACATCTGGCTCTCGGCCTCCTCGAGGCTCAGCACGGGCGGCAAATCCCAGCCTGCGAGCTCGGCGGCATGGCGCGCGACGTCCAAGGTCGGCGCGGGTGCCTCGTCGCAGGCGATGACGCCGTCGATCCCATCGGGACCGAGCTGCCCCTCCAGAATGGCCGACAGGTCTTCGACGTGAATACGGCTGGTACTCGGTCCGCCTTCGAACAGGATCAGGCCCCGGCGCAGGCTCTCGAACATCGAGCGCCCGGGGCCGTAGATCCCGGCGATGAAGACACGTCGAACCGTGAAGCCGGCGGCGGACAAAGCCTCTGCGTAGGCGACCCGCTTGCGTCCTCGGGGCTGAAGCGGGCCGGGCGGCGTCTCTTCGTCGACCCACGCTTCGGCCGGCTGGCGCCCGAAGACACCGGTCGTCGAGCCATAGACGAGCGGGATCGAGGCCAAGCTCTCGGCGAGGCGCCCGACCTCGGCCGCGATCGCGTCGAGCTCGGGGGTCGGGGCCAGGTGGACCAGCGCGTCGCAGGAGGCGAAGGCCTCCAATCCGCTGCCGTCGGCCAGGTCGATGGAACGTGTTTCGGCGCCGGCCGCGGCCAGCCGCTTCAGCCCGTCCGCGGCGCGACGTCCCGCCAGAACCGAATGCCCGTTTGCGACCAGCCTTCGAGCGAGGACCTCGCCCGTGTATCCGGCGCCGATGATGCCGACTCGCACCACAACAGCCTTCGTTCTTCGCCGAGGGGGCGCAAGCCCAGAAGCCACGGGTTCCAAAGCTCTCGGGGAGGGCTAGGCTCGGGCCATGCGACGCGCCCCGGTGATCTACCGAGAAGCCCTGCGCGCTCACGGCGAGGCTCGGGCCATCATCGAGGCGGCAGAGGCCGAAGCCGACCAGATCCGCGCTTCGGCGAGCCGGGCGCAAGCGGCGGCGGAAGCGGAGCGGGCCGAGGCGCGGGCAGCGCTCGAACGCAGGCTGGCCGACGTCGTCGTAGCCGCCGTCGAGGCGATCCTGGAGGCCGAGCTGCGAAGCCGGCCCGAGCTCGTGGTTCGTTTCGTCGGCCGGGCCCTCGAGCTGGCCGCCGATCCGGCGGCCAGGGTGTGGCTACACCCCGATGACGTCCGCCACCATCCCGGATCCGAGCCCGACCGGGCCGTGTCGCCCGGGAGCTGCCTCGTCGAGACGGAGGGCGCCCGCATCCAGTGCTCGCCTCGCACCCAGGCCGAGGGCCTGCGGGAGCTGTGGGTCGACCCATGATCGACTGGGGCCGAGCCCGTCCTGGGCAGGGAATGGACGTCGTCGGGGTGCTGGAGCGAACCCGGGGCCCCCTCGTTCGCGTTCGCTTTCCGGGCGCCGCCTTGGACGCCCGGCTGCAGATCGGCGACGGAGGTCCCGAAGGTCGGGTGGTCGGCCTCGATCGGGGCTCGGCCTGGGTCCTGCCCCTGGGGCGCCTCGAGGGCCTCCGGGCCCGAGCCCCGGTCACTAAACTCGACGCCCAGCCCAACATACCGGTCGGACCCGGCCTCTTGGGTCGGGTTCTCGATGGGCTGGGCCGCCCCCTCGACGGCGCACGCGCTCTGCCCCGCGGCCCAGCGCCCGCCCCACTGTCGGTGCTCGAACGGCGCCCCGTCGCCAGCGGCTGGGCCACCGGGGTCAAGGTCGTCGACAGCCTGCTCCCGGTCGGCCTGGGTCAGCGGATCGGCGTGTTCTCGGGTCCGGGGGCCGGGAAGTCGAGTCTGCTCCTTCGGCTGGCCCGGGCCCCCGGGCACGACGTCCTGGTCGCGGGTCTGGTCGGGGAGCGGGGCCGTGAGGTCGGGGAGTTCTGGGAGGCGCTGGGGCCTCGGCGCGCCCAGAGCGTGGTGGTGGTCGCGACTTCGGACGACCCCGCGATGCTGCGCTTGGAGGCGGCGTGGACGGCAAGCCGTATCGCGGCTCGACTCCGGGCCGAGGGCCGCCGGGTCCTCTTGCTGGTCGACTCGCTGACCCGTTTCGCTCGGGCGACCCGGGAGCTCGGGGCCGCCCTCGGTGAGCCCCCCTGCGTGCGGGGCTTCCCGGCCCGCAGCTTCTCGGAGCTGGCGGGCCTGGTCGAAGTCGGCGGCGCGAGCGATCGCGGTGCCGTGACCGCGGTGCACACCGTGCTCGAAGAAGACGAAGACGATCCGATCGCCGACGAGATCCGGAGCCTGGTCGACGGCCACATCGTCCTCGATCCCGCCCGTGCGCAACGCGGCCTGCATCCCGCGGTCGACGTCGTCCGCTCGGTGAGTCGCTGCATGGATCGGCTGACCACGAAAGAGCAGCGCGCGCGGGCGGCCACGGTGCGGAGCTGGCTCGCCCTCCTCGAGCGCGACGACGTGCGCCTCGGCCTCCTCCCGCCCGGCCAGGACCCGGCGGTCGACCGAGCTCGGGCGAAGGCCGACGCCCTCGAGGCCTTCCTCCGTCAAGACGCGGAGCCGGTCGAGGCCGCCGAAACCTTGGCCGCGCTCGCGGAGCTGGTCGACGCATGAAAGCGTGGAGTCGCGCCCGTCGCTTCGCCGCCGTGCAGAGCCAGATCGAGGCCCGCCGGCTCACGGAGGCGGTCGCCCAAGACGGCCTGCCGGTCGGACGGGAGCTGTCCGAAGAGATCCAGGCCCTGCGCGCTCGCGCCCTCAGGGGCCGCGCCGAAGCCGAGGCGATCGAACAGCTGGATGCCCGGCGCTCACGGGCCCGCCGCCGCGCCCGCGCCCGGCGAGCGTAACTTCCCCCTCACCCTCCGGAAAGGGTTTCGCGGACCCATTCCGGGGTCGGTCTTCGTCCTGTAGGCGTGCGTGTCTCGATCCTTCCCGTTCTAGCGCAGGGGCTACGACGCCGCCGGCTCCCCTTTCCGGACGTGTTCGCCTCGGCGACTCCGGCCTCACCCAACCCGATCGGCGCGGCGCCGCGGCTTTCCAACCCGTCCGGCGCGGAGGCGGAGGCGGAGGCGGGACTTCGACCGATGGGCGCCCTGGCCATCTCGGCCGGGCCGAGCCCGTCGCTTCCCCCCGCCGAGGCCCGGCTCGTTCTGGAGGTGGCGGAAGGCCGCTTCGCCGGGGCCCAGGTCCACCTCCACTTCCAGCCGGGAGGGGTGCAGGGCAGCCTCCGCAAGAGCGGCCGGAGGATTCGGCGATGTCGCTGGTGAAGCCCCTCTCGAAGCGCCGGGGGCGCTGCGAGCTCGAAGAGCTGGGTGACGCGCGCCTTCCGGTCGTTCCCGAGCAAGCGCGCCTTCGGAACGCGTGCGCCCGGGCCTGGGGCCGAGCGCCGGAGTGGGCCCTCCTGTCCGCCGCTCCCAGCGCCGCCCCGGCGCTGGCGCCCGAGGAAGAGGTCGTGGCCACGACCATCCTGGAGGGCGGGTGGGCAGTGGCCTGGCGAGGGACGCTGCTGTCTCGGGCCGTGGCCGAGGCTTTGGGCCGACCCGCCGCCCCGGTGGAGCTGCGGCGACCCCTGACGCGCTTCGACTGCGGCGCTGGCGCCTGGGTGCTGACGAGGTTGCTGACCGACTGGCTGGGGGACGAGGCGCCCGGAATCGTTCGCTTCGAGCCCGGATGGCAGCCGCCGAGGCCCCTGCCGCCGTGGAGGATGGAGGTGGCCTGGCGCTGCTGGGAGCGAGGTCGTCTTTGGATCTTCTCACCGATCGCGCCGAGCGCCACCGAAGCGGAGCCGAGCCCCGAGCAGCGCGCCCGGATCGAAGGCTGGCCCATGGTCCTTCGGCCACGACTGGACAGGGTGGAGATGAGCCCCGGCACCTTGGAGACGCTTCGACCCGGGGACCTGCTGCCCCTCCCTCGGATGCACTGGCGTGACGGTCGTCTGTGCGGGCAGGTCGAGCTGAGTGCGGGCCCCGTCCGCCGCCAGGCTTGGTTCGAAGCCCCGCCTGCCCCTGCGGCGCCGGTGCTTCGGCTCGGCGGGCATCTCGACCAGGAGCTTCACCCGTGAGCGGTCGAGAGCCCACCCGAATGGAAGGCCCGCCTGCGCCCATCCCGGCCACCGGCGGCCCGGCGCGGCCAGCCCCGCTGGGCGACATGCCCGTCGTCGTCAGCCTGGAGCTGGACCGGATGGAGATGACGGCCGGCCGGCTGGCCCGGCTCGAGCCGGGCTGGGTCCTCCCTTTCGCGGCCTCGGTCGACGACCTGGTCCACCTCTATGTCCGGGATCACTGGGTGGGAAGCGGTCGCCTGATCGAGATCGAGGGCCGAGTCGGGGTTCGGATCACTGAAATGGCGGAGGCCGAGTCTTGAGCCTCGACGAACCCCTCGGCTGGGTCCTGGTCCTGGGCGGACTGGCTCTCCTCCCCTTCGGCCTGATGCTGACCACCTCCTTCTGCAAGTTCGTGGTCGTACTCTCGTTGCTTCGCTCGGCCCTCGGTTCGCCTCAGGTCCCTCCGAACGTGGTCGTGACCGCCCTTGCCGCCGCCCTCACCGGCGTGACCATGGCCCCCACCCTGGAGCAGGCCTTGGAAGGCGCCCAACCTCACGTGGATGACTTTTTGGCGCGGGAGCGCCCCGAGGCGCGCTGGACCGCGGCCCAGGCGGCCTTGCAGGCCGGCTGGGCCCCTCTCGAAGCCTTCCTTCGCCGTCACACCGCCCCTGCCGACCTCGCGCTCCTCGCCCCGGCGGATCCCGAGCCCGGGCCTGTGATCCTCGTCCCCGCCTTCTTGGTCTCGGAGCTCTCGGCCGCTTTCCGCATCGCCTTCGTGGTCTTCTTGCCCTTCCTCGCCGTAGACCTGGTGGTCGCCAACGTCTTGATGGCCCTCGGCATGCAGATGATGGCGCCGACCACGGTCTCGCTGCCGCTGAAGCTCCTGCTCTTCACCGCCGTCGACGGGTGGCGGGTGCTGGCGAGCGGACTCCTGGGGAGCGCGAGCTGATGGACCGACTCGCCGTCGAGACCCTGCTCCTCGTCGTGACCGCCTCCGCCCCGCCGGTGCTGATCGGCGGCGCGGTCGGCCTCGCCGCCGCCCTGTTTCAGGCGGTCACTTCGATCCAGGAGTCCAGCCTCTCCTTCGCCCCGAAGAGCGCCGCCATCCTCGCCACCCTCGCGATCCTCGTGCGCTGGTATGGGGCGCTGTTCGGGCAGCTCGCCGCCCGGTGCCTACAGCATGTGGCCGACTTGGGATGACCTGGCCGGTCCGCTCGGGGTCGCGCTCCGTCTGGGACCGGTCTGCGCCCTGGCGCCCTTCCTCGGAGCCCGCCGGATCCCCGCCCCGATCCGGGTCGGCTTGTGCGCCGCCCTCGCGCTCGCGTGGGGCCCGCAGGGGCCGGCGCCCCCTTTTCGACGCCTGCTTTTCGACGCCCTGTCCGGCGCCTGGGCAGCCGGCATCAGCCTCGTCGTGTTCAAGAGCGCCGAAGCGGCTGGGCGGCTGCTCGACGTCGCACGGGGCACCCACCACGCCGAGGTCCTTTCGGCCCACGCCGCCGACCGAAGCTCCCCCCTCGGAAGACTGGCCGAGATCCTGAGCCTGGCCCTCTTCGCCGAGCTCCACGGCCCCGCTCGCACGCTGGCGGGCCTGCGACGACTGGCGCTCGGGGCCGAGGATCTCCTCGATGCCTGGGCGACCGCCTTTGAAGCCGCCTTCACCTTGGTCGTCCCCGCCATGAGCGCGTGCCTGGTCACGGACCTGGCCTTCGGGCTCATGGCCCGCTGGGCCACCCGGCTTCAGGCCTTCATCCTCGCCCTCGGCCCCAAGAGCCTGGTCGGCGTGGCCGTGTTCGCCCTGGGCCTCCTCGGCGCCTGGGACCGCTACGTGGACCTGGTCTCGACCCTGGCGGCGCCGCCGTGAGCGGCGACAAGCGCCACGAGCCGACGCCGGAGCGGCTTCGAACGGCCCGAGAGCGAGGGGACGTTCCAAGAAGCCGCATGCTGGCCGCCCTCGGCGCCCTCGCGGCGGGCGGGGGGGCGCTGTTCACCGCCGACCTGTCGGCTTGGCGCGGCCTCACCGTGCGAAGCCTCGAGCTCCGGGACGGCCTCCCCGGGATCGTGGCGGCATGGCTGCACTTCGGGCTGGCGTGGACAGCCCGGATCGCCGCCGCGGCCGGCCTCGGGGCGCTGCTCGGCAGCCTTGCCTTCGGAGGATGGAACTGGGCGCCCAAGGCGCTCCGCGCCAGCTTCGAGCGCCTCGACCCCAGCAAAGGCGTCAAGCGCCTGTTCGAGCCCAAGACCTGGGCCGATGGCGCGCGAGACCTGGGTTGGATGGGCGCGGTCGGCCTGACCGCCATCTGGGTGGCGCGCACACCGGGGCTGCTCGGCCGGCCTCGCTTGGCGCTGGCGAGCCTGGCCGGCGCGGTGGTGCTGCTCGGCCTTCCCTGGGCCATGCTCGACGTCCTCTGGACCCGGCGCGCCCACCGGCGTCGCCACCGGATGAGCCTTCAGGATCTGAAGGAGGAGACGAAGCGGCGAGAAGGCGATCCCCAAGCCAAACAGGAGCGCCGGCAGCGCGGACGCCGTCTCCTGCAGGAGAGCCTCGAGCGCCGAGTCGCATCGGCGGCGGTGGTCTTGGTCAACCCCACCCACTACGCGGTCGCCCTGGCCCATGACCGAGAGCGCCCCGATCCCCCCTGGGTCCTGGCCCGAGGTCGAGAGGCCGAGGCGCTGCGGATCCGGGTCCTCGCCCGTCGCGCCAGGGTGCCGGTGGTCCGGCACGCCGTCCTGGCGCGCCAGCTCCATCGGCTGGAAGAAGAAGAAGAGATACCGGAGGCCCTCTACGGGCCCGTCGCCGAGGTGCTGTGCCGACTGCTCAGCGAGCGGGGAGCGGAATGAACTCGGTCTCGCCGTCCGACGCCGGACACTCGTGAAAGCTCATGACCACCTTGATCTACACCGAATGCGCCCCCGCGCAGGCGGAGCAGTCTTTCGTTGAGGCGGGGGGGGAGAGCGCGCATCATCGGACTCATGAAGTCTACGGACGAGATCCGAGAGGCTTTCCTCGAATTCTTCGAGGCCCGCGGACACCAGCGGGTCGCCTCCAGCCCGCTCGTCCCCGCGAAGGATCCCACGCTCTTGTTCACGAACGCGGGGATGGTGCAGTTCAAAGACACCTTCACCGGCAAGGAGACCCGCCCCTACAAGCGGGCGACTTCCTCGCAGCGCTGCCTCCGGGCAGGAGGCAAGCACAACGACCTCGAAAACGTCGGCTTCACGCCGCGGCACCACACCTTCTTCGAGATGCTCGGCAACTTCTCGTTCGGCGACTACTTCAAGGCGGAGGCGATCGATTTCGCTTGGGGCTTCGTCACCGGGGTCCTCGGCCTACCGGCCGAGCGCCTGGCGGTGACCGTCTTCGCGGGCGACGACGAGATCCCCCCCGACGAGGAAGCGGCGGAGCTTTGGACGAGGGTGGGCGTGGCCCCGGATCGGATCTTTCGCTTCGGACGCAAGGACAACTACTGGCAAATGGGGGACACCGGGCCGCAGGGGCCCTGCTCCGAGATCCATTACTTCGGTGGTCCGCTCGACCCGGGGATCTGGGACGCGCAAAAGATCGGGGAATCGGAGGGCTGGCTCGAGATCTGGAACTTGGTCTTCATGCAGTTCGAGCGGGCCGAGGCCGAGGGCCCGCTGGCGCCGCTGCCGAAGCCCTGTGTCGACACCGGAGCTGGCCTGGAGCGCCTGGCGATGGTCATGCAGGGAAAGGCGTCGACCTACGAGACCGACGTCTTCCAGCGCCTGCTCGAAGAGATCTCGAAGCTGTCCGGGGTCGACGAGCGCCAGCACGTCTCCCATCGGGTCATCGCCGACCACGCCCGCGCCACCGCCTTCTTGGTCGCGGACGGAGTCCAGCCCTCGAATGAAGGTCGAGGCTACGTGCTGCGGCGGATCATGCGGCGCGCCATTCGACACGGCAAGCAGCTGGGCCTCGACGAGGCCTTCTTCGATCGGGCGTGCGCCGCCGTCGTCGAGGAGATGAGGCCAGCCCATCCCCACCTCGCCGGCGCGTCGGCTCTCATCGAAAAGGTCGCCGCGAGCGAAGAGGCCTCCTTTCGTCGGACCCTCGACCGGGGCCTCAAGCTCCTCGAAGATCGGATGTCGGCCCGGCAGCCCCTGGATGCCGGCTTCGTGGCCGAGCTCTACGACACCTACGGATTTCCCATCGATCTCACCCGGGTCATCGCCGAAGAGAACGGGCAGACCGTGGACGAGGAGGCGGCGCAGGCCGAAGTCCGCCGCAAGCAGGCCCAAGGAAGGGGCGGCGAGCTCAACAAGGAGCAGAGCGTGGACGCGGTCTGGTTCCAGCTCCTAGAGAAGGAGGGCCCCACGCGCTTCCTGGGCTACGAGGGGGTCGAGGGCGAGGGCAGCATCAGGGCCCTGGTGGTGAACGGCGAAGCGGTCGACGTCGTTCCCCAGGGCGAAGAGGCGGCGGTGTTGATGGACGCGACCCCTTTCTACGGCGAGTCCGGCGGCCAGATCGGCGACGAGGGGCGACTCAGCCTCCCCTCCGGCCTGTTCGTGGTGGAGGGGAGCTCCAAGCCGCTGCCGGAGCTCATCGTCCACCACGGTCGCGTGAGGGAGGGCGAGCTGAGGGTAGGGGAGCCGGCTCGGGCCACGGTCGACGAACCGCGGCGCCAGGACGTGATGCGGAACCACTCCGCTACCCACCTTCTTCATCTGGCGCTCAGAGAGATCCTGGGCGCCCACGTGCAGCAGAAGGGATCCCTGGTCGCGCCGGACCGCCTCCGCTTCGACTTCTCTCACTTCGATCCGGTCACCGAGGACGAGATCGAGCGAATCGAGAATCGGGTGAACGAGATGGTGCTCCGCAACGCAGAGACCGAGGTGAAGAGGGGCAGCATGAACGACGCCAAGGAGGCCGGCGCCGTGATGCTCTTCGGAGAGAAGTACGGCGACGAGGTCCGCATGGTGCGTATCGGCGAAGACTCCTTGGAGCTGTGCGGCGGCACTCATGTCGCGCGGTCGGGTGACATCGGACCGTTCAGGATCGTCTCCGAGGGCGCGGTTGCGAGCGGGGTCCGGCGCATCGAGGCGGTGACCGGCCACAGAGCCCTGGCCTGGATGCGCCAGCGCGAGCGGATCATCCGGGAGGCGGCGTCGGCGCTGAAGACCCAACCCGAGGAGCTTGGGGCTCGGGTTCAAAGGCTCCAGCAGCGGAACAAGGAGCTGGAGCGAGAGCTGGAGCAGGCCCGTACCCAGGCCGCGCTCGGTGGCGCCGCCCCCAAGGACGAAGTCGAGTCCATCGGCGGTGTCCCCGTGCTCTTCAAGCAAGCCGACGGAACCCCGAAGAAGTCGCTGCGCAATCTAGCCGATCAGCTCCGAGACCGGCTCCAGAGTGGCGTGGTGGTCCTCACCGCTACCGAGGAGAACCGGGTGGCGATGCTGGTAGCGGCCACGAAGGATCTGAAGGGGCGGGTCCATGCCGGCGAGCTGGTGAAGGCGGCCATGGACGCGATGGGAGGCTCGGGGGGCGGACGGCCGGACTTCGCCCAGGGCGGCGGTCCCGCCCAGAGCCTGGACCAGGGCCTGGCCGAGGTCCGGCGCCAAATGGAGGCGGGGGCCTGATCCGGGCCGCTGGCCGTGAATTTTCCGCCCGGGGCGTCCCGGGGTATGGTGCGACAGGATGTCTGGGTCGGCGGAGACCGTGACGCTCAGGGTCACCCTGCGCCACGAGACACTCGACGAGTTCATCGAGCGGCACGCCGAGCACGTCTCCTCGGCCGGTCTCTTCGTTCGCACCCGCTCGCCAAAAGCCGCCGGCACCAAAGTTCACTTCGAGCTCAAGCTCGCCGACGGAAGCGTCGCCCTCAAAGGAAACGGGGTCGTGGTCTCGGTCCGTACCGACGAACGCCCGGGCATGGGCCTTCGCTTCAGCGATCTCGACGAGGAGGCTCGAGCCGTCGTCGACCGGATGGTCGAAGCCCACGGCGAAGGCCCGCTTGCACCCACCCCTCTCGCGCTGAAGCTCCCCGGCACGACGACGGACATCCTTCGCCACCGCTGGGCGACCGGCGACCTGGCCCCGAGTTGGCCGGTCGCCGACTACTCGGGGGTCTCGGCGACGGGACCGCTGCGCTCCCCGAGCGAAGTGCCGGAGCCGGCGCCGAGGAGCGCCAAGACGGAGCCGCGGATCCCCTCCGAGACCACGATGCCCCCCTTCGAGTCGGCTTCGGCCGATCTGGGGCAAGGCGCGGAGCCGGAGGCCGAGCCGGACGACGTCGACCTCGAGTTCGAAGACGCGGTCGGCTTCGAAGAGCCGGCCATGGACCCGGGATGGAACGAAGCCACTCGGATCGAAGAGGTGGCCCCCCCGTCGCAAGGCGCCGACGAGACCTCCTTCGCCGGTCTGCTCGACAGCAGCCCTCGCACTCCGCCCCTGGAGGAGTCCACGGACGACGTGCCCGCCGGGGAGCCGCCGGCGCCCCGAGGCGAGCCGCTGCCCGCAACCGAGGCCGATGCCGCGGCCGATGAACCGACCGGTGACTTGGGCCCGTGGCCAGGGGAGCACGACGACGACGCCCAGACCCTATCCGGAGAACGGGACGCCTTCGAAGCCGTCACCGAGATGAGCCAGACCGCTCCCTCCGGCGCAGCGCCGGCGGAGGCCACCACCGACGGGGACGTCGACGTGGACGTCGATCTCGGCTCAGGCTTTCCCGAACTCCACGATGACGATCGAACGCTGGAGACCACGGAGGACGAAGCGGTTCGAACCGATCCGCAAATCAGATTGAGCTCGGGCCTCCAAGAGCCGGCTCCTCACGACCGCTCGGCGGACCTGGTCGAGGACGAGGTCCGAGCGGTCGGCATCGACGTCGACGCCCGCCGAGTACGGATCGGTACGCTCGAGCATCGCGAGTTCCGTTGGCTGACCCCCGCCATCGGCCTCCCCGCCCTGGTCGCGGTCTTGCCCGATGGGCGCCGGGTGGCTGGCCCCCGGGCCGAGCGCCGGGCCGAAGAGAGCCTGGAGTCCGCGGTGGCCCCCATGGAGATCCTCCTGTCGGTCCGGGATGGCGCGGTCTCGGACCCCTCCTCTCCCGCCGTCGACTGGGGACCGCGAGGCGGCAGCGTGCAGCTCGGCGACCAGACGGTTCCGGCCTACGAGCTCTTGGTCGAGCTGGCCCGCTGCATCCACGAGACGATCCGCGAGGCTCTGGGCCAAGAGGAAGGCTACCGGGGCTTTGTGAGCCTGTCCCCCGACCTCGACGATGGCTGTGTCGCTCTGCTCCGAACCGCCTTTCGAGAGGCCGGCCTCTCGGTGGCCGAGTTCGACTCCGGCCCCCGGCCCTTACTCACCGCCTTCGGCCTCGACGAGGAACCCGATCGGCACGCCCTTCTGGTCTCGGTCGACGAGACCCGCACCCAGCTCACCGTGGCCCGGGGCGTGCGCGCCCTGGCGGAAGCGGTGGTGGAGGACGTCTCGGCCCGAGCCATCGACGACCAC
>CAYZFR010000039.1:0-25777 GCA_964477875.1 uncultured Myxococcales bacterium
TAGTCTGGCTTTTGGAGGCGCTTTCGGGTCTCGATGACGGCGAGGCGGGCGCCGTCTTGCTTGCGGACCAAGTCGGCGCGGTGGGCGCGAACGTCGCCGCCCCAGTCGACGTTGTGAAAGCGGACCTCCAGCACGTCGTCGAAGTTGACGTTGCCGTAAAAGAACATGCGCCGGCGCTCGGTGGAGGCGAATTGCATGTCCTCATTCGGAAGCGCGTTCCACTCCGCTTGATCCACTATCAGCTGAAAGTTGGCGAAGTAGAGCATCCGCGCCCCGTTGAATTCGATGGTGGGGCAAACGTGATGGACGATGCTGAGGTCCGAGGACTCGACGGGCTCTCCTTTGAGGCTCTTCCAGTCGTCCTGAAGTCGTCGCGCCGGCTCTGGTGTGTCGGTTTGCTCGATGGCGCGAAGAGGGTCGGGCTGACCACTGGCGAGAGTGCGGTTGTCGTCGAAGACCGGCTTCTTCACGAAGATCGATACCATTTGGAAGGTGAACGCGGATCCAGAGCTGGCGGTGAAGCGGTTGTGGGAGAAGAAGCGCTTGCTCGAAAAGCGGCAGAGCTCCGTGCGCACGTCTAGACGGTCGTTCTCGCCGACGCCTCCTAGAGGATCGCCTTCCCACTCGATGCCGACGAAGGCGGCGTACAGACGGTGCCCCTGTCCGTCGATGATCTCGTGGCTTTGGACGCCCGCCTGGCCGCAGATGGCCATCCAGTGCCGATGACCTGCCTCCTTCATGAGCCAGTTCTCGTTGAGCCCATTGAGGCCGAGCTGGGGCATCCCTATCAGGCTGCTGGCCTCGACTGCGTGCCTCCCCGTCCGGAAGTCCGACATCGGGGCGTCATTTTCCCAGCGAGAGGGAATTGGCAACCGAGTCTTCAGGGCTGGGCGCTTTTTCCGGGATCCCAGCGGCCTCGCGCCACCGAACGACTGCCTCTTCCAGCGCATGGTTGAATGGGTCGTAGCGCAAGGATGCCATACCGGCTGTGATCGCCTTCTCGAACTCCCTGTGTGTCTCGTACTCGAGCGCCGTTCGGGCGTGCTTCTCCGCCTCCCGGACCCGCTCGGGGTACAGGCGGTGCCAAGTGGCTCGCATGCCCTCGATGCGCTCTATGGTTTGCCCCTGCATCCGCTCCTTGGCGAACACGAAGCCCTGGCGGAGGTCGTACTCCAGGCGCCGGTCCTCGTCCTGCAGGAGGGCCGAGATCTTCTCGAGCAGCCGAAGCGCCCGCTCGACGCGGGCCAGCTGAGGAGGACTGAGACTGGGAGGTGGCGCCTCCAGCCGGCCTCGCAGCTCCTCCACGCGTCGTCTGATCACGGTGCTGCTGTCGAGGGGCCCGACGCCGACCGCGGCGTAGACGTCGTTCTCTTCGTAGCCCGCGAAGAGGGCCCGGACCGCGGTTTGAAGCGCCTGAGCGTCGTCCTCGTCCAAGGATAGGGTCTGCTCCAATCGACGCGACAGACCATCGACATAGCTCTCGATGGCGCGTCGCTTTTCGTCGTCGACGGGCGCGAACTGGAGGCCGATGCCAGGCCTTTGGCCGAACTGCCGAGCCGTCAGGTGATCGAGGACGTGGACGACTTCGCCCATCAGTCCAACTTCGCCGTCGGGGGTCTCCACCTGAACATTGACCTGTGTTCCCAGGGGCGGAGGTTCATCGGTCTGAACAAACATCCCACCTCGGCTGATGTCCCGGGTCCATAGTTCCTCGAAGGAGGCGCGACCGTCCAGCTCCAGGCGAACCCGCTCTCGGGCCTCGAAGCGTGGGTGCCGACGCTGCACGTGGCTCACGCGCTCTTCATCGGCTGTTCGAGGTCTGGCTGGAGCTTTCAGCGTTGAATCGCGACCGGGAGAAGCCCTGTCGATGTGCGGCGTAGATGGAGCACGTAAAGGCGCTTCGGTCCGCGCCGGCGCAGCTCGAGCCGGACGAAGGGATCCTTGGCCTCCGCGATCGCGGCCCGCAGCGGGCCGAGCGCACAGCGAGGGCGGTCGTGGGTCTGGGGGGGGCTGGGGCCTTTGTCCGTCACCAGGGTGCAGGTGTAGGCCCCTGGCGCTGGGACGACGAGCCCGACTTTAGCCTCCAGGTCCGTCCATTCGATCTGCTCTTCCCCGACTCGATGGTCCTCCAAGGCTAGCCGATCGCCGAAGCCCCACTCCATGAGCTTGTACTGCCGCTCGAGCAACACCCGAAGGACCCAGGCTCGGGCGTTGCCCTCGTAGCCTGCCGCGTCGACGGCCGCGCTTACCAGATCAGGGCCGAAGCGGGCGAGGATCGACGCGGCCCAGTAGGCGTCCTCCTCGGTCATCTCGAGGAAAGCGGGGTTGGGAATGGCCGGGCGCCACCACACCGGGTCGAAGACCTTGGCTTCGAAGGTCCCGACGGCTCGGAAGGGCGAGCGCTGCACCGGGAGCCAATAGCGGTAGTAGGCGCCGAGAGAGAAGAGTCCGTAGGCCATGAACTCCAGGTCGACCAGATTTTCGTAGCCCTCGGCGATGTACTTGGGCTCGGTTCCCGCCGATCCCAGGGCGTCGCCGAAGTCGAGGAGATAGTGGCGAACGAAGCCCATGCCGGCCGCCCCCTCGGCCTCGACGAATACGTCGAGCGTATTGGAGGCTCGGGCGTCGGTGTTGTTGAGCCAGGCGAAGAACATCCGCAAGGCCCGAAGACTGCGCCGCCGCTGATGGGGGATCCGGTCGTTGGGATCTTCACGGCGAGAGCCCTCGAACTCGAAGGGGCCCAGGACCCGACCCTCGATGAGGCGACTGAACAAGCCCCGCACCGTCCCATCTGGAAACGGATTCGCATTGCTCAGAATGTCGTCCAACATCGATTGCGTCAGCGGGATCTCGCGGCCGAACTCGTCCGCCGTCGTCGCGTGTTGCGAGAGGATCAGTCGGTCGAGATCGAAGGTCACGGCGTAATTCTCGGGGACGTTGTAGCCGATCGCGTGGAGGAGCTTGGTGGCGACCAGCTCGGCACCGGAGCCCAGTCCGGGATAGGCAGGGTGGTCGAGCTTCACGACGAAGCGTCGCTTCAACCGATCCTCGACGACGAAGCCCGGCGCCACGCCTTCGAGCTTTCCGCCCAAAATCAGGAGGGGACCGTCGGCTGGCCCTTCAATGGTGTTGGGGCCGCGGCGAAGCTTATCCGGGGTCCAGGGCCTTCGGCCGATCCGGTTCGTGAACCAGGTCGAGTCCGTGACCTGACCGAAGGCGTTCACGTCCAAGGCCCGCCGCTCGCCTCCGGCCCGGTCTACGTACGCCCCCGGACTGAAGAGTCCTCCCAGGGGGCGAACGGCGCTGTGACGGGCGACCTCCACCGCCTCGGACCGGGGTGCGACTTCGAAGGCGCGATGGAGGATGGGGGGCGGGGTTCGCTGGAACGGGACGTCGTGGGGGCTGCGACGCCAGTCGGGACCGGCACAGGCCGACCCGAGCCCGAGGAGCAGGAGGAGCGAGACCATCCGAATCACAGCAGGTCTCCGATCGCGAAACTCACTTGAACGCCTTCGGGAGAAAAGCCGAGCTGCAGGCGACCAAGCATGATCAAGGACTGTTCCACGCGGAGCGCGATGCCGGCCGACCAGGGAAAGTCACGTCCGCTGGTCCGAAAGAGATCCTCCAGGTCCTGGCCCACCTGACCAACGTCGACGAAGAGCGTACTCACCAAACCGCCTCCGGTCCCCGCCCACTCATAGAAGAACCAGCGATACTCCAGGCTGCTCCACCACGAGAGCTCGTCCACGTAGCGATTGTCGGGGTAGCCGCGAAGACGCTCCGCGCCCCCGAGGTTCTGGAGGAAATGAAAGGGGATGTCGTCGCGATTTCGAAACGGCACCGAGGCGCCCGCGCCAACCCGGAAGAAGAGCGTTCGGTTGCGGGGCAGGAGCGGGACCCAGACCCCAAACTCGGAAGAGAGCGTGGCCCCTCCGGTGCCGCCGGAGTTCAGGTCCTGGGTCAGGCGGCCTCGGTTCTCGAGTACCAAGCCCCGCGAGGTCAGACCGAAGCTGTCTCGGGTATCCACCCCGAGCTGGAGGCCGAGCTCGGGGTAGTCGAGGGTCTGCCCAAAGCCAGGGGGCGCCCGAACCGGCGCGTTCCGGTCGAAGACCGGCGTGCCGCCGCCCTCGCCTGCGCCGAGGCTGCGCCGCCGGTAGGCGAGGCTGGCTTCGGCGGTCAGGACCGGAACCGCAGGCGACAAGAGGGTCAGGCTGGTCTCGACGTCGACGCTCTCTTGCCGGAGAAGGAAGTCGCTCGCGTTCCGGGACTCGGTGCCGATGCCGAAGAACTGCTGGTCGCGATCGACCGACGCGCCCACACCGAAAGAGGCGGCCCGGCCGCTGGCGAAGGGGAGGCGCAGCCCTCCATCCACGCTTGCCGTCCAGTCGCCGTTCACGTTGGCGAATCCCAACACGATGAGGCGGTTGGGGGAGCCGAGGGGTGCGTTATACGCGAACAGCCCTCCAAAGCCAGGACCCGAGCGCCCGGCCGGGATCACGATCGGCAGGTAGGCCATGGTCTGGGCCTCGTTGGTGAACAGATCCAGGATCCGCTCGAACAGCGAGTACCGCTCCAAGGCGTAGATGGTGACGTAGAGCGGGACGAAGGCCACCTCCAGGAAGCCGGCTGGGGCGTCGAGGGCTACCCGCGCCGGATCGAGCCGCCGAGCCGGGTCAGCGCGAATGTCGGTGGTGGTGGCGGTCTCGGTGCCCTGGGCGCCTGCGCTTCCGCACCAGGTCATCGCCCCGAGGACGAGCGCGAGCCGCAGCATCAGAAGGAGGCCCGAGGGGCGACCGGCTCGATGATGAAGTCGTCGAAGACGTTGCCGTCTAGGTTGATCGCTCGGCCGACCAAGTGTCCCTGCTCGACGTCGAAGAGAACGAAGTGGGGCTCGGTGCGTACGGCGGCGCTCCACGGGCTCGGCTGAAGCCGCCGGATGGGCGCGCCCCCCGAAGCCGCCACGATGTAGGTCACACCTTCGATGGGTTTGGTGCGCTCGTAGTTGTGGTCGTGTCCGTTCAGGATCAGCTCCACGCCATACTTGGGTCCCACGACGTCGAAGATCTCCTGCAGACCGGGATTGGGGCCGTGGGCGCCTGAGGAGTAGGGCGGATAGTGAAAAGAGAGGACGAGCAGCAGGTCTTTTCGGACGGCGTCGCCGAGGACTCGATCGAGGAAAGCATATTGGGCCGAGCCGGGCCGCAGCTCGAGCTCCGTGTCGAGGCATATGATCCGCAGGTCGCCCCAGTCGTGGTAGAAATATCGGTTGTCCTGCGCCCAGTCCGCGAGCAGGAACCAGCGCCGGAACAGCTTGCGCGGCGAGGTGTCATGGTTGCCGACCGCGACGAAGAGCGGCGCCCGAGAGATCAGGGGCTGTTCGATGTCGAAGAACAGATTCCATTGGTCCCGATAGCCGCCGGTCTCGACGAGATCGCCGCTGTTCACGACGAAGTCGACGTTCTCTCTGGCGATGGCCTCGACCAGGGCCCGATGGACCCGGTGACCGCTTCGCGTGTCGCCCAGGGCCGCGAAGCGAAAGGGCTCTCCCCGGTTCCGGCTCGACCGAAAGCGGTGGACCTCGGTCGTGCCGACCTCCGCGTCGACGAAGTAGCTCACCTCCAGGTCCTTCGGTAGCTCGTCGAGCACCGCGACCCACAGGCCATCCCGGGACTGCGCCCTCAGTCGCTTTCGGACGTCGGGCGTCACCTCGACCCCGGGCTCCTGTACCCACCAGATCACGGTGGGCGGGCTCTCCAGCGAATGCTCGAGGACGACCGCCATTCGTTCGGGCCCCATCTTCACGAGGTAGGGTCCGACGTCGAAGGGCGAGTTGTTGCTGGCCAGATAGAGCGGCTCGGCCCCGCGCCAGCCCGCGGGAAAACAGGCGCAAGTGAGCGTCAGCGCCCACACCATGCGACGGCCCATGGCGGCGAATGATGGGGTGGCGCCCAACCTAGTGCAAGCTCGTCTTCAGCCGTTGGACACTCGAACCCGGTAGGCGGCGCAACTTGGCGCCCGGTTGCGCAAGTGGAGCCAAAGCGTCTGCGTGTCGTCGCTGAGGAAGCGCCCCTCGAAGCGATGCCTAGGGCCGCACTCGAGCTCGGCCGGCGCGCAGCTGCCGAGGGGCCAGCGGCCGCGGGCACGCCGGACACACAACTCGACGCCGGGATCGGCCTCCACTTCGACCCGGAGATCGAAGTGCTCGCGAAACAAGTTGCTGCCGTCCGCCGCAATCAGGCGAAAGACGTCCCGGTCGCTCGAGCCCGCCAGGATGCCGTCGGCCGAGACGCGAGAACCGTCGTCGCGGATCTCCTCCAGCTTCGTGGCCCGGGCGCAGTCGCCGGGCGGGTCGACTCCGTCGGCGCACTCGCAGCCATCGTCGAGGCGCAAGTTGGCGTCGAAGAGGCCGTCCTCGCAGCGCTCGATCCGACAGCCACCCCCGCAGCTCGCCCTCGCACCCGGAATGTGGCACAGCTCGTCGCAGCTCTTCCCGCATCCGGACACGCGCAGCTCGTGGACTTCGATCCGCTCCCGCCCTCGCCACCAGACCTGAAGCCGTTCCGACCAGGCGCCCGGCCGGTCGGGCGCGAACCGTACCGAGAGCTCTCCCGTGCCGTCTACGAAAGTGGGGGCCGACCATTCGAAAGGCCCCTCCCTCGGTCCTTCGATGTGGACGATCTCCACCGGCTCGTTCAGCGTCTGGAGAACCACCGTCTCGCGGAGGAGGTCGCCCACCAGCACTTCGCCGAAGTCGAGGTTTCCGCGGGCGGTCAGGCGAGGGACGAGCCCCTCGCCACGCCAGCTTCTTTCCAAGCCGAGGTCCTCCCACCCGAGACGGCCGGCGAAGGCGCCCCCCTCGGCCACCAGACTCACCCGTTGAATCGCGAGGCCCAGAGGCGGCACCCAGGTGGGTCCCTCGGTTCGAAGAGCCGCCCCCGTCCCCTGCCACTGGGCGGCCGGCAGCCATCGACCCGTCCAACCCTCGTTCCGGATCCGCAGCTCGACGCCGACCGCCGTCCCGGCCGGCAGCTCGTCGGGAAAGCTCGAGTCGACCCACTTCAGGCGCGGGCGCTCGAAGGTCGAGGCCTGGATCGCGCGCTCTGCTACCGTCGCTGGGCATCGGCCAGTCGGGTCCGTGAACCGCAGGCGAAGCCGACCCTCGGCGTAGCCGTCGGACGCCCAGAGGAGCTCTGCGGTATCCGCTCGCCACGCGAAGGGACCCGATACCGAAGCGGTGACGGTCCAGCCCTGGGGAACCTCGATCCGCCGGGGCTCGCGTTCGGGACCCAGCTGCAGGGGCTCGGCAGACGGGAGAGGAGGACAGGGCGCTTCGCTTCCACACGCGGCGAACACGAGCAGGGACAGGCCGGCCGCTCTCATGGCGCGACCTCGAAGCGTCGTGTCTTTGCGTTCCAGCGCCCCAAGCGCACGCGATCGTCGCGGCGCTCGAGCTGGGCCCGGCCCTCGGCGCGCTCGCCCCCTTGCTCCATGGTCCATCGAAGATCCAAGGGGCCTCGACCGGCGCACACCTCCTCCACCACCTCTCGCCATTCGGCCGAGCCGGGGACGAGACTGGTCAGGGTGGCGCCGAAGAGCTCGGTCAGCAGACCGCTCGGCGCCGAGCGACAGTCCTCGAGGTAGGTCAACCAGAGCTCTGTGCTGTCGTCGACCGGCCCCACCAGGCGCTGGGTTCGGCCCTCGAGCTCGGCGCTTCCGTTTTCCGACCAGGCCGAGAAGGCCCGGAGGTCACGAAGCAGCGCCGAGCTCCGGTCGGGATCGGCGAAGACCTCCAGCTGCCAGGCCTCGGCGCTTTCGAAGTGAAGCTGCGCCTCGGCCCACGCCTCCATTCTGGGCGCGACGGCTCCGATCCGCAGCGCCCAGTCCCCTGGCCGGGTGGCTTCGACGAACAGGGTCAGCTCTCGGAGCTCGTCTTCGCCGAGCTGGATCGGCGCCGGCGGGCTCACGACCAGGGCATCGTCCGCCACCACGCGCCAGTGGATCTGGGCCCCATTGCCGGCTCGACGGCGCAGCCGAAGAGGGAGCCGGAGCCGACTGCCCACCACGCCGACACCCCGGGCCACTTTGGGCGTCAGCTCGAGGGAAGGGGCCTCCCAGCGATCGACCGGAAGCCGAGCGAGGGCCCGGTTCTCGCTCCAGAAGCTCAGCTCGCCACCCGCGACGGGAAGGCCGGTGCGAAGCTCGAGCTGGATCGACCGAGCGCCGTCCACCCTCAGCGGAAACGAGGCGCTCGCGCGCACGTCCCAGGTTTCGTCGCCCTCCCAGGCTGCGCCGTCGACGGTCATCGCTCGGTCGCTTCGAAGCTCGATCTCGACCACGCGGACCTGGCCCGGCCCGCTCTGGACCGCGACGCGTGGGGGCCGAAAGCTCAGGACGTCTGCCTCTTCGTCCCCCGGAGGGACGGGGTCGGCAGGTGCATATTCGATGGGGTCGGCGCAGGCCGCGAGGCCCACCAACAGCCATGATCGACGCGAACTCATGCCCCGAGACTCTCGCTTCGGGCGCGGCGGCGGCATCGGTCGGTCGACCGATGTCTAGGTCGGTGCTGCAAAGAAGGGAGTCAGGATCCGGTCGGGGTGGAGTCGGCGGGACATCTGGAGGGCGGTGTCCAGGTACAGGCGCATGCCGGGATCACTGCGGCCGATCCGAGCGATGTCGCTCAGGGTGGGGCGGACGCTTCGTCGGCGACTCATCTCCTGTCCCATCAGCATCATCCCTTCCCGGAGCAGCCGGTGGTGCTCCGGGTCTCGCTCCCGATGACCGAGCGTCTCGGACCTGGCCGCCGCGTTGGCGTAGGTTCGGGCCAGGGTTGCGTCATCGACCACGGTGAGGAGCCGGCGGAGCGGGGCCAACCGGTCGGGGCCGTCCGAAAGCCACGCATGGGGCTCCAGTCGAGGGCCCTCGGTCGAATTCAGGACCCGTCCCGGAAACAGCGCCCGCTCGACCTCGTCGGCGACGAGCAGGCGGTTCCACGCGATGGGCCCCCGGAGGAGGGCGTAGCGCTGCCGCGCGGCGCCGAGGTCGTCCAGGCCCACGCTTCCGTCTCGGTCCCCGAACACGAAGTCGATCTCGATGGCCGCCGACCTGATCCTGTCCGGCAGGCCGTACTCCTCCCGAGCCAGGTAGACGGCGGAGTCGGCGTGGTGGGCTCGCATGACCCCGCGCAGGGCTTCGACGCCGTCGAGAGACTGTCTGGCCGCCCGGGCGCGGCTGCCTTGCAGACCCTGCTGCAGTCGTTCGCGCAACCAGTCCAGATCATCTCGGGTGAGCCGACCGCAGCTCAGCCGCTCGATGCCGCCGGGGAGGATCGACTCCATCGCGAAACCCGCCCGCCGGAGGCGAGTGCCGTCCAGGTGGACCTGCAGCCCCCCCATCCGCCCCTGCCTAGCCGGCCGGCTCGCCAGAGGCGATCTGAACTGCTTGATTCGCGTGTCGGCGAGGGGGATAGCGGACTTCCATGGATCGCTGGCGCAGGGGACCGCCGACCCAGATCATGGGTGTGCTCAACGTCACGCCCGACTCCTTCTCCGACGGCGGTCTGGCGGGGGAAGTCGAGCGAGCCATCGACCGGGGCGAGGCCCTTCGCGCGGCGGGGGCCGACTTGGTCGACGTCGGCGGTGAATCCACCCGGCCAGGGGCGGAGCCCGTCTCGGCCGCCGAGGAGGTGGCCCGGGTGCTCCCGGTGGTGCGAGGACTGAGCGCCCGAGGCATCCCGGTTTCGATCGACACCTACAAGGCCGAGGTGGCGCGCCGCGCCCTGGCGGCCGGGGCGCAGGTGGTGAACGACATCTCGGGCGGAGGCTTCGAGCCGGAGATCCTGCGGGTAGCCGCAAAGGCGGGCGCGCGGGTGGTTCTTTCCCATGCCAGGGCCCGACCCAAGACCATGCAAGAGGGCAGCTGGCGCTACGAGGGCGGCGTCGTGGCGGCCGTGGCGAGCGCCCTCCAAGACGCAGCAGACCGGGCCGAGGCGGCAGGCGTCCCCCAGTCCGGCATCGCCGTCGATCCGGGCATCGGCTTCGGGAAGACCGATGCCGAGAACTTGGATCTCCTGCGGGGCCTGGCTCGGCTTCGCCCCTGGCCCGGCTGCCCCATCCTGGTCGGGACGAGCCGCAAGGGCTTCATCGGCCGGCTGACCGGTCGTCCGGTCGAGGCTCGCGAAATGGGCACCGCGGCCACCGTCGCCTTGTCCATCGCCGCCGGCGCCGACCTGGTGCGGGTCCACGACGTCGACGGGATGCGAGACGTGGTACGAATGAGCGATGCGTGGGTGCACGGCATCCCCGAGGAGGACGCTTGATGCGTGAGCTCTTCGGGACGGATGGGATCCGCGGGGTGGCGAACACCTTCCCCATGACGGCCGAGGTGGCGCTACGGCTCGGCCGCGCCATCGCCCACATTTCCAATCGAGGCGACCATCGCCACCGGATCGTGGTCGGCAAGGACACGCGGATCTCGGGCTACATGCTGGAGTTCGCCATCTCTTCCGGGGTCTGCTCCCTGGGCGTGGACGTCATCCTGGTTGGGCCGATGCCGACCCCGGCCGTCGCCTTCTTGACCCAGACGCTGCGCTGCGACGCCGGAATCATGATCAGCGCCAGCCACAACCCGTTCCAGGACAACGGCATCAAGTTCTTCGGGGCCGATGGCTACAAGCTCGCCGACGCCATCGAGGCCGAGATCGAGGCCCTCGTCGAGTCGGGCCGCATCGACGACATCCGCCCCACCGCCACCGAGATCGGCAAGACGGTGAAGATGGAGGATGCTCGAGGCCGCTACGTGCAGTTCGTCAAGAGCACCTTCGCCGCCGAGCAGACCCTGGAGGGCATGAAGCTGGTCGTGGACTGCGCCCACGGCGCCGCCTATCGCGTCGCGCCCATGATGCTGGAAGAGCTCGGGGCGACGGTGATCCCGATCGGCGTCTCGCCGAACGGCCGCAACATCAACGATGGCTGTGGCGCCACTGCGCCATCGAAGCTTCAGGCCGCGGTGCGGGAGCACGGCGCGCACGCCGGCCTCGCCCTCGACGGCGACGCCGACCGGCTGATCGTCGTCGACGAGGACGGAGAGCTCGTGGACGGCGATGCGGTGATGGCCATGTGCGGGGCCGAGCTCATCCAAAAAGAAGCCCTGCCCCACGCCACGGTCGTGAGCACGGTGATGTCGAACATCGGCCTGGAGCGTGCCCTGGAGAGAGTGGGCGGTAGGCTGGTCCGGACGCCGGTCGGCGATCGCCACGTCGTCGACTGCATGCGGACCCACGGTTATCGCTTCGGGGGAGAGCAGAGCGGGCACCTGATCTTCCTGGACCACGCGTCGACCGGAGACGGGTGCGTGGCCGCCCTGCAGGTGCTCGAGCTGATGGCCCGGACCGGACGCAGCCTCAAGGAGCTCGGATCGCGCTTCGAGCGGGTGCCCCAGCATCTCGTCAACGTGCGGGTGCAGACCAAGCCGCCGCTCGCGAGCCTCACCAAGACCAGCGCCCTGATCGCTCGGGTGGAGGCCGAGCTCGGCCGTGAGGGCCGGGTGCTGGTCCGATGGTCGGGCACCGAGAACAAGGCCCGGATCATGGTGGAGGGGCCGGATCCGACCCGAACGAGAAGCTACGCCGAGACCATCGCGTCGGAGCTGGAGGCGGAAGTAGCCGCCCAGGCGAGGGCCTGATGCGCAGCCGGCTGGGCGTCCACGTCGACGACATCATCCGGCTTCGGCGCATGGCGCGAGGCCGCCGGCCGTCGCCGGTCGACGTCGCCCTGGCGGCGGAGCGTGCGGGGGTGGAGAGCATCGCCCTGCGGCTGCACGCGGAGGTGCTGCCGGACGCTCAGGTCCTGCGGCAGGTGGTCGACGCCAAGCTCACGGTTCGGATGGAGCCGATTCAGGAAAGCCTGACCATGGCCTTGGAGCTGAGACCGGACCGGGTCGTCTTCGTGCCCGATCTCCGTGATGGGCTGAGCGGCGACGCCCTGGGCCTCGACCTCGTCCAGAGTCGAGAGGCGGTGCAGCGAAGCGCGCCTCTGCTCGAGGAGGCCGGCATCGACGTCGGTGTCCGGGTCGAGCCAGAGGTGGAGCTGATCCGCTCGGCCCACAAGGCGGGGGCCCACTTCGTCGACCTCAACACCACCCGCTTCGAAGAGTCTCGAAATCTCGCGGAGCGAAGCGAGGCGCTGGCCCGGCTCCGGGACGCGGCCAAGACCGCCAAGAAGCTCGGGCTGTGGGTCGTGGCAGGAGACGGACTGGGCTACGGCGACCTGCCGCCGGTGGGGCGCATCGCCGAGATCGGGCAGGTCGACGTCGGCCACGCCGTGGTCGCTCGCGCCCTCCTCGTCGGCTTCGAGCAGGCGTGTCGTGACTTGGTGGATCTGCTCAGGGATGCCCGGATCGATCTCCTCCGGACCTGAGCACAGGGACGGCGCGGTGCTGCGAGGTGCGCAATTACCCGCCGTTCGTTGATGTTGCCTCCGTCAAATCCACATGCTAGCCACCGCGCCAATGCGCGTGCCGTCACAGTCGCGCACCCACTGCCCATGCGTACCCTGAAACGAAACTTGCCCCACCGTGTGGCCCACACCGTGCTGCTAGGCGCGCTGAGTTGCGGCCTCCTCCTCGCGGGAAGCCGTGATGCTCATGCTCTTCAGGGGGGGGAGGACGCGTCCACCCTCCCTGTGCTGATCGACAAGCGCTATGGAAATGCCGGGAAAATCCAGGCGTATCTGCTGTTCTCGACGCCGCTGACCGGCAAGTTCATCGAAGCCAACGGCGGCATTCTCGGGGTCAACTACAACTTCTTCGACTGGCTGGGAGCCGGCGTCGTGGGCGGCTTCTTCGGCAGCGACGAGATCGGGGTGGTGGCGGATACGGTTCGCGACGGCGGCGACGCCCCGCTGCCCGACCTCTTTCGACCCCAGTGGATGGCGGGGGCTGACGTCACCCTGACCCCGCTCTACGGGCGAATCTCCTTCGCCTCCGAGTACAACCCGGCCTTCGACCTGTTCGTCCTGGTGGGCGGCGGCCTCATGGGCGTCGAGCGAAACCTCGGTGGGATCGGAAGCGAAGACACCGCCAGCGACACCACGGGGTACGCGAATGTAGGCTTAGGGACGCGCCTTCACTTTTTGGAGTTTCTCTCGGCCCGTATCGAATATCGGCACATCCTGATGTTCGAGCCCGACATTCCGGCCAGCGAGATCGACAACATCACAGACCCGCCCAGCGCGGCGCTAACGAACGTCCAGCAGATCCAGCTGGGCGTCCAGTTCATGTTCTGAGGCCCGGAGTTCAATCGATGCATTTCACGACCAAGACGACTTTCCTGGCCTTTGGCCTGGCAGCGATGACGGCGTCGAGCGCCCGCGCGCAGGAAGAAGCGCCCGAGGCGCCGGCCGAGCCCGAGGCGCCGGCCGACGTCGGGGAAACCGACCCTGGCTTCCTCCGCGTTACCGACAGCGAAGAGACCATCTACGCCGTTCAGCGGAAAGCCTACCTCATCAAGGACAAGATCGAGGTGTCCCTGATGTTCTCGGCCCTCTTCAACGACCGCTTCGTTCAAAGCTACGCGCCAGTCGCCAGCGTGACCTACTACGTGGCGGAGAACCTCGGTTTGGAGGCCTTCGGCGGCTACCTGTTCCCGGGCGAGTCCAGCGCGCTGAACGAGATTTTCGAGCAGACCAACCTCCGGCCTCAGTTCGCTGCCCAGACCCAGCTTCTGTGGGCGGCGGGCCTCGGCGTACAGTGGAGCCCGATCTACGGCAAGCTCGAGATCGCCGGCCGGCAGCTCGGCAACTTCAACTTCTACCTGACCACTGGCGTCGCCGTCGGTGAGACCCGGGTGGAGTGCACGGCCAACTTCCTCATCGACCCGAACAAGTTCGGCGAAGGCGCGACCTGTCCCGACGGGCCGCGGCCGGTCTACGAGCCGAACACCTTCCGGCCCATGGGCGTCTTCGGAGGCGGCTTCCGCTTCTACTTCAACGACACCTTCGGATTGAAGGCCGAGGTCCGGGACTATTTGTTTGCGAGCTCGGTCTTTCGGCCCCCGCGCGAGGGGGACTCGGGCCCCCTTGGGGCGACTCGCCAGGAGCTTCAGTACAGCGACGCCATCCGCAACAACGTCTACGCCAACATCGGCCTGAGCATTCTGTTCGGCGCGGGGAAGAAATCACGATGACGATGCGCAAGCTGCGAATCGCCGCCGTCCTCGGCGGCCTGCTCTACGCCACGCCGTCCTGGGCGCAGGACATCGACAATGCGGTCCGGTCCTACAACGACGACAAGTTTGCCGACGCGGCCTACTTGTTCTTCGACGTGGCCCAGAACACTGACGACATCGACGATCGGTACCGGGCCGAGTACTACCTCGGGCACTCGCTGTACCGGGCGGGTTACCTGCTCCCCGCCTTTCAATTCTACGGTGAGGTCTTCAACCAGGGCGAGGAGCACCCCTATTTTCTGCGGGCCACCAAGGGCCTGCTGCGCGTCGCGGAGGGGCTTCAGGACGACCTGATCGTCCCCGAGGTCATCAACCGTGGCTACACGAACTCCTTCGCCCAGCTCGAAGCCGAAGACCTCAACGCGATCAACTACATGATCGGGTTGCTGAGTGAGCGTCAGGCCGACCTCCAGGCGGCGAGCGACTTCTTTCGGGCCATCACCGACGAGAGCTCGCCCTACTACAAGAAGGCCCAGTATCACTTGGCCATCATACAGGTGCAGGTCGCCATTCAGCAGGGTCAGGCCGACTACAGCGAGGCGATCGAGATCTTCTCCCGGCTCCAGGCGCTGACCGAAGACAGCCTCGACGAGGAAGACAAGAAGCTGTACCGGCTCGCCACGCTCGGTAAAGCTCGGGCCTACTACTCCCAGGGCGACTTCGAGCGGAGCATCGCATCCTACGAGCAGGTGACCCGCTTCTCCAACGACTGGTTCGAGTCCCTGGACGAGCGAGGCTGGTCCTACTTTCAGGCCGCCCAGTTCGGGAACGCGCTGGGCGCGGTCCACTCGGTCCACGCCCCCTACTTCGACGACCGGCTGCGGCCAGAGTCCTTCGTGCTGAAGGCAACGACCTACTTCCAGGTCTGCCACTTCGACCGGGTCCGGAAGACGCTGGATGACTTCTTTGCCGTCTACGAACCGGTCAACGATCAGCTCAAGACCTGGCTCGAGAACCAGACCGGCGACGAGGAGGTGGTCCGGGTCCTGTCCGACGGCGCCCCGAACTTCCCCGAGGAGGTTAGGCTGCGGGTCATCGGCAACAAGAAGTTCAGCCGCTACCTGGGCATCTTGGACAAGGTCGACCAGGAGCTGGAGAGAGCCAAGGCCAACTTCCCCGACGGCAACTTCAAGGGCATCCTGATCACTTTGCTCCAGGACCAGCAGGCGCAGTGGCAGGCGCTGACGGGCCGGCTCGGTCTTCAGCTCATCAACAACCAGTACGTCGCCGTCGACGACTTCCTGAATCAGGCCCGCATCATCCAGTTCGAGACCTCGGATGCGGAGCGAAAGATGCTGGAGGCGGGGAAGGACATCACGAAAGGCCCCCGGGCCAAAGGGCCCCGTCCCTTCGTGCCGAATGCGACCTACCAGTATTGGGCCTTCCAAGGGGAGTACTGGATCGACGAGCTCGGCTACTACCAGCATTCCATCAAGGATGAGTGCATCCCCGAGGTCTTCCAGTAAGGCCCCTCCCTGACCAAATTTTCGGGAACCTCGCGCAGGCCGTCGCTGTCCATGTGGCGGTGCCGTCTCTTCCACAGGAAGCCGTTTCGGTTCTGGCTTGCGCCCTCGGGGGCACCCACTGGAACATCCGGCACTCTCGAGGGCGGCGCCTCCGCTGCCCTGCACCGACAAGGAACGAACGATGAGCGAACTTCCCGCGAAGCTGTTGTTCTGGGCTGGCCTATCCGCGTTGATCGCGAGCGGACCCGCCTGGGCCCAAGACGAAAAACCCCTCAGCGCGCCCGCCCCCAACGAAGAGGTGGAGGGCGGTCGCGAGGGCGCCGCCTCCTTCAAGATCGAGACGGTCGTCGACCAGGCCGATGTCGACAAGTCGGCGCAGGCGGCCCAGAAGCGCGACGAGTCCATCCAGCTCCTCAAGGAGCTCATCCCGCGCGCCGACGACAGCCGCAAGGCCGAGATGATCTTCCGGCTCGCCGAGCTCTACTGGGAGAAGTCGAAGTTCGCCTACAACCAGGAGTTCGAAGAGTTCGAGAAGGCCTACCGGGCCTGGGCCGAAGCCGGCCAGCGCGGCAGCCCCCCCGAGCGCGCCTCCTTCATCCGGGAGTCGGAGCTCATCAAGGACAACGCGCTCAACCTCTACGAGCGTGTCTTGAACGAGTACCCGCGCTACGAGCGTAACGACGAAGTCCTCTTCTACCTCGGTTACAACGAGTACGAAGCCCAGAACACCGAGCAGGCGGTGGACCACTACCTACAGCTCATCAAGCAATTCCCAGACAGCCGCTTGGTCGACGACGCCTACCTCCAGCTGGGCGAGCACTACTTCAACAACAATCGACTGGCTCAGGCCCAGCGAGCCTACCAGAAGGCGGCCGAGTCCGACGAGCCTCGGATCTACAACTACGCGATCTACAAGCTGGCCTGGTGCGACTACAACTACCAGGACTACGCGGCTGGCATCAAAAAGATGAAGCGCGTCATCGACAACGCCGAGGTCGAAGGCGCGGACAAGAAATCCGTCGAGCTCAAGTCCGAGGCGCTCAACGACCTGGCCCGCTTCTTCTCCTACGTAGACGAGGTCGACTCGGCCTTCGCTTACTTCAAGGCCAAGGGCGGAGAAGGCATCGCCGTCCGCTACACGGAGCGGCTGGGAAATCTCTTCGGCGAGCAGGGCAAGTGGCCGCTCCAGGTCGAGACCTTCCGGCTCCTCATCGACAAGTACCCGATGAGTGAGCGGGCTCCGCACCTGCAGTCAAAGATCGTGAGCGCCTACAGCCAGCTCGAAAACAAGGACCAGGTCCGAAAGGAAGTCGAGCGCTTGGTCGACCTCTATCGGCCGGGCACACCCTGGTACAAGCACCACCAAAACGCGGGTGAGAGCGGAAAGGCTGCCCTGGAGTACGCCTACGACCTGACCGAGACGAGCCTCAGAAACCTGGTCACCGAGTATCACCGGGACGCGCAGAAGCGGCAGAACGTCGAGACCTACTACCTGGCCCGGGACATCTACGCGAAGTACCTGGACGCCTTCTCCGAGACCAAGTCCGCCTACGAGATGCGCTACTTCTACGCCGAGGTGCTCTGGGCGCTGTTGGAGTGGAAGAACGCCGCCGTCCAGTACGACGAGATCGCCCGCACCGAGGTGACGGACAGCGCGGCGAGGAAGAAGTACCAGCGGGAGGCCGCCTACAACCAGATCCTCGCCTACGAGAAGATCATCAAGGAGGGGAAGCCGAAGGGCGATCCCACCAAGAAGGGCAAGATCAAGGAAGAGGAGGACAAGGGCCAGTCCGAGCGCGTTACCCGCGTCGATATCGACCTCCAGTCAGGCAAGGTCTACGAGAAAGAGCCCATCCCCGAAAACGAGATCGCCCTCGCCGAAGCCTGCGACCTCTACTTCGAGATCGCCGACCCCTCGGACAAAGAGCTGCCAGCCATCAAGTTCAAGGCCGCCTACGTCTTCTTCGACCACAATCACTTCGTGGAGTCGGCGAAGCGCTTTTTCGAGATGATCGAGAAGTACCCGCGGAGCAAGCTGGCCAAGCGCTCTGCCTATCTGATCCTCGACTCGCTCAATCTGCAGAAGAAGTGGGACGAGCTGGCCTTCTACGCCGGCAAATTCAAGACGAACGAAAAGCTGGTCGGCAACGACAAGAAGTTCGCCAACGAGGTGCAGGAGCTGCTGGAGGGCTCGACCTATCTGTCGATCCAGTCCGCGGAGCAGAAGGCCAAGGCCTTGGCCGATGGCGACGAAAAAGAAGCCGCCTATGCGACGGTCGCGTCGCGCTTCAGCAAGTTTCAGGAGGACTTCACCGACTCGAACTACGCCGACGAGGCGACCTTCTCGGCGGTTCTCATCTACAACAACGCCGACGAGCTAGACCACGCCATCAAGCTGGCCGAGATCTTTCGAAGCACCTACGAGCCGAAGGTTCTGAAGCGAAAGAGCAAGCTGAGCCGGCGCAGCGGCGACGAGCAGAAGAAGAAGGTCGAGAAGGAAATGGAGATCGTCCATCGAAACCACCTCCTCCTGGCCGAGTTCCACGAGCGGGTGGCGGACTTCTCCAGAGCGGCCAGCCTCTACGACGAGTTCTACTCGAGCTACCCGAAGCACGAGAAGGCGCCCATCGCCCTGTACAACGCGGCCGTGTACCGTCAGGGCCTCGGCGACACCGACGACGCGATCGCCAAGTTCACGACCTATTACTCCGAGCACGCCAAGGGCCAGGAGGCGGCCGAGGTCTACTGGCGCGTGTGTGGTCTGAGGGAGACCGAGGAAGACTGGGAGGCGGCGTCCAAGTGCTACGACGAGTTCCGAAAGAAGTACGCCGACGCCAGCCAGTCCAAGATCTTCGAGAGCCGTTACAAGTACGCGACCATCGTGGACGAGAAGCTCGGAGAGCGTCAGGAAGCCATGAAAGAGTACGCCTGGATCGTGAAGGAGTATCCGAACTTGGACCCGGAGGAGCAGAAGAAAGAAGGGGCTCAGCTCGCCGGCGCCCACGCTCGATTCGAGCTACTCGAGCCCGAATATCGGAGCTTTTCCAAGATCAGCTTCACTCGGCTCAGCCCGAAGATTCTGAAGGCGAAGCTGGGTGGCGCCCAAGACCTCGCCTGTGTCTCGACCGAGGAGGCCAAGTGCGAAAGCGAAGGCAAGTATCTCGACGTCTTGGCCTACGGCAACGGCGACTACGGTATCTGCGCGCTGACCCGGATCGGGCAGGTGTATCGCAACGTGGCCAACACCTTCCGAAACGCGCCCATCCCGAAGCGCCTGACCTTCGACCAGCAGGAGATCTACCGGGCGGAGCTCGACGCCCGGGCTCTCGGCCCGGAAGAGAAGGGTCTGCAGGCCTTCGAGCGCGCCCTCGACAAGGCCTACGAGCTCAACATCTACAACCAGTGCACGCTGGCGGCGCAGGAGAACCTCAAGGAGCTCAATCCGAACAAGTTCCCCGAGCTGCAGAAGCCGGGTTACGAGGGGGCGGACGTCTTCATCCTATCGAATGAGAAGCCGGCCGAGCTCGTGCCTGACGAAGTCATCGAGGAGGTCATCGAGCCGGCGACCCCGGCCGATGTCGAGGATGATGAAGCTCGCGCCCAGGCCGAGCTCGAGGAAGAGGTGAGATCGTGATCAGCGGTCGGAGCGTTCGTGTCGGTCTCCTCGGCTTTACCCTGGCGGCGTGCGCGAGCAGCAAGCCCCAGGCGCCGGTGGAGACTGGCCCGAAGGTCATCCGCATCAAGCCCCGGGAGGTGGTGGCCGAGGCCAACGCCCAGATCGAGAAGGGCGAGCTCACCGCCGCCATCGATAAGCTCGGGGCCCTCCTGGAGAAGCAGCCCGGCAACGACGTGGCTCGCTACAACCGTGGCTTCGCCCACCAGAAGCTGGGAAACTGGCGGGAGGCCGAAGCCGATTACCGTCAGGTTCTGGCCAACAGCCCCGAGGATGTTCAGACGACGCTGAATCTGGGCGCCGTTCTGCGGGCGCAGGGCCGGCGAGACGAGGCGGTGAAGCTGTACGAGAAGCTGCTGGAGAAGAATCCCTTCCAGGCCGAGCTCCTCAACAACCTCTCGGTCCTCCATCGAGAGCGGAAGGACTACGAGGCGGCCACGAAAGCGGTCCGGACGCTGCTCATGCGGGACCAGGACAACGTGGACGCCTACAAGAACTTGGCCCTCATCAACCTCGAGCAGGGTCGCCTCACCCTGGCCGAGACGAACCTCCAAAACGCCCGCAAGCTCTCGGAGAAGCAGGGACGAAAAGACCCCGATATTTTCGTGAACCTAGGGCGAATCTACCTGGAGCGGGGCGAGAATGGTCGGGCCATGGCGGCCTTCCAGAAGGCACTGGAACTCGATCCGGATCACGTGGCTGCCAACGCCAACATTGGGACCCTGGCCCTGCGTCACCGGGACTACCAGCTCGCAAAACAGAGCTACGACAAGGTGGTGGCCGAGCGGCCCACCGATCCCGAGATGGAGAGCTATCTCGCCTACGCCCTTCAGGGCGCGCAAGAGCACGATGCTGCGGTGGAACACTTCGAGCGAGCCCGCACCCTGTACGAGAAGGCCGGCCGGTCCGAGCCCAGCGAGCTGCTGCTCCAAATGGTGATCACGCTGCAGAACGCCACCCAGAACGAGAAGGCGCTGAAGGCGGCCGAGGAGTACCTGGCCCGCACCAACAAGAGCTGCGGCGAGGATGACTACGACGGCTTCTGCGGCCGATACAACGGCATCAAGCTGACCCTGGAGATGGCCGAAGAGGCGGCGGCGGAGGAGCCGGTCGAAGAGGAGTCAGGGGCCAAAGCGACCGGCCGCGACATCTTCACCGAGGAGGACGAACCCGAGGAGCCGGCCGAGGTCGAAGGCGAGGCCGCCGACGGAGACGCCATGGAGGGGGACGAAGCCACCAAGACCGGAGAGGGCGAAGACGTCATGGACAGGGAAGACCCTGAGGCCAAGCCCGCGGCGTCGGCCGAGACTGGCGAAGTCGCCGAAGGCTGAGATAGGACAAGACCCATGAAGAGCATCATTTCGACGGGAGCCATCGCCCTCGGACTCGGCCTCGCGTCCCCGGCCCTGGCCCAGGACAAGGTGATCCGCCAAGCAGATCGTACGGAGTACAAATCGAAGACCGTCATCGACTTCGGCGACGTCACCCTTCAGGGCGAGCTCACCCGGCCCCAGGGCGCCTATCTTCTCAACCGCCGGAAGACCCGTTTCCAGTCTCTCCTCAAGGTGCGGGACAACTTCCTGCGGGAGCTTCAGAGCAGCACCGACGAAATCTGACCTGTAAACCCGAGGGGCGGCGCGGGCCGCCCAGCTTTCAGGGAACCTTTGGGCCCAGCGGCTGTCGATCTGCCGGGGCCCCGCCCCGGAGGAATTGATGGAGACACCCAACGAGCCCTATGGCGAGCGCATCGTCACCGACGAGGCGGACTTCGACCCGGGTCTTTTGACCTACACTCTCGAAGAAGAAAACCAGCCCACCGACAACCAGTACGCGCTGGAGGTGACGGTGCTGTGGGGCGACACCGTCGTCGATTCGGTCACGGTCTCCAAGAACCGGCCGGTCACGGTCGGTCCGCAGGCTCGAAAAGGTGTGGATCTCGCGGTGCAGGGCAGCCTGCCGGCCGAATCCTTCACCATCGCCACCATGAACGGCAAGCAGTCCACCATCATCGTCCCCAAGGACGCCCAGGTGGGGCTGCGGAAGGCGGACGGCAGCACGACCCGCGAGGTCCCCCTGTCGGCCACCGACGCCAGCTTCGCCGCCCAGGCCTACGACCTCGGTCTGGGCGAGCGGCTCGTCTACAAGTATGGGACGCTGACCGTCACCGCCGAGTACGTCCGGGGCAACGCCGCCCTCGGGGCGGCCGGCATGATGGACTGGTATTTTCCGCGGGTCTTCGCGATTTCGGCCCTGCTCCACATCTTCTTCGTCGTCGCGGCCTTCATCACGCCGGACCTGAATCGGAGCCTGATCGACGATCTGTTCAAGAACCAGAACCGCTTCGCCGAGATGATCCTCAAGGCCCCCGAGGAGGAGAAGAAGCTCGAGAAGCTCGACCTGTCGGGCAAGGACGGCTCGAAGGCCAAGGACGACGAAGGCAAGTTCGGCAAGAAGGACAAGCCAAAGGAAGACAAAAACGCCTCCAAGAAGGGCGCGCCCAAAGTCGACGCCGACAAGCGCGAAGAGGACCGCAAGGTCGCCATGAACTCGGGTCTGCTCGGCATGCTCAAAGGCGGTGATTCGGCGGTCTCCAACGTCTTCGGGCCCGGGGGCCTCGGCACCGGCATCAACAACGCCATGGGCGGCTTGCAGGGCAGCAGCATGGGTGATGCAGGCGGCGCGGGCGGCCTGGGTACCCGGGGCACCGGCGCCGGCGGTGGTGGGAACTCTTTGGGCATCGGCGGCCTCGGCCGCGGTCATGGTCGCGGTGGCGGCGGCGGGGGCAACATCGACCTCGGCGGCCGCGGCAAAGGCCGCACCCGGATCGTGCCCGGCCGCACCATCATCAAGGGCTCCCTCTCCAAGCAGGAGATCGCCCGGGTTATCCGCCGAAACTTCCCGCGCTTCAAGTACTGCTACGAGAAGCAGCTGAACGCGAACCCCAACCTGTCCGGCAAGATCTCGATATACTTCACCATCGCGCCCACGGGCTCGGTGGCGAAGGCCTCGGTCCGCGAGAGTTCGATGGGGAACTCGACAGTGGAGGGCTGCACGGTGAACGTCATGAAGTCGCTGAAGTTCCCCAAGCCCAAGGGCGGCGGCATCGTGGTCGTCACCTATCCCTTCGTCTTCAGCGCCGCCTGAGACGTCTCGAAGCGGTCCCGGAGAGGGGCTCGGAGGCCCGGCCGACACCCGTCGACCGGGCCTTTTTCGTTGGGCCTCAACGGGTGTTCGATGTCGGCATTTTCTTTGAGCCACTCGGCCGCTGGTGTGCTAGGCAACACGCGATGGGGAGAAATCTCGTCGCGCTGTGCGCAGGTTTACTTGCACTGAATTCGCCGGCTCTCGCCTGGGCGCAGGATGACGAAGACGTCATCCCGAACGACGAACGTCCCGTGCCGAAGGACGAGGCGCCGATTCCGAAAGACGAGCAGCCCGCCGCAGAGCGGGACATCACGGCGCCCCCTCCGGCCGTCAAAGCCCAGGCGTCCGCCCCTATACGCCGACACGGCTGGTTCCTGCAGGGCGACCTGGGCGTCTACTTTTCCCTGGGCGGAAACGACGTCGATCTCGGCATCGGCGAGGTCACGAGCAACAGCGCGGGCAATATTCAGCCGATGGCCGCGCTCACCGCCGGCTACGACGTATTCCATGACGAGCGCCATAATCTCGCCGTGGGCGCTCGCTTCAGCGGGACCTACAGCGCCTCTTCGGCCCAGGTCCCGAACGACATTGGGCAGACCGGTGAAGCGGCCTTCACGTTCCCATCCGACGTCGAGTTCCTCCAGTTCGGAGCCGCCGTCGATTACACCTACTTCTTCACCGAGCGGCTCGGCCTCAAGGTCCACGGTGATGGAGGCATCGCCCTCGTCTCCCCCAACCCCGACGTGGCGCTCGGTCTGGGGGCGGTGAGCGTCACCACGCCCAACCCCGAAGAAGGGGCCGGAGCGCGCCAGGTGGGCGTCGCGTTTTCCGGCGGCCTGGGCATCGAGTATTACACCCGACTGAACGGCTTCGCGGTCGGCCTGAATACGGCCTTCTACGGGGTCGCAAACGACGTAAGCTTCATCCCCGGCCTGGGGATCTACGTCCCGCTCAAATATACTTTCTGAGGCATGTCCTGGCTCGACCAGCTCGCCGAGATCCGTGACCGCGACTGGTCGGGCGCCTCCGGCGAAGACCGCCGCCGGAAGTCGAGCGAGGTCATCACCATCTCCGGGTATGCGGCCGCCGCGGCTTCGGTGGTACCGGTTCCGCTCTCCGAGCTGGCGCTTCTGCTCCCCATCCACACCGCCATGGTCATGACCGTGGGCCACGTCCACGGTCGCTCCGTCTCCCGAGCCGAGGCGGCTCGGGTGGCGGCGGAGCTCGGGGCCATCGCCGGCCTCACTTTCGCGGGGACGGCGGCGCTGGGCGCCCTGCGCAAGATCCTTCTTCCGGGGATCGGCGGCTTCCTGGCCGCACCGGCGGCCTTCGCCCTCACATGGGGCCTCGGCCAAGTCGCGGTGGCCTACTTCGCGGACCCCGAGCTGAGCCAGGAAGAGCTTCGCAAGGTCTTCAAGGAGGCGATGAAGGAAGGGAAGGGGCTGTTCAGCAAGGAGCGCTTCGAGAGCTTCCGTCGCCGGCACGGTGAAGGCGAGGACGTGGTGACCGAAGTCGAGGTCGAAGAGGTGAAGAAGGAGGCCGCGCGCGCGGAGTCGCCGAGCCCGTCTGCCGAAGAGACCCCCGAAGCTGGAACCGAACCCGACGCTTCGGACGATGATTCGGCTCCCCAAGACCACCCGAAGCGCACGCTCTGAGGGCTGTCCCTTCTCGGCGCAGCCAGGTAGGTTACAACACGGTGTCGGACCCCGAACAGCTCTTGCTTGCGACCATGGTCGCCGCCCGGCGGTTGGTCGATCAGCCCGACAGCGGGCTGGATGAACTCCCCGCTTACGTGCAGAGCGTGCGGGAACGGATCAGCGACGAGGGCTATCGCATGCGCTCCAGCCTCGGCGCCTACCTGGTGGCCGTCTACGCCAACCAATTGGTCCCCACCGGGCTTTCAGGCTTTCGGCGGACGCCGCTCGACCCCGGCAAGCTCGGCGCCCTGCTCTCGACCGACGGCACTGACCTGCTCCTGGGCTGGGCCGGAGCGCCGGACGTCTTCGCGCCCACCGGGGAGATCGATCCCAATCTCCTGGCGGGACTGGTGGAACGCTCACTGACGCCAGGCGAGCGGGCGTCGGCCCTCGATCAGATCGCGTACGGCGTGCGGGACAGCGCTTGGGCCGCGGCCGCCGCCGGGCTGTTGCATCACGTACGGACCGGACTGGCGGTCTGGCCCGCCGACCGGGATCCGGCGCTGCAGGTGGCGGCGGTGTCCCTTCGCCCCGCGGACCGATCACGGCGCCTGCAGCTGCTGGAGGGCGCCTCGTCGACGCGAGGTCGGATGCTGGGACGCTTGGCCAGCTCGGAGTGGGAGCTGGCGGAAGGGCGGGCCTGCGGACCCTGGCCAGAGGCGGACGCCGAGGACACCGGCGACGTCGAGACCTCGACCGACGAGAGTCTGACCGCCCCGCTACGGCTGCGCGAGGCACGGCTCCTCGGGATCCGCCCCCGGCGCTGGCCCGGCCTGACGCCCCTCGACGGCACCGAGCTCGAGGCTGACGTCCGCGCCCACCACGAGACTATCCGGCAGGCGGTCCTGGGTGAGCCTCCGGCCGCCGACAGCCCCCTGAAGCGACGGGCGCGCTGCCTGGCCCACGCGCGTCAGGGCCAATGGGGCGAGGCCCGGCGGACCCTGACCGACGCCGATCCAGAGCTACGGTGGCTGGAGGCCCGGGCTGAGGTGCCGGGGGCGGGCAGCGAGGCGGAGATCGCTGGCCGGGCCAGCGTTCTGATGTTGGACCTGACAGCGTCTTTTCTGTACGGGCTGAGCGATCAAGGTCATGGCTGAGGAGCTGCGACGACTCAAGGACCGGGCCTCCGCCGCTCTGGCGGACGGGCGTCTGAAGGAGGCCCGGGCGGCCTATGGTGAAGTCATGCAGCGCGATCCCTCGGATCTGGCGAGCCGCATGAAGATGGGCGACATCGAGCGCCGGGCGGGTCAGCTGGACAGGGCGGTCGCGACATACTCCGAGGTCGCCCGGCGCTACGCCCAGGATGGGCAGCTCCTGAAGGCCATCGCGGCCTGCAAGGTCATCCTCTCCATGGACCCGCGCCACACCGAGACCCAGGCTCGACTGGCCGAGCTCTATGCCCAGCGCCAGCAGCGCCGCCCGGACCTAGCGGCTCGGCTCGGCGAGGGCGCGCCCGAGGCGGGACCGCCGCGTCGTGGCGCGATTCCGCAGCAGCAGACCTGGGCCGGGAAGTTCTCGGTGCCATCCGAGGCGGGACCCCCGCGGCGAGGGGCGATTCCGCAGCAGCAGACCTGGG
>CAYZFR010000040.1:0-25775 GCA_964477875.1 uncultured Myxococcales bacterium
GTCCTTCGAACCGGCTTCCTCCGATCATGGCCAGGATACGCCCGCTGCCGTTCTCGAGCGTAATCAGCGCTCCTTCTACGGTCTGCCGCCACCGGTGCCCGGCCACAGCCGCCGCCGCGGGCGCAGCCGCCTGCGCCGCCGGTCGTGCGCGGGACCCCCGATCTGCACCACGCCCATCCCGTGACCGTCGGCCCCCCGAGCACCGACGTGCCCTGGGATGGTCGCTCCGAGGAGATCGAGTTCGACGATCGTTCCCTGGCCGAGGTGGCCTTCGAATCGACCAGCAGCTTCGAGGCCATCGACGTCGTTGATCTCGAGCCCCCCTCGCCTCGAGGGGCCGCCCGAGCGCCTCCGCCGCCTCCACGCGCCACCCCGCAGGCGACCCGACGACCGCCCCGCGCCATCTCGCCCGCCGATACGGTCGTGAAGGGTGTGGGCGCGCCGGCGGCCGAGGGCGCAGGCCGCTACCAGCCCCGGGTCGCGCCTCGCCCCATCAAGGAGCGGGGTCGACACCGGGCGACGCCCTCCGTGCTCCAAGGTGGCGGGGGCCTGCAGCAGAAGGCCGACTGGCTCTATCAGGAAGCGCTGAAGGAGATCGCGGTCGGCAACCTGAACTCGGCACGACGCCACCTGAAGCTGGCGGTCAGCTTCGCCCCTCAGGACCAGCGGATCCAGGGCGCCCTCCACAACCTCAGCGCCTGAGCCGCGAAAACAGGTAGTTGTTGCGCCCGAAGGCCCAAGCGATAGGGTCCGGGGTCATGCGCTCGTTGGGCCTGCTTTTTTGTGCGAGCGCCTTGTTTGCCTGCGACGGGCCATGCCGGACGCTCAACGAACGGATCTGTGGCTGCAACCCGACGCCTCGTGAACGCAACGCCTGCCTGGACCGGCTCGACCTCAACGCGCGGAACCGAACCGTCACCATCGAAGAAGAGGAGCAGTGCGAAGCGCTGCTCGACACCTGCAACTGCGCCGCGCTGGACCAAGGCCGCGACGATCTCTGCGGTCTCAGCCCCCGAACGGAAGCGCCATGAAATACGAACCCATGACCCGTCGCCCTGCACCTCGCGCGCTCTCTCGCATTGCCTCGGGCCTGGAGCGCAGCGAGATCCTGACCATCGCCTACGACGTGCGAGCCCGGGTAGAGCGAGGCGAGGACATCCTCAATCTCACGGTCGGAGACTTTTCGAGCCGCGAATTCCCGGTGCCGGAGGCGCTGTCGAGCGGCGTCATCGAGGCCATCGAGCAGGGCCAGACCAACTACCCGCCGGCTCCAGGTCTCCCCGAGACCCGGGAGGCGATCATCGGCATGGCCTCCCGCTGGCTCGGCCTCGACTATCCCATCGAGAGCGTGTGCGTAGTGGGCGGCGCTCGCCCCGCCATCGCCGGCACCTACCTGAGCCTTGTGGATCCGGGCGACGTCGTCGTTTACGGCCTTCCGAGCTGGAACAACAACTACTACGCGGTCATCTCCGGCGCCGAGCCGGTCGAACTTCCGACTTCGGCCGGCCGCTTCTTCTTTCCCCGGCCCGAGGACGTCGAACCGCACCTGAAGCGCGCTCGCCTCCTCTGCTTGAACAGTCCCCAAAACCCGACCGGCACCGTCATCCCTTCCGAGGATCTGACGCGCCTGTGCCGAATGGTGGTGGAGGAGAACGAGCAACGCCGACGAGCGGGCGAGCGTCAGCTCTTCGTGATGTTCGATCAGGTCTACTGGACGCTCACCTTCGAGGGTGTGCAGCACCAGACGCCGATGGAGCTCGTGCCCGAGATCGCCGACTACGCGATCATCGTCGACGGGATCTCGAAGGGCTTCGCCGCTACCGGCCTCCGGGTCGGCTGGGCTCTCGGCCCCACCGACGTCATCGAGCGGATGACCGTCATCCTCACCCACATGGGCTGCTGGGCTCCGCGCCCCGAGCAGCGGGCGACGGCGAAGCTCCTCAACGACGACGCCCACCTCGACGCCTATCTGCGTACCATGCGAGGCCGGGTGCACGAGCGCCTCGACCTGGTGGCGAAGGGAATCGACGCCCACCGCGCCCGAGGCTGGAGCGTCGAGTGCATCCGGCCCCAGGGCGCCATCTACCTGTCGATTCGGCTCGACCTGGTGGGAAAGAAAGACCGCAGCGGCAAGGTGCTCGAAAACGACGAGGACATTCGCCGTCACATCCTCTCCGAAGCCGGCATCGCCCTCGTCCCTTTCCGATGCTTCGGCGTCCACGAGGAAGACCACTGGTTTCGAGCCAGCGTTGGCGTGGCCTCGGTCGATGACTGCGCGTCGATCGAGCACCGACTTGGACGCGCGCTCGACGCCCTTTCCTGAGGCTCTCCATGACGCGACTGCTCCTGGTCCGGCACGGCCAGACGACCTCCAACATGGAGGGTCGGGTCCAAGGCCATTCCGAAAGCCCGCTCACCGAGCTGGGCGTCCGTCAGGCCCGCTCGACGGCCGAGGCCCTCGTCGGCCGGGGCATCCAACGCGTCTACAGCAGTGATCTCGGCCGAGCGGCCCAAACAGCACGCATCATCGGCGAACGCATCGGTCTCGAGCCGGAGCTCGACCCGCGGCTTCGGGAGGTCTGCTTCGGCGAGCTCGAAGGCCGAACCTGGGGTGAACTGGACGCTCACTTCTCGGCCGCCGAGGCCGTCGGGCAGGGCGACTGGTTCACCCACGTCCCTCCCGGTCACGGGGGCGAGAGCCGACAGCAGATGCAGCGGCGCGCGGTGGAGACGATGGAGGTCCTCGGCCGGCGGCATCCGGACGAGACCCTGCTCGTCGTCAGCCATGGCGGCTTCATCGGTTTCTTCATGCGGTGGGTCCTGCAGGTCCAGGCCAAGGAGCGCTACGCCGGCTTCCGTACGCCGAACTGCGCCATCCACACCTTCGAGTGGCGGGACGAGGCCTTCCATCTGCTCACGTGGGCGGAGCGCAATCACCTGACCGGCCCGCTGTTCCGGGAGCATCAGGGCTGATTTCACTCGATGGACGTCGACTCAGACGACGCGAGGCTCGGGATCTTCTTCGTCCTCTTCCTCGTCTTCGTCGCCGGTGGCCTCCTCCGACTCTCGACCGCGGACGAGGTAGACCGCTGACTCGATCAGCCCTACTCCGATGTAGCTGAAGCACAGGGCGACGAGCGCGGCGGCGGCGGGAAGGCGAGCCATGAAGAGCGCGAGGAGGAGAGCGAGGGCGGTGGCGGCCGTCTTTCTACCGACCCGAGCCCCTTTGAAGGAGCGATACCGGAGGTTGCTGACCATCAGCCCCGACAGCCCGAGCACGACCGCCCCCACCCAGACCGGCCCGCCCCATGCCCCGTCGGCACCCCGGCTAGAGAGGACCAGGCTCACCACCGTCCCCGCCGCTACCGGCGCCGGTAGCCCGACGAAATGGGTCGAGCCCTTTCTGGTGTCGCCGCTGAGCACGTTGAAACGGGCCAGGCGAAGCAGCGCGCAGGCAGCGAAGAGGAAGGCCACGAAGACACCGACCCCTCGCCACTCGATCAGCGACCATCGAAGGACGAGAAACGCAGGCGCCACGCCGAAGGAGACGGCGTCGGACAGGCTGTCGAGCTGGCTGCCGAAGGCGCTCTGGGTACGAGTAAGTCGGGCGACCCGACCATCCACGAGGTCGAAGAAGCCCGCAAAGAGGATGGCGAGGGCGGCCCTGAACATCTGGGCGGAGCTCGGCTCGGCGGCGAGGAGGGTGATCGCGTAGAAGCCGCAGAAGGCGCCGCTGAGGGTGAAGAGGTTCGGGAGGACGAACAGCGCCCGATGAAATTCAAAAGACCGACGCACGTCGACCTAGCGTATCAGCGCCGTCACAATCCAGCCATGGATACCTGGGTCTGGGCCCTGTGCGTCGCCGCCGTGGCCGCGGCCGGCTACGTCGTGATCGTGATCCGGCTCGCGCGGGTCCATCGCCTCCCCGAACCCGACGCCGAGCGGCTCCTGGTCGAGCTTCCCCGCTTGGGCCACTACATCGCCCTCTACCACTACCCAGGGCGTCGCCGCTGGGCAGAGCCCGTCATCTTGTGTCACGGCCTAGGCTCCAACCGCTACAACGTCGACTTCTTCGACGACGGCGCCGGCCAGGATCGCCTCTCGCTGGCCCGCCGACTTCGGGACCGCGGCTTCGACGTATGGAGCCTGGAGACCAGAGGCCACGGTCATGCTCGCGTGGATGGCGGTCGTTGGGGGCTGTTCGACGAAGTCGCCGAGGACTTCGAGGTGGCGGTGGACACGGTTCGACAGATGAGCGGCTCCAAGCGGATCTTCTGGGTCGGCCACAGCTGGGGCGGACTCATCCCTTTGGTGCACGAAGCCACCCGCGCGCCCCGCTTGGCGGGCTTGATCGCGGTCGGCACGCCTGGCCGCTTCGCCCGGGCTCCGCGCTTGCTGCATCCTTTGCTGCGGGTCATCGAGGCGCTGCCGCCGCGGCTGCCGCTGCCGCTCCTGGCCCGGGTGGCCTTGCCCATCGCAGAGCCCTTGGCGCTGCTGGCCCGTCGAGTCGCGCCTCAGCTGACGCGCCTTCCGGGTCCGGTGATGCGGCGACTTCTGGCGAGCCTGCCCGCCGCGGTGCCGGGCGGCATCGTCAGCGACCTCGCGCGCTTCGCCCGTGCCGGCGCGCTCGAGGACGCGGAGGGTCGCCGCTGCTCTTGGGGCGAGATGACTACACCCGTACTCTTCGTGGCGGGAGAGCGGGACTGGCTGGCGCCAGTCGACTCGGTGCGGGCCGCCTTCGAAGCCGTGGGCGCCCGGGACAAGAAGTTGATAGTAGCCCGAACCGACGGGGCGAGCCCCCGAAGCTTCGGCCACGGGGGGCTGCTGCTGGGAGAGCACGCCCCCGACGTCGTCTTCCCCGCGTTGGAGGCCTGGCTCGAAGCCCGGGCCCATCCCCGAAGCGCCCCTCGCCCGAACGGCGTCGAGCACCCGGCCGGTTGATGTCCGCTCGCCCTTCCGACATGACCCCCTGCGTGGCTTTGCGTGTGTGGGCGGCCTTGCTGCCGATGATGCTCATCCTTTTGCCTGGCTGCTCGACGCTTCGGGAGCTGATGGGCGCGAAGCGCCCCAGCGCCCAGCTGGAGAATGTTCGGTTCACCGGGCTGTCGCTGAGCGCCCTCGAGATCAGCTTCGATGCCCGGGTCGACAACCCCTACGAGGTCGATCTTCCGCTGGTGCGGCTAGACCTCGCGCTCTCGAACCAGGACACCTCCATTCTGCAGAGCAGCCTCGACGAAGGCGGCTCGATCCCCGCTTCCGGGTCCCGGGTCTTAACGGTTCCGGCTCGGATCGAGTTTCGCGGTCTCCTCGCCACATTAAACCAGCTGAAGCCCGGCGGCAGCGTACCGTACAGAGCAGACATCGGGGTGTCAGTCGACGCGCCGGTCCTGGGGCGGGTTCGGATCCCGCTCAGCCACGAGGGGGAGATCGGCGTGCCGGTGCCTCCGAAGATCAGAGTGAAGAACGTACGCCTCGCCCAGGTCGGGCTCACCGAGCTTCGGGCGGAGGCTGTGATCGAGGCCGAGAGCCTCAACGCCTTCCCGGTGGAGCTATCGGACTTCGACGCCGCCTTTCGGGTGCGCGACCGAGCGCTGGCTCGCAGCCGCATCACCAGCCCCCTCTCGCTTCAATCCGGAGGCAAAGCGAGCTGGACCCTGCCCATCTCGGTGAACCCGGTGGAGGCCGGACAAGTCTTCGTGACCCTCTTTCGAAACGATTCCCTTGCCTACCAGCTCGAAGGTCAACTTGCGGTTCAGACTCCCTTCGGCCGCCTCGCCAGCCCCGTGAATTTCAGCGGCCGCGCCCCCCTCCGCTGACGGCTCCGCCGGGCCCAGATCAGCAAGTGGTCCTAGGACGGTCCGAAGGCATCGGCGGATAAGTGCTGCTGGACGAGACGATCGAGTTCCGAAGGCGGGAGCGCCTCGGGATATTCGCCGGTGGCCTGGATGTGCTTGGCGAGAGTGCGCGCCATCAGCTCGGCCAGATCCCAAATGTCGTGCTCGATGGCCTTCATGATCCCCAGCAGCAGTTGGTCGGCCGTGCTCATCTCTTCTAGATCCATCGTCGTCTCCCGCACGAGTGCATCGGCCCTCCCGAAGAGAGTTGAATCATCCCTTGGCGACTTCCTCAATGTAGGGGCCGGTGCTTCCGGGCCCGAGTGCGCTCAAGCACGAAAGGCAGGCACGGACAGCCCGGTGTCGGGGATGTCGAGCAGCTCCAGCACGCCGCCGTAGACCTCGGCCTCTGCGTTGGGTCGGTCGGGCCGGAGCGCGCCGGTGATCGGATCCCAGCCCTGGGTCCGCAAGCTCCGCGGGTCGACGCCGCCCAGGACTCGATTTCCTCGCAAACGAGGGGACACCACCATCACCGCGTTGCTGAGATCGTGGCCGGTGCCGAAGTCCGCGGCGCCCGCGGGTCGCTGCTTGCTCCGGCCGAACTCGGTCGCCACGTACATCACGCTGCGGTCCCAAAGGCTCTGCCCGTCGCGAAAGTGTTCGCTGGCCAGGAGGTCGATCAGCCGCCCCATGACGCTGAACAGTCGCGACCACATGAAGGCTTGGGTGCCGCGATGGGTCTGATGGGAGAAGTCGAAGGCGATCGGTGGGTTGGTGAGCGCACCCTCCTGCAGCCCTCCCTCCTCTTCCAAGATGGCGCTGAACGTCGGCGCGAGGGTCACCGTCACCGAGACTCGATTCTTGAGGAGCAAAAAAGCCAGCGCCCCCTGAGCATCGAGTGGATCGGTCTCGTAGTCGGGGAAGGCGGCTCGAACCCGCTCCGCATCGGGGGAGGGGGTCAGGCCGTAAGCGGCATAGGGAGCGTCGGCGAAGAGCAGGCGGTCGATGAGACCCGCCTCCTCGAGCCGAGCGCCGCCCTCGTTCCGCAGCCTCGACCACGCCGCGCGCCGGGCCGGAAAGCGGGGGGCGAAGCGCCCTGCGTCGTCGAAGCGGCGGCGCAGCTCCTGCACGCTCGCGCTCAGGCTGGGCCGACCGATGCCTTGGCTTCGATGCAGCCCGAGGGGCCAGGTCCGAGGATCGGCCACCGTCTGCCCGCGGGCCCAGGCCGGCAGGCTCTCGTCGACGCCAGCTTCGGTGAAGCCGGTGCCGGTGGCGAGATGAACGTTGGGCAGGGGCAGGCCGGCCCCGTAGTGGGCGGCGCAGGCCTCCTGCAGGGTTCGGCCCCGCCAGGCGTCGTTGCCGGTCACAGCGCGCTTCTGGCCTACCGCGTGGTTGACCGATGTCCCCTCCACGGTGGCGACGAGGATCTCGGACTTCCGAGCGTTCACGAAGGGACGCTGGTCGGCGCTGAAAGGGATGGGAATGGGCCCCAAGCCGTCGCTCTCCCAGCGCACGGCGCGAAAAGGCGAGTCGGCGACCGGTTCGACGGCGCTCTCGGGGTAGACGGCGAGCCGGTTCGGATCTTCGACCTCGCCTTCGTTACGAGCGAGCAAGCAGTCGGTCATCGACGCCCCTCCCGTGCCGCCGACGACGATGAGGAAAATCGGGTCCGCGGCCTCCTCGGCCCGGCTGGGCTGTGGGAAAGCGACGGTGGCCGCGGTGGCGGCCAGGAAGTCTCTGCGGCTGAACCTCATGATGCTCTCCTCAATAGAACGTCGCCTCGAAGGAGCTCGCCACCGCCACGCAGGAGGCCATGGCCCAGGCTTCGTCATCGAGCTCGGGACCGAACTCGGCCAGGGTCGCGACCTGCGCTTCTTCGGGCCGCCGGTGAAGCAGGCGCTCGGCCAGTCCCCGCGCCGAGGCGGGCCGGTCGAGGCCTCCGGTACCCTGCACCAGCACCACCGGCGGACCCGGGCCGAGGTCTCGGGCGACCGCCTGCTTGCAGGCGCCCCACGCCAATCTCTCCATCGCCAGCGGCGTGGTGGGCGAGGGCTCGGCGAGCGGCTCATCGATCCGCAGCGCGTAGGGCTCCACCCCGCCGAGAACGATGCGGTGGACGTCGACGCAGTCCTGGTCTCCGAGCTCGGCGCAGACTTCGGCCGGCGCGAGCGCGAGGGCAGTGGCGAGATCCACCCTGAGCTGCTCCCCGTTTTTGGCAAAGACCGGCGCTTCGACCGGTGGTCCGCCGCTCGGCGGCGGGTCCTCCGACGGTGGATCCTCCGGTCGAGCGGCGGGAGGAGAGACGACCGGCTCCATACCGTCGCCGCCGCCGTCCCCGTCCAGCACCGCCGAGCAGCCGGCGACACCAAGACACGCGCTCAGGCAGAGGCTCATGGAGGGGCGGGCCTCAAAAACCACCGTAGGCCTCCGTTCGCACGATGTCCCAGACCATGGCATCCACTCGGTAATCGTGGACTTCGACCAGGCGACGCCAGACCTCTTCGAACTCCGCCCCCTCGGCCGGTCGCTTCAGGAAATGACGCCACAAGTCGGCTGCGGTCGCCCGGGCGAAGGCCTCCGAGTCCGCAGCCACCCGCGCCCACTCGACCAAGTCCGCCACCGGTTGGCCCATGAGGACGCCGTATTCCGGCGTGTCGCCGACGATGGGGCCGTCGGTGGCCTGGAAACGCTCTGGCCGCTCGAACTCGTAGCTGTAGGGTAGGGCGCCGGGCGTGCCGCCGCCGATGCCGTTGTAGTGAGCGAAGGGATAGGTCATCGGGTCGAGGGTGCTGTGGCAAACCGCGCACGCGGCCGGCTTCACGTCCTTGGCGTCGTAGTCCACTGGCTCGCCGGCAACGGGGAACAGGCCCTCGTAGTTCGCGAGCTCGTAGCCGAGAAAGGCCCGATAGGCCTGGGCGGCGGTTGTGCGGGGAAGAGCGGTGAACATGGTGTTGCTGGCCAGGTTCCAGCGGGTGGTCAGCATGCCTGCCCTGCGGGTGGGTTGGACGAGCTGGGCCACCCGAAGACCCCTCCCCAACTCCTCGAGCACGCCGGATTGGACGGCTGTATATTCAGTAGACGGTTCGTCGCGACGCCGCACGACGTAGCTCGCGGTCAAGACCTCCCGGACGTCTCGATCCCCGAAATGGGTGTAGACGAAGAGGTTGTAGTCGTCTTCGTAGTCGGCGAGGGGAATGCTGCCCGCGTCGTCTCCGGACTTGATCGCCTGCAGGGGGCGGATTTTTGGATGGGCTAGGGACCAAAGAACGCCATCCCTACCGATCCAGTGCTCGGACCGAAGACAGCCGTCCAATACGGCCTTCAAACCCGCCTCGCTGGTGCCCTGGGCCCGCTCCTCCGCCGAGGGACTCCGCCCGCACGAATCCAGGGTCAATCGCCGCAGCGCTAGCTCGGGCGCCCAACGCGAGGGAAGCTCGGCCCAGACGGTCGACGGCCACAGGCCGAGCACCAGTCCGAGACAGAGGCACCTCATGTTCCTCTCAACACTCCTGTACGCGGGAAGTTGCGGTCAAGGACTCGTGAAACGACCCACGAGAGGAACATGGTCCGACAGGCCCTGCCAGCGGCTCGGGGCGCCGAAGGGGTGGCTGCCGCTGTGGTCCTCCAGCTCGAGCCCGGGGCCCGCGTACACGTGATCGAGCCGCATGCGCAAATGCAGGAAGCCAGCCGTGGGCCAGGTCGAAGCCTCGGAGGGAAAAGGGTTTCGAACGGAGAGCTCTTTTCGGAGCCGATACTCGACCGGGGACTCGGGGAGGCTGTTGAAGTCCCCCATGAGCAGGAGGCGGTCGCTGGCCGCCCGCTCCATCACGAAGTCCGCCACCGCCTCAACCTCCCGCTCCTGGTTGAAGCCCCAACCCATCCGCGTCGGGCCTCGCATCGTACGGGGGCTGAAGAAAGCGGGCAGCGAAAGGTGGGTGTTGAACAGGTCGACGGGCCGACCTGCCCAGTCGATCCGCATGTGCAGGCAGAGCCGGGACTGTTTGAGGCCGTGAACGCTTCGTAGACGGCGATGGGTTATCTCCCGGTGGTCGCGATCCATGATCTGCACGTCGTCCCGAACCAGCCAGGCGAGGCCCGTGGTATACAGCGGCATCCGGTGGAGGCCGTACCGGTGAGCGAGCTGGTGGTGGGGCCGGTATCGATGGGCCCGGTCATGGCGAGCCAGGCTGCGGTCGAGGGTCCGGCTCAGCGCCGTCATTTGATCGTCGCTGCGCACGTCCTGGGCACCGGCCGCCCGAGAGCGAATCGAGCGGCCCTCCACCTCTTGGAGGGCGATGACGTGGGGCAGGGTGTCCAGGGTAGCCAGGGCCTCGGCGATGGAGTGGAGCCCCCGGCGGGTGGAGGAGGCCCCTCGGATCGGGTGCATGTGAGCGAAATAGCGCACGTTGTAGGTGAGCACCCGGAGAGGAGAAGGGGCCCGGGTTTCATTGGCGCGAAGACGGGACATGGCGATAGCTTGGGCGAGTGGGCGATCAAAAAGCCAAGTACCGCAAAGACTACCAACCCCCGCGACACTGGGTCGACCGTGTAGACCTTCGCTTCGAACTGTCTCCGAGCGCGACGGTCGTCACTTCCACCCTCGAGCTTCGCCGGAACGGGGCTCGTGAGGACGGCCCTCTGGAGCTGGACGGCGAGCAGCTGAAGCTGCGCTCCATCTCCGTCGACGGCGAAGAGCTCCCGAGCGCTCGCTACACCCAGAGCGACGAGAAGCTCCTGGTCCGAGACCTCCCCGAGCGCTTCACCCTCCAGACCGAGGTCGAGATCGCCCCCGACGCGAACACCAGCCTCTCGGGCCTGTACGTCTCGAACGGGAACTTCTGCACCCAATGTGAAGCGGAGGGCTTCCGCCGGATCACCTTCTTTCCCGACCGGCCGGACGTGATGGCCCAATACAGCACCACCATCGTCGGTGACCCCGAAAAGCTCCCGGTGATGCTCTCCAACGGCAACCGGGTCGAGGAAGGTCGACTGGAGGACGGCCGCGCCTGGGTTCGCTGGGAAGACCCCTTCAAGAAGCCTAGCTATCTCTTCGCTCTCGTGGCGGGCGACCTGCGGGCCCACCGCGGCAGCTTCGTCACCAGGAGCGGCCGGGAGGTGCGGCTCGAAATCTGGGTCGAGCCGCAAAACGCCGACAAGTGCGAGCACGCGCTGCGGAGCCTCCAGAAGTCGATGAAGTGGGACGAGGAGACCTTCGGCCTGGAGTACGACCTCGACGTCTACATGATCGTGGCGGTGGGTGACTTCAACATGGGGGCGATGGAGAACAAGGGCCTCAACGTCTTCAACTCCAAGTACGTGCTTGCCCGGCCCGACACCGCCAACGACGACGACTACGAGGGCATCGAGGCGGTCATCGCCCACGAGTACTTCCACAACTGGACCGGCAACCGAGTCACCTGCCGAGATTGGTTTCAGCTCACGCTGAAAGAAGGCTTGACGGTCTATCGCGACCAGCGCTTCACCGCCGATCAGACTTCGGCCGCCGTCAAGCGGATCAACGACGTGCGCATGCTTCGGGCGGCCCAGTTCGAAGAGGACGCCGGACCGATGGCCCACCCGATCCGGCCCGAGGCCTACGTGGAGATGAACAACTTCTACACGGCCACGGTGTACATCAAAGGGGCGGAGATCGTGCGGCTGTACGAGCGGATCCTGGGCAAGGACGGATTCCGCAAGGGCATGGACCTGTACTTCGAGCGTCACGACGGGCAGGCGGTCACCTGCGACGACTTCCGGCAGGCGATGGCGGACGCGAACGCGGTCGACCTATCCCAGATGGACGCGTGGTATCGCCAGGCGGGGACGCCTCGCGTGTTGGTCCGGAAGGCCTACGATCCCGAGCTGGGCAGTTTGACCCTTCACCTCCAGCAGTCTCGGCCCTCTGACGCCCTGCCCGCCTGGGAGCCGGTGCCAATCCCGGTTCGGACGGCGCTGCTCGGAGCAGAGGGACCGATGCCCTTCGAGGTCGACGGTGAGGCGCTGCCGGGGTCGAGCTCGACCGAGGCGACACTGATGCTGACGGAGACGGAACAGCGGTGGGTGCTGAAGGGCCTGAAGGAGGAGCCGGTCCCCTCGCTGCTCCGTGACTTCTCGGCCCCCGTTCAGCTGGAGGAAGAGGTCGGGCCCGAGGTCCTCGCCTTCCGCTTCGGTAAGGACGATGATCCATTCAATCGATGGGAGGCCGGTCAGAGGCTGTTCGAACACGTGCTCCTGCACGCCATCCGGGGCAGCGAGGAAGAGCCGGCCGTCGACCCGCGCTTGGTAGAGGCCTACGGCGAGATGCTGGCCGCGGATGAGATCGATGGTTCACTGCGCGCACTAGCCATGCAGCTGCCCAGCGAGCGGACCCTGGCCCAGAAGCTCGACGCGGTCGATCCGGCCCGGGTCCATCGCATGCGCCGCCGGGTACAGCTCACCCTGATCGACGCCCACCGGCAGACGCTCGAATCGATCTACGCGGCGCGAAGCTGGACCCAGTCCCTCGACGGCCCGGCGGTGGCGGAGCGGCGCCTCGCCAACACGGCCCTCGGGCTGTTGAGCGTGGCCGGTACGTCGGCGGACGTGAAGCGAGCGGCCCAGCAGTTCGAGCGCGCCCTGACCATGACCGACACCGAGGCCGCGCTGTACGCCCTCACCGACCACGCCAGCGAGGCCCGGGACCAGGCCCTGGCTCGCTTCTTCGAGCGATGGAAGTCCGAGCCGCTCGTGGTCGACAAGTGGTTCACCGTTCAGGCCCTGAGCCGCAGCGAAGACGCACTCGATCGGGTCGAAGCCCTGGTGGAGCATCCGAGCTTTTCGCTTCGAAACCCGAACCGGGTTCGCTCCTTGATCGGGGCCTTCGCGGCCGGAAACGCGCTCCGTTTCCATGACCCGTCGGGCCGGGGCTACGCCCTTCTCGAACGCACGGTGTTGGAGCTGGATCGTCTCAATCCCCAGGTGGCGGCCCGCCTGGTGAGCAGCTTCAACAGCTACCGGCGTTACGAAGCCGGCCGCCGCGACGCCATGCGTCAGTCTCTGGAGCGCATCGCCGGTGAGGCCCAGTCAAAGGACGTCGGGGAGATCGTGGGCCGGGCCCTGGCCTCCGCGGACTGAGCGGGTGTCGCCCGTTCACGGATCCCCGTAGACCGGCGGGCGTCATACACGAAAAAACAGCGCTTTTCGCTTTTCGTTTCCCCCGAAAAAAAATACCCGCGACTGACTCGTCGGTAGGTTTAGATTCTCTCTCCATATCAACCGTTTGGCCGAAACCTACTGAAAAGTCGGTGGGTTGTGCCCGCCCACACCCCCCGCAATGTCGTTGACGGGTGCTTCGGTGCACGTCATACACCGCCGCGCTGAATCAGCGTTCATTCGGGGTGCTACGCGGGACTGTGACCCGTGTCGCACTCTCCCTTGGGGGCAACGAGATCCAATGGCCGACACGCTCACAGACGCCCTGCGCAGTGCGGCAACGGTGACCCGCAAAGGGTACACCTTTTTGGACGGCAACCTCGCACCCCGAGCGTGGAGCTTCGCCCAGATGGCGGCGGAGGCCGAGCGCCGCGCCCGACACTTCCAGTACCTCGGCCTTCGCAAGGGGGATCGGGTCGGAATGGTCGTCCCCGACGGTGAAGACTTCGTGCTGACCTTCTTCGGAGCCATCCGAGCCGGGCTGGTCCCGGTTCCCATGTACCCACCCCTCGCCCTCAACCGGATCGACGCATACGTGCAGAGCGCCGAACGGATCCTGAAGACAGCCGGCGCCCAGCTGCTGGTCACCAACCAGACGATCGGCAACCTGATCTGGTCCTTGGTCGGGCGCGTACCGAGCCTGCAGGACGTGCTCACGGTCGAGAGGCTCCGCCGGCTGGACGAAGCCAGCCTGGCGCCCTTCGAAGATCCGGAGCTGGAGGACGAAGACGTTTGTTTTCTTCAGTTCACCTCGGGCAGCACCTCGGCGCCGAAGGGCGTCCAGGTAACCCACGCCAGCCTGATGGCCAACGCCCGGGCCATCATGCGCGACGGCGTCGGCGTCGACGCGGACGCCGACCACGGCGTGAGCTGGCTGCCGCTCTACCACGACATGGGCCTCATCGGCTTCGTCGTGTCGCCGCTCTTCGCGCAGATCCAGATCACTTTCATCCCCACCGAGCTCTTCGTGAAGCGGCCCAACGTGTGGATGAAGACGGTGGACGAGGTTCGGGGCACGATCACCTTCGCGCCCAACTTCGCCTTCGGCTTGGCGGCGAAGCGCGCCGCTCGGGCCAAGGTCGAGGAGATGGACCTCAGCTGCCTGCGCGTCGTGGGCTGCGGAGCCGAGCCCATCAACCCTCGCACCCTGGACGCCTTCATCGACGCCTTCGCCCCCGCGCGTTTGAACCCGGCGGCGGTGATGCCGGCCTACGGCATGGCCGAAGCGACGCTCGCCATCACCTTCGACGGCCTCGATGCTCGCTTTCGCACCCTTCGCATCGATCGAAGCCGATACGAGGCCGAGTCACGGGCCTTTCCCGCCTCCGAAGAGCTGAGCCACGAAGAGTGCCTGGAGCTGGTGGACTGTGGCGCACCCTTTCCGGAGCACAAAGTTGGCATCATGGACGATGACGGGGCGCTCCTCAGTGAGGGCTACGTGGGCGAAGTGGTGCTGAAGGGGCCCAGCAACGCCCGCGGCTACCACGACGACGAGGAGGCGACTTCGGACCTGTTTCGGAGCGGCTGGCTTCATACCGGCGACCTCGGCTTCATGAAGGATGGGCGGCTCTTCATCTCGGGCCGCAAGAAGGACCTCATCATCCTCAACGGCCGCAACTACTATCCCCAGTCCATCGAGTGGGAGCTGGAGAATGTGGATGGGATCCGCAAAGGCAACGTCGTGGCCTTCGGCCTGCAGGGCGAGCGCACCGAAGAACTGGTGGTGGTGGCCGAGACCCGCGCCGAAGATCTCGATGCGCTCAGGCAGGCGGTGCGCAAGCATCTGACCGACACGCTCTCGCTACGCCCTCGAGACATCGTCCTCCTCGGCCCCGGCAGCCTTCCAAAGACCTCGAGCGGCAAGCTCCAGCGTCGTCGCGCCAAAGCGCTCTACGAGCAGGATGAGTTGGGACGACAGGGCAACCGCACCATCGGCTCGGCGGCTTCTCGCTGGGCCCTCGCCAAGCACGTCGCGTCGTCGACCGCGACGCGTCTGGTTCGAAGCGTCAAAGCGAACCGGCGAATGAACACGACGCGCAGTTGAAGATTCAGAGGAACATCATGACCAACGAAAAAGAGATCATTCAGTTGTTCAAGGACTCGGTTCGAGAAGTGGACCAGAACGTCACCGTCGACAGCGTCGACGGCGAAACGGAGCTGGCCTCCCTCGGTCTGGACTCCGTGATGACGATGGAAGTCATCGGCATCATGGAGGAACGCCTCGACATTCGCTTTCCCGACGAGGACCTCGCGACGCTCAAGCGTATCAAGGACCTGACCTCGCTCGTTCAGCGCCTCAGCTGAAACCGATCGCACCGATGAATCATCGATCCTCCAAGCCTCAGAAGCCGATCGCGGTGGTCGGCATCGGATGCCGCTTTCCCGACGCGGACGACGTCCACGCCTTTTGGTCCAACATCGAGACCGGACGGACGGCCTTCTCCGACATCCCCGAGGACCGGTGGCACCACGAGTTCTTCTACAGCGCCGCCCAGCGCGATGTGGACAAGACCTGGGCGCCCAAGGGGTCCTTCATCGATCGCTACCGAGAGTTCGCGGCGCTGCACTATGGCCTCGCACCGCGGCGGCTGGAAGTCATGGACCCCCAGCAGCGGCTCCTGATCGAGGCCACGCGCTGGGCCCTGCAGGACGCTGGATTCGAGGGGACCGACTTCGATCGGCGTCGGACCGGCGTGTTCACCGGCGTCTCGGTCAGCGAGTTCAAGAACATCACCCAAGCTCGCGTGCACGCCATGCAGATGGCGGCTGGGGACTATGGCACCGCGGCGGGCGAGGACCTGCGCGAACAATTCCTCGCGCTGACCGGGCGGATCGTGCCGATGCGCGCCTTCACCCTCTCCGGCTCTCTGACCGCGCTCAACGCGGCGGCAGTGGCCCAGGTCTTCGACTTCGGCGGACCCGCCTACACCATCGACTCCGCCTGCGCGTCGGCCTCGGTCGCCATCCACAACGCGGTCATGATGCTTCGCGCCGGCGCCCTGGACTCGGCGGTGGCCGGCGGGGCCTACTTGAACCTCAGCCCCGAAAACCTGGTCGCCTTCACGAAGATCGGCGCCATCAGCCCCACCGGTGCCTGTCGGCCCTTCGATGAGCGGGCCGACGGCTTCGTCCAGTCCGACGGAGTCGGGATGGTGGTTCTCAAGCGTCTCGCCGACGCCGTGGCCGACGGGGACCGGGTGCATGCCGTCATCCTCGGCAGCGGCTGCAACAACGACGGCCGCGGCGAAGGCCCCATGACGCCTCGACGGGAAGGCCAGCTCGAGGTGCTCCGCGCGGCCTATGAAGACGCGCACATCGAACCGGGAAGCGTCGGTTACTTCGAGGCTCACGGCACCGCGACCAGCATCGGCGACCCGATCGAGGTCCAGGCCCTGGGAAGCTTCCTCAGGACGTCCGGCAGCCACGACGAGGCCTGGCTCGGTTCGGTGAAGGGAAACATCGGCCACGCCATGAGCGCAGCCGGCATCGCCGGCTTCATCAAAGCCGTCGGCGTGCTGCGCAGCGGACAGGTCCCCCCGCACCCGAACTTCTACAAGCCGCACCCGAAGCTGAAGCTAGACGACCAGCCGCTGAAGGTCCCGAGCGAAGCCACGCCGCTGGAGCTCCGTGACGGAACGCGCCGCGTCGGCGTCAGCTCCTTCGGCTTTGGCGGCACGAACTCCCACATGGTCCTGGAGGCTCCGCCCGCACGGGCCGAGGCCCCGGAGCGGCCCTACGAGCTCCCCTCGGGCGAGCCCGAGGCCGTCCTCCTGACCGGCGCCAGCGCCGGGCTTCTCGCCGCGCACTGCGGCGCATTGGCCGACTTCCTGGAGAGCGGCCCCGGCAAGCGCTACAGCCTCGCCGACCTCGCCTTCACCCTCAACGCCCGCCGCCATCGAGAGCGGGTCCGGGCCGTGGTTGGCGCTCGGAGCCGATACGAATTGCTGCGGCACCTGCGGGACCTGCAGGGTCGGCTGAAGGACGAGGCCGATCTCCCGCTGAGCCTCTCCCCGCACGTGACGGTGGTGGACCGAGACCCGCGCACCACCTCCGCCCCGCGGATCGCCTTCCTGTTCCCGGGGCAAGGCGCCCAGCAGGTCGGCGCGCTGGAAGACTTGCGCCACCGCTTTTCGGTCTACGCCGAGACCTTCCATCGCCTCTCGAACGCGGCTCGGGCTCGAGTGCCCGAGGGCCTCGAGCACTTCCTCTATCCCGAGCCCGGCGACGGGGGGGGCCAGCTCGCCGCTCTGACCCGGACCGAGATCTGTCAGCCCGCCCTGGCGGCCTCCAGCTTGGCCCTGAGGTCGCTCCTCGCCCACGTCGGCGTGGACAGCGAGGTCAGCCTCGGTCACTCCCTGGGCGAGTTCTGCGCCCTCGCCGACGCAGGCACCCTGTCGGCCGAGGACGCCGTGCGCTTGGTCGCCGAGCGCGGCGCGGTGATGGCGCGGCTGGCTCTGCCCGATCCGGGTGCCATGGCGGCGGTGATGGCCGAGTCCTCGGTGGTTCAGGACCAGATCCAGGACCTGGAAGGCGTCGTGGTAGCCAACGTCAACCACCCCCGACAGTGCGTCCTCTCCGGGACCAGCTCCGCCGTCCAGGCGGCCAGCAAGCGGCTGGAAGAGCAGGAGCTCGACGTGCGGCCCCTGTCGGTCAGCCACGCCTTCCACTCACCGCTCATGGAGGGCGTCGCGGCCGGTCTGCAACCCGTCCTTCAGGACCTGGACCTTGCGCCCCCTCGAAAGACGGTGGCCTCCTGCGTGCGGCCGGCGCCCTACGACGAGGACCTCGACAGACTTCGAAAAAGCCTGCTCGAACACGCCACCGCCCCGGTCTTGTTCTCGCGGGGTCTGGAGCAGGCACAGGCGGCGGGGGCCGAGGCCTTCGTGCAGCTTGGCGCTGGAAAGACGCTGCTCGCCTTCGCCCGCGCCACTCTGGGGCGGGACGTCCCCACAGTGGTCCTGGCCGACGACGCCCCCGACGGTGGCTACAGCTTCGTCCGCGGACTCTGTCAGCTCGCCGCCCTCGGCGTGCCGGTGGACTTCGACGCCGTCTACGCCGGCGAAGGCCGGCGCGTGGTCTCGCTGCCCGAGACGCCCCTAGTGCGAGAGGAGTATTGGCCCGTGAAGAATCAACCCCAACCCCAGACCCAGTTCACCGCCCCCGAGCCCCGAGATCCGGAGGTGACGGTGGTCCGTGGGCCCGAGCCGGCCCCGGCGCCCGCCCCGGCGGCGAGACTGGACCCGACCCAAGTGGCAACGAACGGAGCCCCCTCGACCGAGCTCGTCGCCCTGTTCAGGGAGCAGATGGCGCTGCTGCAGCGCCAGACCGAGCTCATGACGGCCCAGGCCCGGGCGCTTGGCGGCCCCGTGCCCGAGCGCTCGACCGGCCTCGAGCCATCGGTGCCTGCTTCGACTCCCGAAGCAGGCCCGGCCCTCGCGCCCGCCCCAGCATTCGAACCTGCCGCCGCCGAGCCGGCGCCGGCCTCGACCACCGAGCCTCTGCCCTCCGGCGCCCGGAAGACCGGCGGCGATGACGCCAAAGAGGTCCGCAAGAAAGTCTTCGAGCTCGTCTCTCGGGTCAGCGCCTTCCCCGAGGACAGCCTCCGGCCCGAGCAGCGCCTCGTCGACGAGCTGGGCTTCGACTCCTTGATGGTCGCCGACCTCGGCGGAGCGATCGACAAGGCCTTCCCGGGCTCCGGCGGCTTGCCCCAGGAACTCTTCAGCCTCTCCACCACGGTGGAGGACGTGGCCAAGCACCTGGTCGCCGTGGTCACCGCCACTACGCGGGGCGCCGGCCCGGACCCAACCCCGGAGGCCGAGCCTTCGCCAGGGGCTCAGGCCACGAGCGCGCCGGCCCAGGCCTATCGAGCCCGGCCGAGCCCCCGACTCGCCGCCACCGGCCGCATCGACGTCACCGGTCAGGTATGGCTCGTGACCGAAGACGAAGGCCGCCTTTCGGAGCAGATCTCGGAGGGCCTGGCCCAGGCAGGCGCCCAGGTGGTGCGGATCCGCTTTACGCGGCAAGGGGTCGCGTCCCCGAGCCGATTGTCGACCCGGGGCGTGAACCTCTGGCCCGCCGAGTACGCCGACGGCCTCCCCGAGGCACTCCGCGCCGCTTCGCTTCACCCGTCCGGGTTCGTCCACGCGGCCGGTCTGTCTCCGACCACCGATCCCGCTCGACCCTTGGAGCTGCTGCATCCTCTGACACGGCGACTGCGACCCGAGCGCCTGATCGTGCTGACCGATCTCGGAGGCGGAATGGGCCTGGAATCGAGCCCTCGGATCGACGGCCGCCTCCCACAAGCGACCCTCCAGGGCTACACGAAGGCTCTCGCTCGCGAGCGCAAAGAGACTTTCGTCAAGGCCGTCGACGTCGACGGGGCCGGCCCCACCGATCAGCTGGCCAAACACGTGCTGGACGAGATCATGGGCATCGACCGCGACGTCGAGGTCGGCCTCGCCGAGGGGCGACGTTTCGTCCCTGTCCTGGAGCCGGCCCGAGACGCCACCGGTACACGCCGAATCGGCAGCGACGACGTGGTCCTGGTAACCGGCGGCGCCGGCCAGTTGGGCGCACGTGTGGCCCTGACGCTCGCCGAGCGAAAGCCGAAAGCGATCATTCTGAGCGGCCGTCGCCCCAAGGACGCGGAGATCGAAAGGCTGCTGGAGCGGCTCCGGGCCGCGGGCTGCCTCGCCGCCTACGCGTCCGCCGACGTCCGCAAGGCCGAGACCTTGCGAGCCGCGGTGGCCGAGACCGCCCTCGGGCTCCCGACCATCGCCATCCATGCCGCCGGCTTCATCGCCGACGCCCCCGCCGACGAGAAGAGCATGGACGGAGTTCTGTCCGTTCTCGGCCCCAAGCTCGGCGGTCTGTTGGCCCTCGTGGACGCCTTCCCCCAGCTTCGGGATCTGGTGCTCTTCAGCTCCTGGGCCGGCCGCTTCGGCAACGCTTCCCAGGTCGACTACGCTGCCGCCAACCAGGCCCTGGACGTTGCCGCGGTCGCTGGCCTGGGCGCAGCTCGGGTTCTATCCATCGCCTGGCCACCGTGGCGAGGGACTTCGATGGTCGACACCATCCCGGCGCCGGTTCAGGCCATGATGGAGAAGGCGGGCGTGACCTTCCTCGAACCCGACGAAGGCGCAAAGGCCTTCATCGAGCTCCTGGAGAGCGACGCCCAAGGTCTTCGGGTGGTGGGCCGGGACCTGCCGGGGGCCGAAGTGTCGATCCGCGAGGAGACGAGCTTCGACGTCGCGCGCCACACCTATCTGGCCGACCACGCGCTGAAGGGTCGCCCCGTAGTGCCGATGGCGGTGGTCCTCGACTGGGTGGCCCGGGCGGTACGAAGGGTCGTCGGGCCCGAGCTTCCGGTGACCCTGGAGAGCTTCGAGCTGGTCCGAGGTATCATGGGAGGCGAGACCGCGCGGCTTCAGATCGACGGTCGCTGGGTCGAGGGAGGTCTAGAGGGCGAGGTCTCGATCAAGGTGGCCGAGCACGTCGCCTACCGAGCTCGGCTGGGCCGACATCCCGAGCCGGAGTGGATCGAGGTCGAGACCAACGGCGCCTCCAGCTCTCTGAGCCTCGACGACTTCTACCGCGACTTCACCTTCCATGGTCCTCGGCTCAAGGGTATCGAAGGCGTCGACGGGATCGGCGCGGGCGGCATCAAGGGCCGCGTCCACGGCGTCGAGGCCCGGACCTGGGGCGTGGACGAGGCGTGGGCCCTGGACCCGCTCGCGCTCGACTCCGCCTTCCAGTTGGGCGGCTATTGGACCTCGATGAAGATGGGCCGGACCGGATTTCCAACCGGGGTCGAGCACGTGACCATCATGCCCTGGCCGAGTCCCACGCCTCAGCTGCAGGCCGGCCTGCGCTTCGAGCGCCAGGAGGGGGACGAGTTCAAGGGCGAGCTGGGTCTTCGGGACGCCGAAGGCCGAGTGGTCGTCCACATGCGAGGGCTCCAGGGCCGCTTCGCCGACGTTCGACCGGAGAGCGAGCCCGCCAACGAGCGCGCCCGCCCCAACGAGCGCGCGGCGACCAACGGGAGCGCGGAGACCAACGGCGTCAACGGGCACCGGAACGGAGCCTCGGCCGCCACCCCCGCCCTCGACGTCCCCGACGCCCACTGGAAGATCGCCGCCTTCCCCGAGCTGGGGGCGCTGAGCCAGCGGTTCGCGATGGCGGAGAAGATCGGCGTCCGCAACCCCTACTTCCGAGTCCACGACGGGACGGCCCGGGACACCAGCGTGATCGAGGGTGTCCCGATGGTGAACTTCAGCAGCTACAACTATCTGGGCTTTTCGGGCCACCCGGAAGTGGTGGCCGCCGCCCAGGCCTCCATCCAGGCCTTCGGAACCTCGGTGTCGGCGAGCCGCGTTGCCTCGGGCGAGCGCCCCCTCCACCGAGATTTGGAGCAAGGTCTCGCGCGGCACGTCGGCGTCGAGGATGCCATCGTGATGGTGAGCGGACACGCCACCAACGTGACCACGGTGGGGCACGTGATGGGCCGCGAGGACCTGGTTCTCCACGACAGCCTCATTCACGACTCCGTCCTGCAGGGCATCTATCTGTCTGGAGCCACCCGGCGGCCCTTCCCCCATAACGACTTCGACGCCGCCGAGAAGACCCTGGCGCAGGTCCGGAAGAACTTCCGGCGCGTGCTGCTGGTCGCGGAGGGCATCTATTCGATGGACGGGGACACCACCGACCTCCCTCGGCTCATCGAGCTGAAGCGCCGGTACAAGACGCTGCTGATGATCGACGAGGCCCACTCGATCGGCGTCCTGGGTCCGGCCGGTCGCGGCCTCGCCCACCACTACGAGGACGTCGACCCCAACGACGTCGACATCTGGATGGGGACGCTGTCGAAGAGCTTTGCCAGCTGCGGCGGCTACATCGCTGGAAGCAAGGAGCTGATCCAATACCTGAAGTACACGGCCCCGGGCTTCGTCTACAGCGCCGGCTTGCCGCCGCCCAACGCGGCGGCCGCCTTGAAGTCCCTGGAGTTGATGAATCGACATCCCGAGATCGTGGAGCAGCTGCGGGCACGCTCCCGCTACTTCGTCCGCCTCCTTCGCGAGCGAGGTATCAATACCGGCGACGCCATCGGTGCGGCGGTGGTCCCAGCCATCATAGGCAACTCGGTGCACGCGCTGAAGCTGAGCGAAGCTCTGGGCGCGCGGCGGATCAACGTTCAGCCCATCGTCTATCCGGCGGTGGAGGAGAACGCCTCCCGACTGCGCTTTTTCATCAGCGCCACCCACACCGAAGCCCAGCTGCGCCAGACCGCCGACGCCATCGTCGAAGAGCTCACCCGGATCCGTGAAGCAGAAGGTGCGAGCGCCGTGTCTCTGTGAAACGGGATCGGCCCCGTCCTGCGGTCCGCTGCGTCACTTTCATTCACTGGGCCTCACTTCTCGAGTTTGCACTCCTGATCAGTTTTCCCTCGCCGAAGAGAGGGGCAGGAGAACACCTTGAAGAAGACCCACCGCACACGAACGATCACCGCCGGCGGCACCATGTTGGCCGCCGCCTTCATAGCTTTCAGCCTCAACCAGACCGGCCTCACCGGCCGCGCCACCGGTGGCGCCGTCGGCTGCGGCGGCATCGAAGCCATCGGCGATGAGCCTTTCGTGGCTCAGCGAGGCGACGTCGAAGCCGAGCCGGTTCAAGTCTTGGATCTCATCCCGATCCTGAGCCTCGACGGCCGCCACGTCGAGCTGACGTCGCGCCGGCAGGTTCCTCCGATGACGGCGTCGCTCGACGACCGATCCACCGCCGTACTCACGCCCGAAGAGTTCGTTCGCCTGCGTAAGCCCCGGCCCGACAACCTGTCCGGTCTCATCGCGAACGAGAAGCTTCGGACCTTCAACGCCCTCGTCGACGCGAGCGGGATGCGTGACCTCTTCGACGACACCAGCGCCGAGTTCACCGTCTTCGCGCCCACCGACGAAGCCTTCGAAGCCTGGCCCCGCCTGGACGAGCTCCTGGAGCGGGACGGCGACGCTTTCGTGCGGGCCTTCGTGGCCCACCACATGATCGCAGGAGCGTCCAGGGTGGACGAGCTTCCGGCCGAGGTCGTCGACTCGATGGCGCCGGGCCAGCAGCTTCGCATCGACCGCAGCCGGCGCATCGTGCATGCCTCCGGCGGCTCCCAGGCCCAGCTCGTCGAGGAAGGTATCGAGGGCGAGCGCAGCATGGCGCACATGATCGACGGCGTGCTCATCCCGGTCATGACCTCGGTTCAGGAGCTGGAGCTCCGTCAGGACTACAGCATGTTCCTCACCATGCTCGACGTGGCCGGAGAGCTGGAGCGGATCGGCCGGCCCGACCGCGGCAGCACTGTCCTCGCCATCTCCGACATGGTCCTGCAGGAGCTGGGCTTCGTTCCGAGCGATCTTCGCTCCCCGGGCATGGAAGGCCAGATTCGGACCCTCGTTCGTAACCACGTCATGGACGGCATGCACCCCGAGTTCCGGGAGGGCGAAGAATCCGTCAAGACGGACTCCGGCCTCTACGTTCAGAACGCCGAGGAGGGCTTCATCGTCATGAGCAACGGCGATCAGCTCCGGGCCGAGAACGTGGGCACCACCCCGAACGGCGTCCTTTGGGACGTGCGGGGCCTGATCGACTACGCGCCCTGAACCATGACCGAGCCGGGCCGCCCGACCAAGGACCCGCCCCCGGGCAGCGGGCGGCCCGGCTCCCCCCTCCTTCATCGCGCCACCGTCGACCTCACCGCCAGCCCGAGTCCGATCGAGACCACCACCGTCGACCTCTGGCGGAGCAACGAGCACGAGCTCACCACCACGCTAGCCGCGTTTTCCTTCGCCGAGACCTCGAGCTGGAAGGACGGACCGGGGCTTCTGTTCTTGGAGGCCTTCTGTTTCACCTGGGCCGGCATCGCCTTCGGCTCCGTCGTCCCCGAGCAGGCGGGCGTGGTGGCGGTGTTCCTGACCGCGGCGGCCCTGAGCTCTCGTTTCAAGCGTATCGGCTCCGCCGCCGAGCGGCTCGCCAAGGGGCGGCGAGGCTCGGAGCTGTTGCGAGCGGCGGGGACCTTCTTTGCCTCCTTCGGAGGGATGTTCGTCGCCTTCTGTGCCTTCGCCCTCACCGCGGGACCCGACGCCACCGCCGCCCGCTTCGCGTTCGCCCTCCAGGCCGGCGATGCGAGCGGCGAGCCGCTAAGCCCCCAGCGCTTCCACGCCGGATGGGGTTTGATCGGCCACAACCTGCTCGTTCTGGCCTCGGCCTACGTCCTGGCCCTGGTGTACCGAGGCTTTGGAGGTCTGCTCGCCCTGGCCTGGAACGCGTGCAGCTGGGCCGTGACCTTGGTGCATTTGGTGGGTGGGCAGCTCGGCCCCGAAGCTCTGGTCGCGGTCGTAGCGTTGGCGCCTCACATGGCCATCGAGGCGACGGCTTACGCCCTCGGCGCCCTGGCCGGGATGCGGACCGGCGTCTATCTCATCCGGCGCAGCCAGGTCGCTTGGGCGGGGGCGTGGCTTTTGGGGTGGGCGGCGTTGCTCTGTCTTGCGGGGGCCCTGCTGGAAATGTTTTGGCCGCGATGGATCCTCTCGCTGTGGAGCGCCGGACCGTGATGTAGTTCGGGCTGGCGCCCATGCTCCCCGTGTTGCTCTGTCTGGCGGCTGCTTTGCCGTCGGCGCCCCCCGCCCCCGACGCGGGCCGCGCCAGCTTGGACCTGATCAACGACGCCTGGTCGACCGGCCTCGATGAAGGCTTCTCCAGTCGCTTCCGATTGGTGAACCGGGTTCGTCCATGGGTGGGCCGCGGCTTTTCAGCCTGGATGCCGGCGACGTGGCGCAAGGAGCTGGTGGCCGAGTACTGGTCGGCGGCCGCCCAGTTTGACATCTACACGCCGACGGATCTCGACGCGGATCAGGTTGTGGACCTCCTCGACGACCGTCCCTACGCCGGCTACATCTCTGGGATCCTGGGGCTCGACTTCGTGTTTCGAGACTCGCCGGTGACCGGAGGAGGTTTTCACAACTTGGCGACGACCCTGGAGGTGGGCCTGGTCGGCCCGAGCACCGGCGCCGGAGACTTTCAGCGCGAATGGCACGAGACGCTCCGTGGGCTCTTCAACCGCAACATCACCCCAAGGGATCCGATGGGCTGGGGCATCTACGAGATCCCGAACAGCGTGCTGGTCGGCGTTCGCGCTCGCTACGAGGCGGAGTTCTTTCGAAAGGAGTGGTCACCGAAGAACCCGCCGCGAGCCGAACGAGACGGCTCCGTGCCCCGGATGCTGATGTCGGGCTGGGTCGACTCAACGCTAGGCACCCGAAAGACCTCGCTCGGCTTTGGCGCCACCTTTCGCTTCGGCCTCACGCCCGAGATCGTGACCGAGGGGGTGCTCCCGATATCGAGCTGGGCCACGCCCGGCCGGCCCGAACGACCATTTCAGCTCTACCTGCAGGCTGGCCTGGGTCTGGACGCGGTGTTCTTCGACGCGTTCCTCGACGGCCCCATCGGCACCAACGCTCCCCGGGTCGACCGGCGACCCGTGAACGGACAGATGAACCTGGGCTTCGTCCTGCGCTTCGGCCACCTGGAGCTGTTTTATCGCCACATGGTGCTGACACGGGAGATCGCTGAGATCCCGCCCATAGGCGTGAAGGTCCAGCAGCTCGGCCAGTTCATCCTCACCTGGGCCTGGGGAAATTGATCGGAGCCAACCGGGCCCCCTAAGACCGCAAGCCGGAGAGAGCGCGCAGAGCTCTCTCCGGCACGCAGTGA
>CAYZFR010000041.1:0-25585 GCA_964477875.1 uncultured Myxococcales bacterium
GGGTGCGAGCCGGAACTCGAGGCCGAGATAGGGCTCGGGTTGGATGCCGAAAATTGGGGGTGGCACCCGAGAGGGGTCGGGGGGGTGGTGGTTGTGAAAATGGGGGGTGGCACTGGGTGGGGGTTAGGTGTCTTCGGTGAAGATGACCATGCTGTGGGCTTCAAGGGAGGTCCAGGAGCCGGGGAAGAGCTGTTCGGTCGTGACGATGCGGCCCCGGGCTGGGATAGGAGTCTCGTCGGAACCCAAGAGCGTGAACATGGGAGGTAGCTCGTCGCTGGTTCCGGTGCGCAGGGTGACGAGACTGGTGCCGTTGGTGACGACGGTCGCGAAGTTGGCCGTGGCTTGGTTGGTGAGGGCCAGGTCCTGCACCGTGGCCACGAGGCGCTCCAAGCCGTCGGCCAGGTGGTCGGTGTCCACGTTGCCCTGCAAAAGCTCGAGCCAGGTCATGAAGAGCACGGCCTCGGGGCTTCGACTGCGGGTGGCGGTCAGGGCCTGAGGCGAAAGGCGCGAGACCAAGGGCTTCTCGAAGACCTCCTCGAAGGGGTCGAGTTGCCCTCGAAAGCCGAACAGCAGCGGCCCCCACCGGAAGGGCTGAACGTCACCAGCGGGTTGAGGGCCGGTTGTCGTCAGCACACAGCCCGAGCCAAAGCCGCGGACCAGCTCTACATCGACGTCGTCCAGTGCGGCGTGCTGTCTGGCCACCGTTCGAAGCGGCTCTGGCTGGCCTTCGGAATACCAGCCAGCGGCGAAGGGAACGCAGCCCTCTTCGGTCCGGGTGCCGGGAAGGTCGAGAACCGGCATCGACGGTCCCAGGTAGGCGGTCAGGCTCATGGGCGAGTCTGTACCCGAATCGAACCGATTTCTGAAGTTTGCGATGCGAGGACGGTCTGACATGGCCGCCCGGGGGCCCTCTGGGAACACTCACACCCCGTGCGGCGCCGGGTCCGATTCACTCTCCGCCGGCTCCTGCGAGGGAGGCTGGCTCTCGTCGGCGCTCGATTCGTCGCCCTCATCCCCCACCGGCTCCTTCCCGGCACTCAGCACCCGCCGTTCAGCGCCGGCATCGAGTGCCCGAACCTTGGCCTTCAGGGCGTCGAGGTCCTCGTCCTCGTCTCCACCCCCAAGTGCCTCGATCTCCTTCGCCAGGTCTCGTTCATAGCTTCCCGGACCCAAAGACGCGAACTCCCACTGGGCCTCGGCCCGTGCTTCATCCCGTTCGATGCGGGACTCCAGTCGCTCGAGGCGCTCCGACGCCGAAGCGTGGGTCTTGTTGCTGAGGGTCGACGCGATCTGACGTTGGGCTTCGGCTCGCTTGGCCCGGGCGAGGAGCAGGGTCCGCTTCCGTCGCGTCTCGTCCAGCTTCGAGGTCAGCTCCGTCAGGGCCCGCTTGAGCTCGTCGACCGCCCCCCGCTGTCCGTCCAGCTGCTCCTGGAATTGCTGGGCCGCCGACTCGTGTTCTTTCTTGCGCGCCAGGGCCTCTACCGCGAGGTCGTCCCGGCCTGCACGAACGGCGGTCATGGCTTTGTGCTCCCACTCTTCGGACTTGGTCCGCTCCTGTTCATGCTGCTTCTCCAGCCGTTTCTCGTCAGCGATGGACATCGCGACTCGACTCTTGGCCTCCACCAGCTGCTTCTGCATGTCCTCGATGGCGGCGTTGAGCATCTTCTCGGGGTCTTCCGCCCGAGAGATCAGGTCGTTGATGTTGGACCGCAGGAGGTCGCTGAGTCGGTTGAACAGTCCCATCGTTCCGCGTCGACCTACAGCATCCCCGACCGGGCGCTGGGACGCTACTCCTCCCCCACACTACACCCGGCGGCCGGAGGCTGTTTCGCGCAGCGGGAAAGCAGCGATCACGGATTTGCGCCGGTCCACCAGACTTGTCATCGTCCTGCCTTCCCCTGGGACGCAAAGGGCCTAAGGTGATTCCCGGGTTCTTGGAGGCGACAACGGCGTGAGCGAGCCCCAGTTCGAGCCGTTAATCCAACGGCGTCTTCTCGGCCGCATTCTGACCGGCTTCGCCGTCGCGATGGCCCTGGTCTTCTTCGTCGGCCTTGGCTTCCTCGTCTGGGCCTTTCAGACGGGACGCGCGGTCGAGTGGGCCCGAAAGTCGGTCATAGAGGGCCTCGAACAGGCCTGCGACGTCCGCGCCGAGTTTTCGGAGATACGACTCGATGCGACCCGCCGACAGGTCCAGCTCTCGGATCTGCTCCTCCGCGATGCAGAGGGGCGGGACCTTCTGGCGGTCGAGGAGGCCTTGGCTTCGCTGAAGTTCTTTCCGATCTTCTACGGCCGCTTTCAGCTCGAACGGGTGGCCCTCCTGGGTCCGAAGGCGCAGTTGGTCTTCGACGGCGGCCGGATCACGAACCTTCCGGCTTGCGTACAGCCGGACGACGATGGCCCAGCGGCCGGACCGCCCCCCGCACCTCTGGCCCTCGGCGTCGACGAGCTGACCGTGGAGCGAGGAACCATCGACGTCCACGTCGGACTCCGCTCGGCGCACTTCGACGACATCGGCATCGCCTTGGTGCCCGCCCTGGGGGGTGGCACCGATCTCGCGGTCGGGGTCGACCACGGCTCTTTGAACACGCCTTCCGGAGAGCTCGAACTGAAGCGCTTTCGCTTGCTCGGGCACCTCAGCGGTCTCTTGACCCGCCCTCGGGCGCTCAGCCTCGACCGGCTCGATGTCGACGTCCAAGGGGTTCGGGTCGATGCCTCGGGCTCGGTCGACTTGATGGGTCCGGTGGCCGACCTCCGGGTGAAGCTACAGCTCCCCCTGGCGCAGATGCGCACGGTGTTGCCCGACTTCCCCGAGGCGGACGGCCAGCTCTCCCTCGACGCCCATCTCGCTGGCACGGTCGAGTTTCCTCGGCTGACCGGCCGGCTGACCGGGGAGGATCTGCGCGTCGACCAGTTCGGTCCCTTCGACGAGCTCGACCTGCAGTTCAGAGCCGACGGTCGCGCGGTCGAGCTCGATGCGCTGGAGATCGCCTTCGAGGGTGGCGGCGTAGCAGGTGATGGACGCATCCGCCTCGAACCCGGCTTACCCACCGAGCTTTCCGTCGAGGCGCGAAACCTCTCCCTCGCCTCGGTCCTCCACCGCGTGAACGTACCGGATCCCTGGGTCGACTTTCGGGCCAGCGGGCCCACCCGGTTTACCGGCAGCCTCGACCCCTTCGTGCTCGAGGGCCGCTTCGATTTTCGGACCGAGCGCTTCTTCGTCACCAAGGAGCCCGCGCGGCGGCACCACGGCCGTCCTCTCGAGGCCATCGACCCGGACCTGCTCATGCTCGACGCCAAACCGCGTCGCGTCCGTGGCGACTGGCGCTTCGACCCGCGGTGGCTGACCATCGAGTCGGCGGAGCTGCGCGGCGACGACTCGATCGGCGTCGTCGATGCCAAGATCGGTCTCCAGGCCGACTTGGTCCACCACCTCGACGTAAACTTCGAGCGCTTGAACATGGCCGACGTCGGCCGAATCGCCGGCATACCTTTCGAAGGCGTCGGCCCTCTCCGGGCCGAGCTGCGTTTCGACGGCCCCGCTCTCGGCGGAGAGGGGCGCGTGTCCATGCGTGGTCTTCGCGTCGCAGGAGTCCCCCTCGGGGACGTGGCTTCTCGCGTCGAGTGGACGGACACGCGCTTTCTCGCCTTCGAGGATGCCCAGGGCAGGATCGGACGGACCGACTACGAGGGCCGCTTCGCCTTCGAAGTCGCAGACGGCACCCCTTCGGAGCTCGAGGTCTCGATCCGCTCCGGCCAGGTCGAAGATATCTTGCGGCCCCTTCGTCTCGACCCCGAGGCCTGGGGCCGGCCAAAGGGGGCGTTCCGAGGCCGGGGTCGCTTGGAAGGGCCCTTCCTCGAGATGACCGGACCCATCGAGGTCGCCCTCGGCTCGGTGGAGGCCTTCGGCGAAAGTTTCGGATCCGGCGTGGCGGACATGGGGCTCGACGAGGGCGCATTCACCTTCTCTCGCGTTCGTCTGCGAAAGGCCGACCGCTGGGTCGAAGGCTCAGGCCTCTACGACCCCGGCCGGCGCCTGCAGCTCGAGGTTTCGGTGGACGACCTGCCCCTCGTTTACGTCGATGGCCTGCAGCGTCGAGCGCCGGGCCTCAACGGCGTCCTCTCCTACCGGATAGAGGTAGACGGAGAGCCCGACGATCTCGGGGGGAGCTGGCGCCTCGAGGTGCCCCGCTTGAAGGCGGGAACGCTTGCGCTCGGTCGGCTAGCGGGCGACGGACGCATCGAAGAGAGTCGACTGATCGGCGACCTCTCGCTGCAGGGAGGAGAAGCAGGTCAGGTGACCAGCTCATTGAACGTCGGCTTGAGGGGCAGGCTCCCATTTCGACTCGAAGGGCGCGCCGAGGAGCTCTCCGTCTTCACCGCGTGGACTCGGGCCACCGAGGTCGGGGCTGGTCTGGCGGGGGACGTGACGGCGGACTTCGAGCTCACGGGCGCCGGTCCGGCCCTCGACGAGCTGAACGGGGAAGTCGACCTCCAGTCGGTGCGGATGACCTACGCTCGGGGCGAGGTAGAGCTACCTGCTCTGGAGCTATCCTCTCCTTCCACCGTCCAGATACGGGACGGCATCTTTGCGAGCCGGATGCGATGGGCGGGGGAGGGTGTGGACCTCGACCTCGACGCCCGAGGCGGACTCGAGCGCCTGGACGGCCGACTGCGAGGGCGAGTCGGCCTCGAGCTGCTGGAGAGCGTGACCCGCAGCGCCGAGCGCGCGGGAGGTCAGTTCGTGTTCGATGCTTCGCTGGTGGGCTCCCTCCTCCGACCGGGTTTGGTGGGCGACGGCGAGCTCCAGGACGGCAGCCTGCTCTGGTCCGGCATCTTGGAGCCCTTCTCCGACTTTTCGGCCGAGGTGGACTTCAGTCGAAACACGGTCCTCTTCGACGAGGTGCGTGGGACCTGGGGCGGGGGGCGGATCGAAGGAAATGGAAGCCTGCAGCTCGACTCGGGGGCCCTCTCCTTCTTCGCCCGCCTCGACCGCGTGCGACCTCGCTTCGCCCTCAGCTCCGCGGACCTCGTCGGTCGGCTGAGTGGCGAGCTCGACGTGGGAGGCAAGTGGGACGCCTTGCGTGTCGGCGGTCGGCTCGACGTCGCGCGGCCCCTCGTGGAGCCCCGGGTCGACATCCGGACCTTCGTCGAGGAGCCGAGCGTCCAGGCTTACGATCCTTCGGCGGAGATCGTGGAGTTCGACATCGCGCTGGACCTTCTAGACCCCATCCGGATCCGGAGCGATGCCTTCGACGCCCGAGCCTCGGGTGAGCTTCGCTTCACCGGCACCAATCAGAGGCCGGGGTTGCTCGGCAACCTGGTCTTCGCGCGGGGCGGGCGCGTGACTTTCCTGGCTCGGGACTACGTCTTTCGTTCCGGCGTCGTCGACTTCGGTGACCGCTATCAATTCTCGCCTCGCTACGATCTCGCCCTCGAGACCGAGGTGTGCAGCGCCATCATCCGCGTGCTCCTGAGTGGAACGCTGGAAGACTTCGACACCACCTACAGCAGTACGCCGGAGATGAACCAGCGGAACATCGTGTCCTGCCTCATCCGAGGGATCCGTACCCGTGAGCTGGACGACGAACGGGCCATCGGGGCGTTCGCGGGCAGCGCGCTCCTCAAGCTTTCCGGGGTCGACCAAGAGGTGAAGAAAGTCATCCCCGTCGATCAGATCGACGTCACGACCGAGTTCTCCTCCCAGGCGCGAGAGTACCAGCCGCGTCTCGTGGTCGCGAAGGACCTCAGCTTCTTCGAACGGGCGGCCCGGCTCGAGTACAGCAGCTCTTTGGTCCAAACCAGTGACCAGCGAGCGGCGGTCCGGCTCCGCCTGGCGCCCCGCTTGACTCTGCGCTTCGGTTGGACTTCCTCGCTCGACGTTCCCTTTGGCGACTGGGGCGTCGACCTCGAGCAGCGATGGGAGTGGTGAAGGCCCTCCTCCTCTCCATGCTCCTCGCGGCTCCCGAACCAGCGCTGGAGATCGTCGAAGTGGAGATCGAGGCGGCGCCGGACGAGGACCCGGACGAGCTCCGCTCTCTCACTGAAATTCGACCCGGCACGAGATACAGCCCGCGGCTCGTCCGTCGCGCGGTGGTTCGCCTGCACCAGCTCGGCCGTTTCGAGAACGTCATCGCCCGGGCCCAGGAGGTCGACGAGGGGCTCAGGCTGATCTTCGAGCTCCCTCCACGAACTCGACTACGCAACGTCCGTTTTCGGGTAGACGCCGAGGTGGACGAAGCCTCGCTCCGCGAGGCGCTCGGCGTCGAGCGAGGCGACCGCATGCTGGAGACCCAGCTTGGTGGTCTCCGGGAGCGCCTCGTCGAGGTTTTGCGGAGGAGCGGGTGGCGGGACCCGGTGGTCGGACTGCGTTTGGTCCAAGTCGATGCGGTGGGCCGGGTCGACCTCGATGTCGATATCCAGGCCGGACCCCGGACGAGAATCCGTCGCCTCGCCTTCGTTGGCCGTCCCCGCCGAGCCGACTGGGACCTTCGACGCTGGGTCAAGAGCGGCCCTGGCGACGTGCTGGACCTCGACCAGCTGGATCGAGAGCTCGACGAGCTCGAGACCGACTACCGCCGGCGAGGGTTTTGGGAGGTAGCCATTGCGTCACCCCGGATCCGAGAGGTCGAAAGTCTCACCCTGGACGCCAACCAAGCCGACGTCGACATCCGCATCGAGGCCGGGCCCAAGGTGGAGGTAAAGGTCGAAGGGAATCGTCGAGTACCCAAGAGAGCCCTCGCCGGGGATCTAGCCGAGCTCCAGCGCCGGGGGACGAGCGAGGCGGTGCTTCGAGAGGTCCAAGACCGGCTGCTCGACCGCTTCAGGGAGCGGGGGCACTGGCGAGCACGGGTGGCGGTTCGAGCCCGCACCTCGACCGACGGTGACGACCGCACGGTTTGGGTGCAGGTCGAGGAAGGGCCGGTCGGCCGTACCGTCGAACTCGCCTTCCCTGGGGCGAAGCGTTTCGAGGCCTCCGAGCTTCGGTCCAAGGTGCGTGAAGTCCTCCGTCGTTCGCTGGCGTCCTTGACCTCGCAGCCCGGTGCCGATCCCGAGACGGTTGAATCGATCGTCGGCGGCGAGCCAGTGGCCGAAGCGCCCCGGCGACAACCCGACGCTGCACCGCCCAACCCGGACTTGATCTACGTGCAACGCGCCTACCGTAACGCAGCCGACGCGCTGGCCAGCCTCTATCGCTCCGAAGGTCATCAGCAGGTCGTGGTCGGGCGACCGGTCGTCGCGGTGCGTCCCGACGGCTACCTGAAGGTCAGCTACCCCATTCAGGAAGGAATTCCATGGGTCATCGGTCGCGTACGTTCGGTCGGCAACGTCGCGCTCGCCGATCAGCGCTTGCTGAAGAGCGCCGCCGAGGCTCGCATCGAACCCGGAGAGCCCCTGGCCTACGACCGGCTGGAGCAGGGCCGCCGCAACATTCGGAATCTGCATCGAAACGCTGGGCATCTCTACGCGAAGATCCGGGACGACGTCCTTCCGGCCCAGGGAAACGAGGCCAACGTTCGCAGCGCGTGCAGCGAGCAGGCCCGTCGTGGCGAACCCGAGTGCGTGGTCGACGTGGTGTTCACCGTCACCCAAGGGCCCCTGGTCCGAACCCGCAACGTCATCATTCGAAACCGCGGGAACACCAGAGATCCCATCATCGAGGGAGAGCTGGAGATCGCCGAGGGTCAGGTCCTGCGGGCTTCGGACATGGAAAAGACCCGGGAGAATCTACTTCGCGTCGGAGTCTTCGACCGGGTCTCCGTCCGACCCTTGGAGGAGGACGTCGTCGAGGCCTCCAAGGACGTGCTCGTGGACCTCCGGGAGCGCGATCGCTACGGCCTCAGCGTCGGTGCCGGTATTTCGACCGAAGAGGGCTTTCGGGTCTTCGCTGGCTTCAGCGACATCAATGTCTTTGGGTCAGCGATCCGCTTGCAGACGAACGGCCGTCTGAATTTCTGGCCCACGGCACTCCTGGTTCTCTACAACGAGCCGGTCAGAAGCGCCGTCGACACGTTCTACTCCAGCTTTTCGACCTTCGAACGCTTTGAATACGAGGTCTCGACGGGCGTCTCCTATCCGCGGATCTTTGGTCTGCCCCGAGGCTTCGGTCTCGGACTGGACCTGGTGGCGCTGCGGGACCTGGACCCTGCCTTCCTCGAAGATACGCAGAGCGCGACGATCGTCGCGTCCTACACCGGCTTCCGGCCTCGAATACTAGATGCTCAACGACCCTTGTCGATCCAGTTTCGGAGCGGCTTCGAACGAACCAACGTCACCTGCAACGACGATCTGTCGACCGAGGCCTCGCTTCGGGGTCTGGCTTGCAGCGACCCCTCCAGCGCCGACGTGGTCACCGGAAACCAGCTCATCGCGGGCACCAACGCCTACCTGAGCGCCGGGCCCCGGCTGAGCTGGGATTTTCGAAACGATCCCCTCGCGCCGACCTCGGGCGCCTACTTCGAGGTCGACGGGCGCCTCTCGAAGGGCCTCAACGAGGAGAGCCCCGACCTGGCTCGTCTCGAGGGCCGGATGAGTTTCTATCTGCCGGTAGTCTCCCGTGTCGTGTTTTCGACGGCCTTGCTCGGTGGGCGTATAGTCCCCCTCGAAGGTGGGCGCCTCGGCGTACCCGTCAACCGGCGCTTCTTCGCGGGGGGGCGGACCACGATACGGGGCTATCAGGAGAACACCCTGCTGGCGCAGGACGTGGACATCGTGCGGGCGCCTTCCCTGAGCGTCGACGGAGACACCATCAGTGAAACGACGACGGGGGAGGTCGGGCAGCCGATCGGCGACATCTCGGCCGGTGGACTCCTGTTCGTGGCCTTGAAGACCGAGCTGGTCGTCCAGGTCTTCGGTCCGGTGGGGTTGGCCGCCTTCTACGACGTGGGGGATCTGTTCGAAGACGGCAATTTCAGTTTCGTGACGCGAACGGAAACGGTGGCTGGCACCGTTTCGCGGGGGATTGCGCAGGGGGCGGGGATGGGCCTGCGTTTGGCGACGCCGGTGGGGCCGCTGTCGTTGGACGTGGCGCGGCCGATCGCGCCTCGGGACCCGGACTTCGATACTTGGCAGCTGCACTTCTCGGTGGGGACATTCTAGTGAGACGAATCACCTCGTCTCCGTCTCTGGGGTTCACATTTCTTTCCAACGGCCGATGGCTCGCCTAGGATGAACTCCATGCTGGCGTCGCAAGAGCTTCGTCGCTCCCCTCGAATCGAGGTCGGAGCCATGCGCGTCGGAATGACGCGGAGCGACGTAACCCTTCGCGGGAACATCTCCTCCGGAGGGGTCGGCTTCGAGATCGAGTCTGCCCACCGCCTCCAGATCGGGGACCGCCTCACGGTCCAGGTCCGTATCCCCGAGTGCGACGAGCCCGTCGAGCTGGACGCGGTGGTCTGCCACGTCCAGCACACCATGGACCAGCGACGCCAGTACGTGGGAGCCCGTTTCGAGGGCGTCGACGAGCTCCTCCTCTATCCCCTCGACCGGTGGGTCGAGGAGTCAGCCCTCATTGACGCCACTCGCGCCGTTGCCGTCCATTGAAGCCTCGGGAAGCTTTCGCTGCCGCCCTGCGGGTCGAGCTCCAGCAGCTCGAGCTGGAGTGCGCGCCTTCGGTGATGGAGGGCCTGACGGCTCACTTCGAGCTCGTGCTTCAGTGGGGTCGGAAGGTGAACCTGACTAGCATCTTCGACCCCGAGCAGGCGGCGCGCCTGCACGGTGCCGATGCGCTCCTCTTTGATCGGGTGCTGCCCCCGGCGCGACGAATCGTCGACGCAGGGAGCGGGGCGGGCTTTCCAGGCGTCGCGCTGGCTCTGCAGCGACCATCGAGCGAGGTCGTTCTCCTGGAGCCTCTGCGAAAACGCTGCTCGTTCCTCAAGGTCGTGGCATCGCGCCTGCGCCTCTTCAACTTGAGGGTGGTTGAAGGCCGGCTCGGCGACGCGGGTCCGAAGCCCTCGCTCGATCCCTTCGACGGCGCGGTCTCCCGCGCCACCTGGGCGCCCCTGGACTGGGTGCGGCTCGGCGCGACACTCCTCGAGTCCGGCGGTCACCTGCTCGTCTCGGGCGGTCGGGGCGCCCCCCCTCCCGAGGCCGTGGACGAGGCCGGTCGGGCGGCGGGCCTTGAATGGCTCGTCCGAAGACGCTTTCGCCTCGGCGACGCGGAACGGGTTCTAGACCTGCTTCGCTTGACGGCCTGAGCCTGCCTGCGTAGGTCCCCGCGCGTGGGTGTTTTCGACTTCCTGAAGCCCAAGACTCCCCTGGAGAAGGCGTCCAAGGACCTGCAGGAGCCCTACGCCCAGCCCGACGTGCGGCAGGCGGCGATGGACAAGCTCTTCGAGCTCGAGAGTGAGGAAGCTTACAAGGTCCTCCTCAAGCGCTTCACCTTCAACGCGAACGGGCAGATCGCGGACGAAAACGAAAAGCGGACCCTCGTCGGCCGCCTCGCCGAAACCGGAGAGCCGGTGGTCCCCGAGCTCGAGCGCTTCATCAAGACCGAGAAGGCGATCACCTTTCCCATCCAGGCGCTGCAGCGCATCCTACCCGAGGACGAGAGCCGAGCCTTCCTGCTGGAGACCCTCACCGAAAAAGACCCCCAGGACCACCGCTCCATCCAGGCCAAGGTCACGCTCCTCGCCGTCCTCGCCGAGGTCGCTCGGCCGGAGGATGCCGAGACGATCGTCCCCTATCTGGAAGACCACGCCGACGACGTTCAGGTCCAGGCGATCGAGGTGCTGCAGACTCTCGCCAACGAAAAGACTTCGAAGGATGCGCTGGTCGAGGTCTGCTGCTCCGAGCTCCACGCGCCTCGGGTGCGGCGCCGGGCCGCAAGCGCGCTGGCTTCGCTTCAGTGGAGCGTCAAGAACCGATTCGACCACTTCGATCCCGAGCTGAAGTCGGAGTGGAGCATCGATAAAGCCGGTCGGCTCCAGCGCTGAGCCGCATGCGCCTCCTCTTCGAGGGGCCGTGAACGATGGGTCTTCGAGGCACCGTGGCCGACGGACTTTGCGGCCTTGGCGGCATTCACCAACCCGAGGGCAAGAAGTTCCCAATCTTGAACAAGGGCTCCTCCTTCTCGGCGCCGGCCTCTTCGGCCGCCGCTTTGCGCTCCGCCTCGGCGGCCGCCTGCTCCTTCGGGGTCAGCAGCTTGAAGCTCTGCCCCTTTTCCACCTCGACGTTCACGGACAGGCTGGCCTTCGGGTCTCGGGGCGGCGGCAGCTTCCAGGACTCGGCGGCTTGCTCCAGGCAGGGCCGCAGGTGGCGCGCGCCCTCGAGCGAGGTCTGGGCCCGTGCCTTCGATATCTTCCCGGCTTCGCCGACGACGACCTCCAGCTTCGCCACGCCCTTCGCCTTTGGATACTCTTCGGTGTAGCGGGCGACGCAGGCGTCGATTCGGGGGGCGGACGCGTTGATGGCCGCGATGATCTTCTCCACGGTGCCTTCGTCGGCGGGGCCGGTGGCGGCGACGAGGCTCAGTGCGAGCAGGGTGAGCATGGTCCTGCGAGCATAGGCTCTCGTCCCTCCGCCGCCAAATCGGGGTCGCGCGGCCACGTCTCGGCGCAGGATTTCCAGGCTCGGCCGGAGGGGTTGAATCCGAACCCGGCCCAGACGCGCTGTTTTTCGCCGGCAGCCTGCTAGGCTTGCGCCGTCATGAAGAGTCCGCTGGTGCTCGCTCTCCTCGTCTCGACGCCGGGTGAGGAAGATCGTGTGATCTCTTTCAAGGGTCTCCTAGAGCTGGAGGCGCAGAAGGACGTGGCGGACGCGCGGAAAGAAGCCGAGTGGGCGGCCTTCGTGGAGCGGACCGAGGCTCAGCTGGCCTATGCCCGGAAAGCCGTACGCCGCTGGCGCAACGCCGAGCGAGCGCGCCTGCTGGCGGCGGCCATCGCCCTCGATGGCGACGCCCAAGCCGAACCCGTCGCCAAGGAGAAGGCGTGGTTGAAGGTGGCCGAGACTCGGAAGGAGGAGGAAGAGGTCGAGAAGGCCCAGGCCCGAGCCGAGCACTGGCATCGGGTCGAAGCGGAGCGTCTCGTTCAGCGCGCCCGAACGGTAGAAGAGGAGGGCGCTCTGAAAGGGGCCCGGATCAAGGCATGGCAAAAAGTGGTGGCCTGGGCCCGTCCGGGGTCGCTCCGGGAGGCAGCTCGGGCTCGCATCGCCGCTCTGCAGGCCCGTCTATTGGAGGAAGCTCGCGCTTTGGACCAAGTAGACCGCGTCGATCCAGAGACCAAGCTCGCGGCCTGGCGCGCCGTCCTCGACGGCGCGCCGGACGCACAGCAGGCCGCGGAGGCGCGCCGGCGCATGGCGGCCCTGCAATAGGGGGGTGTCCCCCTGAATCAGCGGGTCTCTCGGGCGTTCGCGAGGAGCGCCTGCACCTTCTGGCTGGGGTGAAGCTCCAGCGCCGTCTCCAGGGCCTCGATGGCCTTGACCCGGTCCCCCCGCATCAGCGCCAGCTCGCCTTGCTTGACCAGCATGTCTGCTGCGTACTGGCGCTCCGTCGAATCGAACAGCTTGCGGCGGTAGGCCGACCGCAGGGCCGCGTCCTTGACGGCGTCGTAGGCGTTGTCCATGTGGCGCTGGATGTCCTGCGCGAGCTTCTTCGCCTCGGGGCCGGCGTTCTCGAACTGCGCCGGGTCATAGGTCTCGCGCTTTCGCTCCCACGCTTCGCGATAGTTGCGCTGGTGAGAGGACCAATGGACGCCGAGGACGTCGAAGTGGTTGCTCGACTTGATCCGCTGCAGCTCCTCCTCCAGCTGGCTCAGCGCGCCGGCGTCCTTCGAACTCTGGGACGCGGCGGACCCATCCTCCAGGTCCATGGACTGAGAGCCGTCGGTGAAGCGAGCCAGGCCGAGGGCGAGGCAAGTCGCGAGCAGGCGAAGGGCGCCCAGCCGCCCGATGGGACTGCCCGTCACCGCGTCGTGGACGGTGCGCCTTCCGTCGAGCTGCAGCTCCAGAAAGCGCATCTCCTTGGGCTGGAGCTGCAGCGTCGTCGAGAGGTGATCCAGGTCCTGGACTTGCATCACGCCGGCCATCCCGCTCCCAAACATCAGCTCCAGGTCGCGGGCCGAAGTGCGCTCCAGCTGGAGGCGGATGTGCCGAGCGAGGACCCCGAGGGAGCGGGTGACGACCAGGTCCGCCTCTCCCGGCGGGTCTCGCCAGGGCCCCCACGCGTAGTGGCCGGTGCTCCATGCGAAGGTGGCGTCGATCTTGGCTCGGCTCTGCTCGCGGAGGGCGGCGACGAGCTCGCCGCGCTTGATAATGCCGAGCAAGATGAGCATGCGGCCAAGGAGTCGATGAGAGCCCCGGGCCCGCTCCAGCGCCTCACGAAGGCCGCCTTCGCTGACCTTCTTTTGGGTAACCAAGATGCGGCCGAGGCTGACACTCTCGTCGAAAGGCTTGGCTTCGACGAACGCGACGTCGCCCTGGTAGAGGTACAGCGTGGAGACGGAGCCGCCTTCCTTTCGAAGCTCCAGGACTCCGGTCTGCTTTTCCCGCGCCAGGTACTCGAACAAGAGCAGGGTCGGCGCTCGGCCGAGGGAGCCAGGGTCGTCGAGGGCGTGGGCTGTCAGGTCTAGAAGCTTGGTGAGGGCCAGGGGCGGAGCGATCTCGCCGGTGAAGGCGGGGAGGTCCCTGGAGCCCGAGACTCGGGAGATGTCGGTGGTGGCGACCTGGCTCGGCGAGCGAGGCCGGGGCGCCGGCGCCAGCGGGGGGTTTTGAAAGTGACGCTGCGCTTCGGACGGGTTGGTGAAAGAGAAGCCGACCCGGCCTGCGTCGGCGAAGACCACGTCAGCTTCCAGGCTGAAGCCGGCGTCCCGTTCCCCGACTCGGAAATGCAGCTGGACCCTTTGGCGTAGGGGAAGAGGGCCAGACTCGACGAAGAGTCCTCCGTTGCGAACGTTGACGTCCCGTTCGTGTTCCAGGTCTCGCATGCTGCGAAAGACCACCGTCCGTTCGTCCAGGGTCGGCATCCGAGGTGGACCGTCGTCGGTCGTGGCGGGGCTCTGTGGCGCCGGCAGAAGCTCGGATGCATCGGGCGTGGCCTCGATGTCGGTGGTCCCGTCGACCAGACCGACGGGGGCCAAAAGGCGAGCCAGCGAGGCCGTATGACGTTCGAGGAGGGGCACGAAGGGCGAGGGATCCGGGATGTCCACCCGGCCCCCTTCCAGGATCACCACCGAGACGAGGGCGCTTTGGTCGGCGAGGTGGAGCTCGATGCTGCGCGGACCGGGCTCATGGGGCGCGGCGAGGTCCAAGGGCGGGCCCTTGAGCGACTGCAGGTAGAGGGCGAGGAGGAAGCCGGGGTCGGCGATGTGGAGCTGGTCGTTCTGCCACACGTGGGAGGGCGGAGAGGACGGCGTAGCCTCCCTCGGCTCTGTGCTGGACGCGCCAGAAGCTTGGGCGTCGGTCGAACCAGGATCCGATGTCTGGTCCACAGGCGGTTGGTCCTGCGCCGACGGTGGGGGGGGCGGGGGCTCGGCGTCGGCGGGCGGAGCGGGACGGGACTGGCAGGCGGTCGCGACCATCGAACGCAAGAGGTCCTTCCGAGGCGCGTCGAGGTCCGTGAACTCGAGCCCGAGCAGCTCGTCCCGAGCGAAGACGACGCGAGCGTCGAGGTCCAAACGTTGCCCGGTTCCGGGCGCGTGGACATGAACGAGAAGTCGATCGTTGAGCACGCGCTTCGTCGCGCTGCGGACCATGGCTCGACCGTGCACGAGCTGGTCTTCGACCACCTGCGCGAATTGCAGGCCGTCGCTGAAGCCGAGGACGTCGTGCCCGTCGAGCACGGGGTGGGTCGGAGGGTTTCCCATCGTGGGCCCGGTGCGGAAGGCTCGCACCCCTCACCGCCCTCGGCAAGCCGGTGGTCTGGGCCCTCTTGGCCGGCCGCTGTTCAGGAAGTAACGGAACACTGGCGAGGGTCCAAGGACCGGAGTAGGCTTCTCATTCACCCGGCTTCGGTTGAAACCCATGACGTCCCGTAAAGGAAAAGACTGGGAAGGGGCCCTGACCGGCCTCCTTCGCCACGCGGACCCCGAACGCCGCGTCGCGGCTGCGATCGTGCTCGGCGAGCTGGATCTGTACTCCCCCGAGGCCGTGGCAGAGCTGCGGAGGATCCTCGAGGACGCCGACCCTCAGGTTCGACGCCACGGCGTCGAGGCGATGGGAGCGCTGGGGCCGGAAGGCCTGGCCCGGGATCTTCAGCCCCGCCTCGTCGACCCCGATGAGAGCGTGAAGGCGGCCACCCGGGCAGTGTTGGCGAAGGCCCGAAGCATCGGGCCCTCGGACCTCGAGCAGATGCTCCAGGCCAAGGACGAAAAGGAGCGCTTGGGGGCGGTAGCGGTGCTGGCCGCCCGGGCCGACGCGGACTCGATGGCCCGGCTCGCTCAGGCCATGGCGAGCGGATCTCAGCGACTGGCCGACGCTGGCCGAGATGCCCTCATGGGGAGCTTCGAAGATGCCGGCGCCGAATCGACGAGCGCCTTCGTGGAGGGCCTGCGCACCCATGCGACCCCGGCCCGCCTCGACGAGCGACCGGCCCTCGCCACCACCTTGAGCGAGATGCTCGGGGGCTCGAGTCACGAAGGCGTCGTCTCGCTCCTCCTCGGCTGGCTCCAAAAGTGCCGGGACGCCGACGCCCGAACCGCCGCCGCCAGCGCTCTGCGCCGCCAGCTCTCGGTGCGTAGGATCTCGGCCCGGCAGTACGAGAGCCTGCTCGAGATCCTGGAGGCCGACGACACCCCCGAGACGGTGGTGAGCACGGTGGCCGACGCCCTGACGCGGGCCGACCTGCCGGTCGCGCTGGAGGCCCGGGTCAGAAAGCTTCTGGACTCGAAGCGCCGGTCCGTTCGCGACTTCGCGCTGGAGGCTTTGGGCAAGCTCGACAGTGCGCCGGCCGCCAAAGCCATCGCCGGGCACGTAAAGGCCGGCGAGCCCGCCGACCGCAAACACGCCCTTCAGGTCGCGGTACAGACCTCCAGCGGCCGCACCGCTCTGGCTCGGGTCCTGCCGACGCTCACCGACGTCGAGCAGGCGGAAGCGGTGGCTCGCGCCCTACGCTCGGCCGACGGGCTGCTCGCCTCCACCGTTCAACAGCTCGAGGACGGTGCGCTCGACGCGCCGCCCGACATCAGCAAGATCATTCTCGGGCTCCTGCGTCAGGTCGGCTCCGAGAACATCGGCCGGGTGCAGGGAAGCCTCCAAGACAAGGCCCTCAAGCTGAAGAATCGGGGCGAGTACGCCGAGGCGGGGGCCTTGTTCGAGCGGATCGCCGAGGGGGCCGACGACCCTGGTGCCCGCTACGAGCTCGGAGTGTGCCAGCTGATGTTGAGCAAGCGTCAGCTCTCCCGGGGTTCGAATCGCGACCCCGCGGTGTCGACCTTCGGCCTACTGGCGCGTCGTCGCGACTTCCCCACCGTCGATCGACTGGCCGCCGAGTCCGTCCTCGATCCCGACGCCCTCTTCTATCTGGGCTTTTCCCTCGCCGAAAAGCAGGGCGACGCCCAAAACCTGGGCGGTGACGTCCTCACCCATCTCAGCGAGGGCGACTTCGGCGCCGTCTCCCGCAAGGCGCGGAACAAGCTGGTCACGATGGGATGGTTGGAGTGAGCCAGCGCCCCGACCCCGCCCACGTCGAGCTGCACCGCATGGCCCGTCCATCGGTCCGCGTAGAGCGGCTCGCCGGTCGGGCCTGGCACGTGCAAGACGGCAAGTTCACGGGCGAGGTGGAGGAAGGCGACGCGCTGCAGACGGGCCAGACCGTGGCCTTGGAGGCCGAGGCGGAGCTTCTGGCCGAAGGTCTGTGCTTGGTGGGTGGACGGAAGGGCAACACCCACTCCCTGGTTTCGATGACCGCTTTTCGCGCCTCGCCCAATCGTGGCGACGTGCCGAAGCTGCTCCGACAGCTCGCTCAGATCGAGCGCGAGATCGAAGGCAGCGGAAACGATCCCCTTGCTGCGGCTCAGAGCCCGCCCAGGACCCCGCACGAGCGAGCGAGCGCGATAGAGTTCGCACGGGCCAACCTCAACATGGCGGCGGCCCGACTGCTCCCCGAGTCCCTGGCCCGCCGGCTGAAGGCGATGGTGATCTTCGTGTCCGAGGAGACGGCCTTCGTTGCCTTCGAGAGCGTCGACGTCGCCAAGCTGCGGACGGTCATGGAGGCTTTGGAGCGCCCCATTCACAGCCACCTGGTGCCGGCGGGCATCCTCGAACCGATGCTCGACCAGATCTACGGCCGCCGAAGCGACGCGCCGTCCTGAGGCGCATGGCTCACCGGACCTTGCTCCAAACTGCCGACTGTTCGCTTCGATAGAAGAGCTCTCCCGCCTGGTGAAACCGGAAGCGGTAGCGAGAGAACAAACGTTCGCCCACCCGGCGCGCGCCGGCGCACTCGACGGTCAGCTCCAGCGGAGGACCGACCTCGGCTACACGGGAGAAGCGGGCTTCGTGGATCCGCACGCCGAATCCGCTCCAACCGTCGCCGTGACGCAGCCCCTCCACGTAGTACAGATGGACGTAGCCCATGATGCCGGTGACGTGGACCATCAGACCGGCAGCGACGTGGCGCGGGTGGCGCTGCGGATGGACGCGCTGAGCTCTCGTCAGCGGCAGCTCCTCATGGGTCGGCATACGCGCCACCACCCGGCGCTGGGCGGCGTCGATCTCCAAGATCTCGTCGATGAAGATGCCCCCCGGACCATAAGGACAGTCGGCGACTAAGGCTTCGTCCAGCACGGGGACGAGGTAGCAGCTTCGAGGCCGGTCGGCTTCGAAAACGTCGACGGAAGGCCTCAAACGTGTCATTCCGCCCCTGTGGTTGCACAGGCCGTCCGAACGCGGCTGAGGAAGCGCGTGCAGGTGGTCGGCGGCAAGGGCGGCGTCGGTCGAAGCACCATCGCCTGCGGCCTGGCTTGGAAGGCGGCTGAAGCAGGAGAAAAGACCCTGCTGCTCGAGGTCGACACCCACGACGAGGCCTCGGGCGTGCTGGGCGTGGAACCGGCTCGCGATACACCCCGCGAAGTCTTCAACAACTTGTGGCTGTGCAACATGACCCCCGCCGGCTCCCTCGAAGAGTACGCCGTGATGGTGCTCCGATTCCGAGCCTTGTATCGGATCGTGTTCGAGAACCGCCTGGTGCGCTACTTGCTCAGGAGCATCCCTTCTCTCGGCGAGTTCACGATGGCCGGCAAATTCTGGTTTCACACCTCGGAGGTCGATGATCGAGGCTACCCGAAGTACGACCGCATCATCCTCGATGCGCCGGCGACCGGACACGCGATCACCTTCTTGTCCGTTTCCCGCGTCGTCGCCGACCTCGCACCGGCCGGCCGCATGAAGAGCGAAGCGATCCGGATGGCGGAGATGATCGAGAGCGAGCAGACCTGCTTGCACATCGTGACCCAGCCGGAGGAAATGCCGATCAACGAGGCCCTGGAGCTGGAGGAAGCGCTGGCCAGCAAGCTCCGGATGCATCCGGGCGTCATATTCTTGAATCGCTACTGGCGGAGACGCTTCGAGCCCGAAACCTCGGAGGTGCTTACTCGATTGGCCGACGACGCCCGCTGGACGCAATGGGTACGGGCAGGGCGAAGCGTCCTCGCCCGACAGACCTTGACCGAGAAGGAAGCAGATCGGCTCGCCGCCGGTACGGACATGCCCATCCTGACGGTGCCCGACCTCGGGAACCTCGGGCAGGGGCGGTCGGCGATGGAGACTTTGACCCCCGCCATGGAGCAGGTTTGAGCGACCTCGCCGAGCTGTTGGAGGGCGGTCGATGCTTGGTCTGCGTCGGACCGGGCGGGGTCGGCAAGACCTCGGCCGCAGGCGCCCTCGGCCTGGCCTGCGCCCACGCTGGGCATCGGACGGCCGTGCTCACCATCGACCCGGCGCGGCGACTCGCCAACGCCCTCGGCCTCCCCGAGATCGGCAACACCGAGCGCGACATCGACCCCGACGCCTTTCGGGCCCGCGGTCTGTCGGTGCCTCCGGGCCGCCTGTCGGCGCTGATGTTGGACATCAAGCAGGCCTGGGACGAGGTCGTGGCTCGGCACCACCCCGACGAGGCGGGTCGTCGCCAGCTCCTCGACAACCCGATGTATCAGGCCCTCTCCACGGCTCTGGCGGGCTCCCAGGAATACATGGCGATGGAGAAGCTGTATCAGCTCGCGCACCGGGAGGAGGACCCGCTGGAGCGGATCATCCTCGACACGCCCCCTGCTCACCACGCGGTCGATTTCCTGGAGGCGCCCAGCAAGATCGTGGACGCCCTCAGCAACGACGCGACGCGATGGCTGCTGGAGCCGCTCACGCAGAAGAACTCGGTGGGGCGGCGCCTCTTCGACGCGGGCTCGGGTCTGTTCGTGCGGACGGTGGCGCGGCTGACCGGCAACGAGATCCTGAGCCAGCTGGGTCAGCTGCTGGAGGGCTTTCAAGCCATGATGGACGGCTTTCGAGAACGCGCGGCGGCGGTCGACGCCCTGCTGTCGTCAGAGGCCACCCGTTTCGTGGTCGTCAGCCGCCCCAGCGCCGACGGCGTGCACTCGGCGGGGACCTTCGCGGATCGCCTGCGGGCCCGGGGGGCCAGGGTCTCGGCCGTGGTCCTCAACCGTGCACCCCTCGACCTCGACGATGTAGGCCTGCGACGTCCCCTGCCCGACGGGTGGGAAGAGGCCGTCGCCCGGGCCGGGGGCAGCCCGGACCTCGCCCAGCGGCTGCATGACGCAGCTTGCGATACTGCGGACGCATACGCGGCCGCCCGCGAGCGCGCGGTCGACTTGGCGGAGGCATCCGGGCTTCCCGTTCATCTGTTGCCGGAGCTCGACGTCGACGTGGCCGACTTGGCGGGGCTGGACGCCTTGCGCTGCAAGCTGGCGCTGCCGGCGGTTCGTTCGTCGGGACGGGCTTCATCCCGAGCCGGTTCTGTCCGATGATTGGGGGGTGCCCCGGCGCTCTTCCCCCGTCGTTCTGGCCCTCCTCGCGGCTGCTGGCTGCGCAACCGCCGGGCGGCAAGCCCCCCTCGGCTCGGCCGACCGGCCCCTGCAGATGGAAGAGGTGGTCATTCGCTCCGAGCCGGATCCGCTGACGGGGCTGGACGCCTACGACGCTCGAGAGCTCCTGGAGCTCGGAAACGCTCAGTTCGCCGAGGAGGCCTACGACCGGGCGGTCAAGGTGTACGGCAAACTCCTCGAGGAATTTCCGGACTCCCAGTACGCAGCCTTGGCCGCCTACAACCGAGGCCTCGGCTTCGAGAAGCTGGTCGAGTGGGAGCAGGCGGCGGAGGCCTTCGAGCGGGTGATCACGCGCTACCCCGAGAGCTCCAGCCACAAGGATGCCTACTTCCGCGCCGCCTTCGCCTACTCGAAGCTGAAGCGTTGGGATGATGTGGCCAACACCTTTTACGCCCTCAGGGAGCGAGGCGAGCTCGAAGTGATGGAAGAGCTGGAGGCCCGGGTCGGACAAGCAGTCGGCATGTTCATGCAGGAGGAGTACGCCACCGCCGAGGTCGAGTTCATGCGGGCTCTGAAGTTCCACGAAGAGCAAGAGAACAAAGAGTACCTGCCCGCCGACTACTTCATCGGCCAGAGTCGCTTCTACCTCGGCGAGATTTACGCGCGCTGGTTCGAAGAGAGGGCGCTCTCGAAGCCGAGCGTCGAAGAGGAGAAATGGATCGAGGCGATGGGAAACGAGCTGGAAGAAAAGTGCGAGCTCCTCTTGCGGGCGCAGTCGAACTTCATTCGCACCATCCGCATCGGCCACACCGGCTGGGCGACCGCGGCCGGCTATCGCATCGGCAGCCTCTACGAGACCCTACACAGCCAGATGCTGGAGGTGCCCGTGCCCGAGTCCTTGAGCGAGGACGCCAAGGTGGTCTATCGCGAGGAGCTCCGGAAGCGGGTCCGCGTTCTGGTGAAGAAGGCCATCCGCGTCTACGAGATGTCGAAGGAGATGGCGGAGCGGGTCGGTGAAAAGAACGAGTGGGTGGAACGCACCAACGCTTCGCTCCAGCGGATGAAGGATCTCTACAGAGAGACCCTCGACGGGTAGCTGGCTAGGTTAGGAGGAGGACCTTCCCGAACTGCTGGCTGTCTTCGAGGAGCTGCTGAGGGTCGGCAGCTCGGTCGATCGGGAGGCGGTGGCTGATGACGGGGCGGAGCTCGCCTGCTTCCACCCAGGGCCAGACGACCTCGCGGATAGCGCCGCGCATGGCGCGCTTTAAGGGCTCGGGGCGCGCACGAAGGGTGGCGCCGGTCAGGGTGAGTCGCTTGGTCATGATGCATTTCACTTACTCGAGGCCCCACCGTCTCCACCGTTCCCGACACCTCCAGCCCCGGGATGTCGGTGACGCCTGGGGCGGAGGATAGAAGCCGTTGCGCGGGATGATGTCGGGTCGGTTCACGCCCGCGCCTGCGACCCGGATCAGCACCTCATCGGCCCCTAGTTCCGGGGCCGGGCGCTCCTCGGTCCCGACCACTTCGGGGCCGCCGGCGCCGCGGTAGACGACCGCCTTCATCAGTAGGCCTTCGCCCAGATGACCCGCCGGGCAGAGGGACGCCCCGACACGACGCAGGTGCCAGGCTCTTCATTGAAGCCCTGACCGGGGAGGGGAAGGCAGCGAATGGTGGCTCCGGTCTCTTGCTTCACCTTGGCCTCGGTCTCGGCGGTGCCGTCCCAGTGGGCGAGAACGAAGCCGCCCTCCGACTTCATCGCCTCTCGGAAGGCCTCGTAGTCGTCGATCTCGACCGTGTTCTCGGCCCGGAAGTCCAGGGCGCGCTGGTAGAGCGCGGTCTGCATCTGTTCGAGCTGGACCTTGGCGAAGTCGACGGCGCCATCCAAGGGGGCGCTGCTCTTGTCGGCCTGGTCCCGCCGCTTGAACTCCAGCGAGTTGTTCTGGAGATCCCGAGGGCCGATGCCAAAACGCAACGGGACCCCCTCCCGCTCGTAGCGATAGAACTTTGGACCCGGCGCGCCGTCGGCGTCATCGAAGCGCACGGTGATGCCGGCCGCGCTCAGGTCGGCGGCCAGCTTGGCGCCGGCCTCCCGGACCCGTTGATTCTCTGACACATCTTTTCGATAGAAGGGCACGATCACACACTGAAGCGGCGCCAGCTTCGGCGGCAGGACGAGCCCGTCGTCGTCCGAGTGGGTCATGACCAGGGCGCCTATGAGCCGGGTGGTGACGCCCCAGCTCGTCTGCCAGACGTACTCGACCTGCCCTCCCTCGTTCTGGAACTTTACGTCGAAAGCCTTCCCGAAGTTCTGACCGAGATCGTGGGAGGTACCGGCCTGGAGCGCCTTCCCGTCCTGCATCATGGCCTCGATACAGTAGGTGGCATTGGCCCCCGCGAACTTCTCGGAGTCGGTCTTGCGACCCATGATGACCGGCATCGCCATCCATTCTCGGCAGAAGTCGGCGTAGATCCGGAGCATTCGGAAAACCTCTTGCTCGGCCTCCTCGTGGTGGGTGTGGGCGGTGTGTCCCTCCTGCCAAAGGAACTCGGTGGTCCTGAGAAACATGCGGGTCTTGAGCTCCCATCGCATGACGTTGGCCCACTGGTTGATGAGCAAGGGTAAGTCTCGGTGGGACTGGATCCACTGGGAGAAGAAGTGGCCGATGATGGTCTCTGAGGTCGGCCTGATCACATAGGGCTCCTCCAGCTCTTCGCCACCGGCCACCGTGACCACCGCCAGCTCCGGCGAGAAGCCCTCCACATGCTCGGCCTCCTTCGTGATGAAGGACATGGGGATGAGGAGCGGGAAGTAGGCGTTGCGATGACCCGTCGCCTTGAACTGGCGGTCCAGCTCGGCCTGCATCTTTTCCCAGATCGCGTAGCCGTTCGGCTTGATGACCATGCAGCCTTTGACGACCCCGGCGATCTCGGCGAGCTGACCCTCCCGGACCACGTCTTGGTACCACTCGGGATAACTCTCAGCCCGGGGCGTGATGCGGGTGAGGTCCCGTTCCTTCTTGGCCATTGGGGCCGACTAGCCCGAGCGCCCAAGCGGAGCAACCGGACCGCGACCCTCGCCGGGCGCGCTTCTTTCGGCTCCGAATCGTCCGATGGCGTGAGCCGGGTCTGCTCGCATGGAAATCCAAAGGGTGATAACTCGCTTCGTCATGAGCCGCTTTCTTGTGCTGGCGCTCGCTGTGGGCCTCAGCGCCGAGGCCGGCGCTCAGAGTACGACCTCGCCGGAGGGGATGGACGCCGTGCAGAGGCTCGAAACGCTCCAGGCCCGCATCGCCGCCCTCGCCGCGCAGATCGAGAGCGCGGACGCCGAGGTGGACCTCCTGAAGGAGACGGCGCTGACCGGCGAGGTGGGCCGAACCCACGTGGTCGTGCTCCACAAAGACGCCCTCGGCGCGAGCTTCGACCTGGAGAGCGTCCGCTACATGCTCGACGGGGAGCTGCTACTGGAGCGGAAGGAGGGCCTCGGTCAGAGCCAAACCATCGGGCTTTACAGCGGCTTTCTCGAGTCAGGCGAGCACCTTCTGGAGGTCGAGGCGACGGTCAAGAGCGGCACCTTCGGCATCTTCAGCTACGCCGAGGCCTACAGCTTCAACGTCCAGTCCCGCTACCTGCTCGAGGTGAAGGAGGGCCGCGTGAACCTGCTCGACGTCGTCTTCACCCAGAAGGAAGATATCTCGCTGCCGCCCGAGGAGCGGTTGACCGTCCGCTACGACGTCCACACCAAGGCTGGCCTGACGCTCGAAGAGGACGGCGCCGCGGTGGCCGAGACCCGCTGAACCGACTGGTCGTGGACTCCCGGGTCCGGGCGTGCGACGCCCCGCCTTCGTGAGCCGCCCTGGACAGGCCGAAGCCGAAGAGCTCCTGCAGCGCCGGGATGAGCACCGCGCCGAGGCCGATGCCGCCCAACGCCGCGCTGATCGGATCGGCAACGTCCGGATCGGGCTGGTCCTCCTGGGGCTGGCCCTCCTTCTTCTGCCCCTGGCGACTCGGGATGGGACACCGTGGTGGCTCCTCATCCCGGATTTCGTGCTCTTCGTGGGCCTCGGGCTCGTCCAGGACCGAGCTGCGCGACGAGAGCAGGATGCCCGTGCCCGGCAGCACTACATGGAGGCGGGACGTGCGCGTTGGGAAGAGTCCTGGCGAAGCTTGGAAGACGACGGCGCCGATTTGGCGCCCGAAGACTCGGCCCTGGCCGTCGATCTCGATCTCTTCGGGCCCGCTTCGCTGTTTCAGCTCGTGAGTCGGGCGCGAACCGCAGCCGGTCGAAGGACCTTGGCTTGCTGGCTTCTGGAGCCCCCCTCGGTCGAGGAGACCCAGTTCCGTCAGGCCGCCGTCGAGGTGCTCAGGCCGCGACTCGACTTCCGGGCCGAGCTCTGGGCCGCCAGCGCAGGGACGGGCCGACTCGACCTAAAGGGGGTACAGGAGTGGGCACACACCGAGCGGAGGCTCCCGGCCGAGGGCGCATTGAAGCTGATCGGTCTCCTCTTCCCCTGCCTTACCATCGCCACCTTCATCTTGCTTCAGCTCGGGGCGCCGGGCTGGCCCTTCGGGGTGATGCTGGTTGTTCACCTGCTGACCGTCGCCCTGCTGGGCGGGGTGGTGGGCCCGAAGGCCGCCTTGCTGGCCGGGCCCGAGCGCACCCTGCGGCGGGCCGCCCGCCTCATCCGGCTCGTCGAGAGCGAGCCGTTCGGGAGCCCGTGGCTGGACGCCCGGCGGGACCGTCTCGTGAATGGGCAGGCATCGCTGCAGCTGGGGTGGCTGGAGCGGCTCGTCCATTTGTTGGACGCCCGGCTCAACGTCGTCTTCGCGCTCACCTTCGGCGTATTGTTGATGTGGGACCTCAACCTGGTCCTGAGGGCTGAAGACTGGCGGCGGCGCAACGGCAACCAGATCGAGGGCTGGATGCAGGCGATCGCCGATGTCGAGTGTGCGGCCTCGATGGCCGCGTTCGCCCACGAGCGCCCCGACTACGGGACCCTAGAGCTTGCCTCGGAAGCGGGGGTGTTCGAGGCGGAGGGGCTTCAGCACCCGCTCATCGACCGGCGGGCGGTGGTCGCCAACGACCTCCAGTTGGGCGGCCCAGGCTCGATCCTGTTGCTGAGCGGCTCCAACATGAGCGGGAAGTCGACGCTGCTCCGATCGGTGGGACTGGCGCTCGTCCTCGGGAGAGCGTCAGGGCCCGTGCCCTGCCGGAAGCTCCGTGCGAGCCCAATGGAGCTCGGGACCTCGGTCCGGGTCGTCGACAGCTTGGCCAAATCGACCTCCCATTTCTACGCCGAGCTTCAACGTCTGAAGGCCATCGTGGATGCCGGCGCCCGGCGCGGCAGCGGGCTTCTCTACCTGCTGGACGAGGTGCTGCATGGAACCAACAGCCGAGAGCGAACCATCGGCGCCATCGGCGTGATGCGCTGGCTGAGCGAACAGGGGGCGCTGGGCGTGGTGACCACCCACGATCTCGCCCTGGCCGAGGTGGCGGAGCGCCTCCCCGAGGGCCGTTGCACCCAGGCCCACTTCTCGGACCGGGTGGATGGGGAGGGCATCGCCTTCGACTATCGCCTCCAGGAGGGGCCCATCGCCTCGACGAATGCGCTTCGGCTCATGCGCCACGTCGGCATCGACATCCCCATGGACGCCTAGGG
>CAYZFR010000042.1:0-25322 GCA_964477875.1 uncultured Myxococcales bacterium
CGCCGGCGCTGGGTCCCTAATTACGGCCCAAAGTCGGCGTCGGGTACCAGCCTCTGAAAGAGGTCGGCGCTCTCGCCGATCTCGAGATCGTCCACGCAGCGGAAACCGTACGCGAAGGCGTTCTGAGGGCTCTCGGGGTCGTTGGGAGAGGGTTCGACCCGCCGGCTGAAGACCCGTCCCGTGTCGTCGTCGATGTCGACGTAGTTGCCGCCGAAGAGCGCGCCGTTGGGGCCCTGGAAGCTGCCGGTGTTGGTGGTCAGGCAGACCGGGTACAGGCCGTAGGGCAGCTCGGGTAGGGCGCTCTCGTCGAGTCCTAGGGAGCTGGGGGCCTCGTTGGGATCGTAGTAGCCGTAGACGCAGGGGAAGCTGACGTCGGTGAACGGGTCCATGTTGCCCGAGATGTTCGGACACTCGGGTTCGCCGGTCGTTTCGTCCTGCTCGATGAGGGCGAGGCAGAACCAGGGCAGCGAAGCGTCGGCTCCGGCTACGCCGAGGTTGCGGCTGGTCGGGAAGCCATCGTCGACCCACTCGGCGACGTGGCCCGTGAGGTCGAAGAGCTCCTCTTCCCCTGCGTCCACCACGTCGTTGCTGGCAGCTCCGGTCGGGGGCGAGAGTCGCTCCGGCGGCCCGCAGTCGAAGCGCTGGAGGTGAGCGTCTTCGCAGTCGGCCGGTTGGGCGCTCCCGGTCGGGAAGGCGGCGAAGCTCTCGGGCTGTCGCTGCCCACCGGCGGCGGCGGTCCAGCCGTGCTGGCGGATCATGATGGCTTCGAAGGCCGATGGGAGTCGCCGCCCCACGAAGCTGCAGTACTCACGGGCCTCGGATTGGCTGACCCCCACCATGGGACAGTCGTTGAAGCCTTCGTCCGATTCCTCGCAGATGTCGTCCTTGTTTTCGGCCTCCGAGGGGTCGGGCTCGTCGCAGAAGCCGGAGTCGATGCAGAGCTGGTACATGCCCGTCGTCACCTCGGTGACGTCGACGCTGAGCGAGCCCGAGACGGCGCTGCCATCCAAGGGCAGGAAGCAGTTCTGGGGACTTCGCAGAGTCGCCTCGTCGAGCGGATTGCCGTCGTCGGTGGCCATGAAGCTGGCGTCCATGAGCAGGGCATCGATGGTCGAGGTGTCGCCCTGGACCTCCTCGATCCGGGTCGTCAGCCGGGAGCACATGGCGGGCAGGTCCGAGTCCTGATTGTCGATCGCCGTCCGATTGCGGCGGTCGCCGTTGGGTTCGAAGCTGTCGTCGACCAAATAGATCCGGTCTCCGTAGGTCACCGTCCCCTGAGCGGGAAGCTCCGGACCTTCGACGGATTCCAGGCAGCCGGTACCGAACAGGAGGCTCCATGCAAAAATCGGCGTGTAGGTGCGCATCGTCTCAGAACCTCCCCGTCAGCCCGAGGCCATGTCCGCCGGCGGGCGTCCGATAAGGCCCGACCGACTGGACTTCGAATTTGAAGAAGCCCGGATCGTTTGAACCCGTCACCACCGAGCCCTCGGGCGGCTTCTTTCGAGCCCACTTGATGATCAGGAAGGTGAGACCGGCCGCGGCCAGCGTGCCGCCCGCAATGGCGGAGCCGATCTGGACGTTCTGTAGGGTTTTGAACTCGTTGTTGTCCCGGGCGCTGCTGGAGGACGGTCCCTTGTAGTAGCTGTTGCCAGCGATGTCCCGAGGCCCGAGGGGATCGAAGTAGTCTCGCTCCAGGATGAACTCTTGGTAGATGAAGGGCGCCAAAAAGCCCACCGTTCCGCCGATCACGCCGACGATGAGAAGATTGCGACCCCAGCCGGTGAGGGTTCCGTCAGAGATCCCGGGGTCGTAGTTCTCGAGCTGAACTTCCAGGGTCGTGAGCTCGTTCTTCGCGACCTTGACCTCCTCCGAGTAGCGGAAGTAGCCCGGCAGCTCGACCTGCACCTGGTGGGTGCCTTGTTCGAGCTTCTTCTTCTGTCCGTAGGGGCTCAGGCCGACGATGGCGCCGTCGACGAAAATCCGGGCCCCGGGCTCGTTCACTTCGATCGCGAGCTCGCCCACGTTTTCCAGCTCTTTGAGCTGGAAGTCGAGGGAGAGGGGTTTGTCGTCGGGCATGACGAACTCGCGCTTTACAGGCTCGTAGCCGTTCAGCTCCAGGTAGAGCGTGTGGGGCCCGGGGGTGACCTTGGTGGTGAAGTTGGTCTGTCCAATCTGCCCGGCGGCCGGATCGTCGAGGTAGATGTCGGCACCGGCCGGCACCGAAGAGACCGAGAGGTCTTGATAGCGGTCTCGGATCGCCTTGCGGAGCCGCTTGATCGTCGCCTCGACGTCGGCCCGGTCCGAGGCCTTGGGGGCGAGCTCCAGGTACCGCTCGTAGCTGTCGATCGCCTCCTCGTAGCGAGCGAGGCGTTCGTAGCTCTTCGCGATGTTGTAGACCGCATCTGCATCCTGCTTCAGCTCCAGAGCGGAGAGGAAGGAGGCGATGGCGGCCTCGTAGTCACCGCGACCATAGGCCTGTCGGCCCGCCTCCATTCGGGCCTCGAACTGGGCCTCCGGTGAGTCGGGATCGGCGCCGACGCGCTCCTTCAGGAGCTGGAGCTTGTCGAGGACCTCGGAGCGATCGCGAGGGTTCGACTCCAGCTCGAGATACTTCTCGTAGAAGGTGATCGCGTCGCTCCACTCGGAGAGCTTCTCGTAGCAGCGTGCGATGTTGAAGGTCAGAGCCGCCGTCGGCGCGATGGCGTAGGCGTTCTGAAACGCCTCCAGCGCCTCGACGTACTGGCCGTTCTGGTAGAACAGCCGGCCGGCGTCTGCGTATTCGTTGGCTGCCGCCGACGAGGTCGAGGTCGATACCGTCCCCTGTTCCTGCGCGCCGGCGGGGACCGCCCACATCATGGCCGCGATGAGCGCGCACCTCTGAACCCCGGAAAGCATGCGGCGGGCATGACACGCTTGCGGGTGGGTTTCAACGCGCCCCCTAGCCTCGACGGGAGCTGAGCCGACGGTTTGCGCCCTCGACCAGCCTCGGGGATGCTTCGCTCGTGGTCCGGCGCGGTGAGTATCTGGAGCGGGCCGTGGTCATTCCGGGTGCCGAAGGCGCACTGGAGGGGCTCTACCATCGCGGTCGAGGCCGGACCGGGATCCTGATCCTGCCCCCCGCCCCGGATGAGGGCGGGTCGATGGAGGGGCCGATCATCGCCGAGCTGGCCTGGGCGCTGACGCGGGCCGGCCATCCTACCCTTCGCTTCAACTACGGCGGCGTGGGCGCGAGCGCGGTTACGACGCGGGGACGGCGTGAGGATGCAGAGCTTGCGCTAGCCCACCTTTCGGACTGCGCGCCCGGCGCCGAGCTTGGTTTGTGTGGGGTCGGGCTGGGCGCAGCGCTGGCCGCCGAGCTGGGGGCCGAACGGGCCTTCGATGCCTTGTTCTTGATCATGCCCGACGTGGAGCAGCTTCCGGCCCGGGTCGAAGCGACCGCCTCCGTCGTCGTCGCCTTGCCGCAGCTGGGGGAGGCCGGGCAGCGGGCCCAGGCTCGGGCCTGGGGGGAGGCGGCGGCCCGAGACTTCCGGCTCGTCAGCATTCCGCGGGCGGATTTGGGGTTTATACGAGGCTTGGTGGAGCTCGGCCAAGCGGCCGCCGAGACCTTTTCGCCTCCGGGCATGCTCGCTTGAGGCTGCGGCCGGTCCGGCCAGGACGGGCCGAATCCCTTGGCGGTCCCAGGCGGCCATGCTAGGCCCCCACGCGGCCGGCACAGCCGGCAAAACCACACGGCGTCGCTTTCACGAAAGGGTGTCCCGCGAGGGGCGTTCGTGATCGGCAAAGCGCGCCGGAGGCCAAACCCAAACCAAGGAGACCGACAAGAATGTCCACCGTGACCATGAAGCAAATGCTGGAGGCCGGCGTCCACTTCGGCCACCAGACCAAGCGCTGGAACCCGAAGATGAAGCCGTACATCTTCGGCGCCCGCAACGGCATCTACATCATCGACCTGCAGCAGACCGTCGGCCTGTGGCGCCGGGCCTACGAGTTCCTCGTGGATCTGAGCTCCCGGGGCGAAAAGGTCCTGTTCGTCGGCACCAAGAAGCAGGCCCAGGAGGTCGTCGCCGAAGAGGCGGGCCGGGCCGGCATGTTCTACGTCAACAATCGCTGGCTGGGCGGCACCCTGACCAACTTCAAGACCGTGAAAGGGTCCATCGAGCGTCTCCGTGCCATCGAGCGCATGGAGACCGACGGAACCTTCGAGCGGCTGCAGAAGAAGGAGGTCCTCGGCCTCACCCGTGAGCGCGACAAGCTGATGATCTCGCTGGGCGGGATCAAGGACATGAACCGCCTCCCGGGGGCGGTATTCATCATCGATCCGAAGAAGGAGCACATCGCGGTGGCGGAGGCGAATCGCCTTCAGATCCCGGTAGTGGCGGTAGTCGACACCAACTGCGACCCCGATCTCGTCGACTACGTGATCCCGGGGAACGACGACGCCATCCGCTCCATCAAGCTGTTCACCGCCAACATGGCCGATGCCTGCGTCGAAGGGACCGCGAAGTATCAGGAGACCCTGGCCGAGCAGCAAAAGATGGCGCAGGACGCGCCGAAGCCCGAGCCGAAGGCCCCCGCCGCCGACCAGGGCGAGGGTCCCGCGGTCGAGGTCGTGGCCCGGCCCAAGCCCGAGAAGGCCGGGGAGGCCAGCGCCGACGCGACGGCCCAGCCCAAGAGCGATTCCTGATTGCGCCGAGGCCCTCCGGCCCATGCTGGGGGGCCTGTGCGCGCGAACGATCCGAACGGAGAAGACATGGCGATTTCGGCAAAAGACGTGAAGGTTCTCAGAGACCGTACCCAGGCGGGCTTCGGCGACTGCAAGAAGGCGCTCGACGCCACCGACGGCGACATGGAGAAGGCGGTCGAGTGGCTGCGAAAGAAGGGGCTGTCGGAGGCCTCGAAGAAGGCTGGCCGCGTAGCGGCCGAGGGCCTGGTCCACAGCTACATTCACGCCGGCGGAAAGATCGGCGTGTTGGTTGAAGTAAACTGCGAGACGGACTTCGTCGCCCGTGGCGAAGACTTCCAGGAGTTCGTGAAGGACGTTGCCATGCACGTGGCGGCGGCCGACCCCAAGTACCTCGACCGTGAAGAGGTCCCTCCTGCGGAGGTCGACAAGGAGCGGGAGATTTTCAAAGAGCAGGTGCTGGCGGAAGGCAAGCCGGAGAAGATCGTCGACAAGATCGTCGAGGGCAAGCTGGGCAAGTGGTACGGCGAGATCTGCCTCATGGAGCAGGCTTGGGTGAAGGAGCCCAAGATGACCATCGAGGATCTCCGGACCGAGGTCGTCCGCAAGACGGGCGAGAACGTTCGGGTGCGGCGCTTCGTGCGCTTCGCCCTCGGCGAGGGCATCGAGAAGAAGCAAGAGAACTTGGCCGAGGAGGTCGCGAAGATGCACGCGGCGGCAGCGGCCAAACAGGACTGATTCCTACTCTGCGAAGAGACCGGCTCGGGCGACGATGAGGTCGACGAGCCGGTCTTTCCCCCGAACGAAGTTCGAGAGCACGAAGCCGCCTCTCTTCGTCATCACGATCCAGCCGCCCAGGGGCAGCTCGCTGTCCTTGACCTGCACGATGTCCTCCCACGCGTAGTGCTTGAATTCGGTCGCGCCGCGGTAGGTGACGCCGTACTCGTCGACAACGTAGGCCATCGACCAGAAGTAGGCCGAGAAGCCGGCGAAGAAGAGCACGAAGAAGAGCGAGGTCAGGCTCGCAGAGGCGGGCAAGCTGGACCGAAAGAGGGCCTCCACGGAGACGAGGACCCAGAGCAGGGTCGCGGCCAGGACGGCCAGGCGTATGGTCCAGGCCGCCCGAAACTCCACGACCTCCCGACGCCTGCTCACCTCGACAGGTTCCTGTGCTCGACCTCGTCCCGTCAAACCGGAGTCGCCATACCCACACCACCCTACGCCTCGTGCCCCCGCGTGCAGCCGATCGAGGCTCGAATGGCGCCGGGGGCTGGAGTCTCGGTCCGGTCCAGCGCACGATCGATTCGTGGCCCACGCGGAAGCCTCGGTTGGTCCCAACCTCGCGATCGAACGAACGGTTCGAGACGTCTCCGAGATCGTGCGGGGTAAGCCGGAAGCGGTACGCCTCTGTATCCTCGGCCTCCTGGCTCGAGGTCACGTCCTCCTCGAAGACGTGCCCGGCGTCGGGAAGACGACCCTGGCTCGTGCCCTCTCTCGGAGCGTGGGGGGCGAATTCGGCCGGATCCAAATGACCGCCGATCTCTTGCCGGCCGACATCGTCGGCGGCCCGGTCCTCGACCGGGCCTCGGGTGATCTCAGCTTTCGGCCCGGTCCCGTGTTCGCGAACATCGTCCTCGCCGACGAGCTCAACCGCGCCACGCCCAGGACCCAGTCCGGTCTGTTGGAGGCGATGGCGGAGCGGAACGTGTCGGTGGACGGCAAGACCTACCCCCTTCCGGACCCTTTCTTCGTCATCGCGACCCAGAACCCCTCCGATCACCACGGTGTGTACCGCCTCCCCCAAAGCCAGCTCGACCGATTTCTTCTCCGGACATCGCTCGGCTACCCCGACGAGGCGACGGAGCTGGAGCTGCTGCTGGGCCAGGCCGGGGAGGGCTCGACGGAGCCGCGCCTGACCCCAGAGGTGCTGGCGAAGCTGCACGCGGCCGTGGACGAGGTCCGGTTGGACGCCTCGGTCGCGAGGTACCTGCGGGCGATCGCGGAGCGGACCCGAAACCACGCCGAGCTCGAGATCGGCGTGTCGACCCGGGGCCTCCTGGCCTTGGGCCAGGCCAGTCGCGCCCGGGCGCTGATGGAGGGGCGCGACTTCGTGAGTCCGGACGACGTGCGCTTCTTGGCCGTCCCGGTCCTCGCCCATCGCGTGGTCCTGGGCGGGGGACGCGCCAACGAGCGGGAGGAGGCCGAGGCGATCCTCGACGAGCTGGCGGGATCGGTGGAGCCTCCGGTTTGAGCCGGCGCCGGCGCTTTCGAACCCCGCGCCGCGCCATCCCGACCCGGCCCGGCGTCTTCGCGCTCATCGCGCCCATGGTCTTGGGCGTGGCTGGGGTCACGGCCGGCAACAATCTCCTCTTCATGCTTCTCGGGGCGACCTTGGGCAGCGTCGTCCTGTCGGGGGTCATCAGCGAGCGGGCCATCAAGCAGGTCGAGGTCGAGGTGCGGCCCGCCGGTGTCCTCGAAGCGGGGAGCAGCGGACGCCTCCTCGTGCGTTTCCTTCGTCCCCCGGGAGGGATGCGCTTGTTCGGTCTGTGCGTCTTCGAAATGGAAGGGCTCGGCCTGTTCCCCAAAAAGAGCGAGCGCCTTCTTTACGCCGGCGTCTCCGTGATCGACGGGGTCGAGGCCCGCGCGCGCTGTCGCCGGCGCTTCGAACGGCGAGGTCGAGCGCGTTTGGGCCCGTGCGAGGTCTCGACGACCTTTCCTTTCGGTCTCCTCCGCAAGACACGGGAGATCGACCTTCGGCTCAGCGCCATCGTGTGGCCGCGCCGGGTCCCGCTCCCGCCGGTCCTTTCCGACGCCCAGGCCGACGCCCTGGCCGGGGATCCGGTGCCGAGCCCTGGGCCAGGGACCGAGATCCTCGGCGTGCGGGAGCGTCGAGAGGGCGAAAATGTTCGGCGCCTCCACGCCCTCAGGAGCGCCTTCTTGGGCAAGGACATCGTCATCGACTCGGCCCGCGAGCAGCAAGCGGTGGCCTGGGTCGGGGTCGACGCTCGACCGGGGGCGGAGCCCGAGGCGCTGGATCGGGCCTGCGAGCTGGCGGCCGCCGTGCTCCGAGAGCGGAGCGCGCAGGGCCGCCCCCTCGGCTTGGTGACCCCCGCCGGGCCGGTGGGGCCGGGGCCGCTTCCGGCGCTTCTCGACCGGCTGGGCCTGCTCCAGCCCGAGACGCCGGCCGGGATCGAGGCGCCGGTGGCCCTGTGGCTCGTGCCGGAGGGGGTCTCAGGCCGCGCAGGGGCCTGGCGGGTCCGAGCGGACGGAGAGCTGGCCCCATGTTGAGCACGGTCGGCCGCGCCCATCGCAACGCCCTGACCGCGACGGTCGGGCTCGGCATCGCGGGCGTGGCCGGCGGTTCGACCACGCTCTTCCTGGGCGGCAGCCTGACCATGGCGACGGTGCTCCTCAGCGCCAACCGCCTCCTGTGCGCCAAGCCCGAGCGGAGCCTTCACCGAGCGGTGCACCTGATCACGGTGCTCGGACTGGCCGGCTGCCTCGCGATCATCGGCCGGGCCCGGATCGACGCCGTCCTCCTCATCGTGATGCTGGGGATCTTCAACCGCTTCGTCCTGCGGAGCTCGCCCCGCGACGACTTCATCGTCGTCGCCGCAGCGGCCGTGCTGGTGACCATGGCCACCACGGTGACGCCCGGGATCGCGTTCCTTGCCCTGATCCTTTGCTTTTTGCCGGCGGCGCTGTGGGCGCTGACGACCGCCAACGCGCTGGCTCAGCAGCGCTGGGACCGGGAGGGCGGCGATGAGGTGGCCCGGGCCGGCCTCCCGCGGCTGGGTTGGGCGCTGAGCCTCGGCGCGACGGTCTTCATGCTGGTCGCCTTCGCCGGGGTGTCCTTCTTCCCTCGCTACAACTTCGGCCGGCTGATGGCGGCCGGCTCCTTCATGAACTTTGCCGGCGTCGACGCCTCCATGGACATGAACACGGGCGGCGTCTCCGGGGCGGTGGGCGGGCAAGTTCTCCTGCGGGTGGAGGGGCCCGACGCAGCGTCGGAGGGGCTCTACGCTCGGATCTATGCCTTCGACCGCTTCGACGGTCGAACGTGGTCCCAGAGCGCAGCCCGCCCCACGACCCGTTTCTTCGGGGTTCAAAGCGCGGATGGGCCGCCTCGCCGGGTTCATGCCGTTCGCCTGCGGCGTCTCGTCGACCGGGGCCGTCCCCATCCCGTGGCGGCCTTGGGCACCGAGCGCCCGTGGGCGATCGGCCTGCGTCATCCGCTCTTCGGGCCGAGCGGAACCTGGCTGACCACGATCCCTCAGGCCTCTCTCCAGATCGAATATGCCGCGTATTCGGACCGGCGGCCCGAGCTCCAGGTCGAGACCGATCAGGCGCGCTTTCTGGACCTTCCGGCCGATCTCGATCCTCGGATCCACCGACTGGCCCAGCGGCTCAGCCGGGGGACGACGGCACCGGACGAAGTGCTGCAACGGGTGGTGGGCCACTTCTCCCAGGGCTTCAGCTACAGCCTGGAGCCCCTGGACGGCGACGAGGAAGACCCGCTGCTGCGCTTTCTCTTCGAGGCGAAGGAGGGGCACTGCGAGCTGTACGCCGGGGCGGCGGTCGTCTTGCTGCGAGCGGCTGGCGTGCCGGCCCGGGTCGCCGCCGGCTACTACGGCGGCTGGGGGAACGCCCGCAGCGAGACCTTGGAGTACACGCCGGACGACGCCCACGCCTGGGTCGAGTGGTACGACCCCGAGCGGGGCTGGACCTGGGCCGACGCGACGCCGCCCGGGGCCCGCACCCGCCGGCGCGGCAAGGCCTTGGCTTGGCTGCGGGACTGGTACGACAGGCTGGAGGCGGCCTGGTTCAACCACATCGTCGACTTCGACGAGACCAGGCGCCGTCGCTTGCTCCAAAGCCTCGAGGCGCGCCTGGACGCCGGCTGGTCGGCGGCGAAGGGCCTGGTCGATGGCGGGGCCTCGGGGGGAGGCAGGGGGCGCCAAAGTGCGGGCTTGTGGGGCGGGCTCGCAGCCGTCCTCGTGGCGGGGCTGGCGGGCGCGGTGGTGCTCGGCCGGCGGCTCGGGGCTCGGCCCGAGGTCCTGGGCCGACGCCTTCGGCGCCGACTGGGCGCCGGGGCCACGGAGACCCTGGGCGAGGCCTTGGTCCGGCTTCCGGCGGCCGAGCAAGGACCAGCCGAAGCGGCGGTGGAGGCCTACGAGCGCCTGCGTTTCGGGCGCGGCGGGGATCCGGCCGCGGTCCGCGCCGCCATCCGCGCCATGGCCCGGGTCCGCCCGGCTCGATCTGCTAGCCTCCGCGGGTGGACTGGACCTGGGGCCTCGTCGGCCAACTCCAAGAGCTGACGACGGACGCCGGAGGCGTCTCGCTGTGGGATCGCTTTCGGGCCCTGCTCGGACTCGGCCTGATCGTCGGACTCGCCTGGCTGATGTCGACCCACCGGCGGAGCGTGGACTGGCGGCTCGTCTTGTCCGGACTAGGGCTGCAGCTGGTGCTGGCGATCCTGGTGCTGTCGCCCTTCGGACGGACCTTCTTCGGGGGCGTGAACGAGGTCGTGACCTCCATCCTCGCCACCTCGACCGAAGGCGCGAGCTTCGTCTTCGGGCGCTTGGCCGATTCCTACAGCCTGCCCACCGGCAGCTCGGTGGTGCCCAAGCCCGAGGTGCCGGACGGGGGCTGGCTGGAGGCGGCGCGGGATGCCCCCGTCGCCGTCGCTCCGAGCGAGGCCCGCTTCGTGGAAGTGGGGGCGTGGATCGCGTTCAACATCCTGCCCACCATCATCTTCTTCAGCTCGCTGATGGCGATCCTCTACCACCTGGGCGTGATGAAGCGGATCATCGAGGGCCTGGCCTGGGTCATGCGTCGGACCCTGCGGACCACGGGACCCGAGACGCTTTCCGCGGCCGGGAACATCTTCGTCGGCCAGACCGAAGCGCCCCTGATGGTCCGGCCGTTTCTGGAGCGGATGACCAAGAGCGAGCTGATGGCGGTCATGACGGCGGGCTTCGCCACCGTGGCGGGCGGGGTCTTGGTGGCCTACGTCAAGATGCTGAAGCCGGTCTTCCCGGACATCGCCGGCCACCTGCTCTCGGCGTCGATCATGAGCGCGCCGGCGGCGCTGGTGCTGGCGAAGATCATGGTGCCGGCGGAGGGTGGAACCGGCTCCGAGGAGGTGGAGCTACCGCCCCCGAGCAGCGTGAACGTCATCGATGCCGCGGCTCGAGGGGCAGGGGAGGGGCTTCAGCTCGCCCTCAACGTGGGCGCCATGTTGATCGCCTTCGTCGCGCTGGTGGCCCTTGCCAACGACCTGCTCGGCTGGCTGGGCGGCCTGGTCGGCTGGGGTACGCTCAGTCTCGAGGGCCTGCTCGGCGGGGTGCTCGCCCCGTTCACCTACATGCTCGGGGTGCCGTGGGAGGACGCGCAGGAGGTCGGAGCGCTGCTCGGGATCAAGACGGTTCTCAACGAGTTCGTCGCCTATTCCCAGCTCGCCGGACAGACCGAGGGCCTCCAGCCCCGCTCGATCCTCATCGCGGTCTACGCCCTGTGTGGATTCGCCAATCTGGGCTCGATCGGCATCCAGCTCGGCGGTCTCGGGCCGTTGGCTCCGTCGCGCCGGGGCGACCTCGCCCGCCTGGCCCTTCGCGCCATGGTGGCCGGCAACCTCGCCGCCTGCATGACCGCCGCCATCGTGGCCCTCCTCCAATAGGGGGGTGGGGCGGACCGGAGCTCGGCGCGCCGATCCTCGTTTCGCCCCGGCTTTGCGCGGGGCGTCAGAGGTATTTTTGGATGAGGCGGGCCAGGCCGGGGACGGCGGCCTCGACGTGCTTTTCGCCCTGGGGCCGGAGCTTTTCGTAGGTCTTCTTTACGATGCCGGATGAGCTGCGGGCTCGGTCGTCGGTGACGCCGAGGAGCGAGTTGGCGACCTCCTTATTCCGGGCTACCAAGAAGGACTCGAAGCTCTGACCGGCGTCGCTGCTCTTCCACTGGGCAAACAGCGGCTCGAGGCGTTCCACGAAGCGGTCCAGGAGGTTGTTCAGGGCGTCGGGGACGAGGTTCGGCTTCACCGACGTCACCGCCTTGTACCCGGTCTTGATGGCCATCCCCGAGATCCCGCCTTTGGCCTGGACCTCGGACTCCACCAGCCCCTGGGCGTCGGTCAGGACCTTCGGCCGAACATCGTCGGTCAGGAGGATCGCTTTGAGCTCACTCATCTCCGCCTGCATAATGCATGGACCGAGGCCTGCCCAGTTTGCTCTTTCTCTCCGCCTTTTTGACCCTCGTCGCCGCCGACGAGGCCGCCCCCACTCGGCTCTCGCTCCGTCAGCTCGAGGTTCGAGGGCGACACGAGCGAGCAGGACCGGTCCTGCAGCGACGGATCAGCGTCGGAACGCCCCCCGGCTGGACGCCCGAGTTCGCCCGGGAGGGGCCCAGCTTGCGCCTGTATGGCCCCGAGGGGGAGGGCATGATGCTGATCGCCGTCGCTACCCATCCCTCTCAGCTCGGCCCCTACCTGGACGAGCTGGCCAAAAAGCACCCCGGCTCGATGCCGGGCCCGCCTCAGGCCATGAGCCTACCCCGCCTGGTGCCGCTCATGGGCGACCGCGCGACACGCTACGTCGTGAGCGGCCGGCGAATGGGGGAGATGGTGATGGTGGAGCGGCGGGAGACCATCGTCTTGGTGGCCACCGTCGTCCAAGCCGACGCCTGGGCCGAACTTTCGCCCTTGATGCAGAAGGTCTACGAGAGCATCGAGATCCACCGTGCCCCCTCCTCCTCTTCGACCGGCCACCGCTCTCAGCATCGCCGGCAGTGACTCTGGCGGCGGGGCCGGCCTTCAGGCCGACCTCAAGACCTTCGCCGCCCTGAAGGTCCATGGACTCACCGCCGTCGCGGCCCTGACCGCCCAGTCCACCACCGAGGTTCGAGATATCTTCTCGGTGCCGGCGGCCTTCGTGGCCGCCCAGCTCGACACCCTGGCCGACGACTTCGCGATCGACGCCGTCAAAACCGGTATGCTCGCCGACCCCGAGACCTTGGCCCTGGTCGCCGAGCGCACCCTCCGCCATCGTTGGCCCCTGGTCGTCGACCCTGTGATGGTGGCGGCCAGCGGCGCCCGTCTGGTGACGGATGAGGTGGTTGCGGCCATGCGGGACCTGTTCCGCCGGGCGACCGTCGTCACCCCGAACCTCGACGAGATGGAGGTCTTGACCGGCCAGCGCCCCCAGCGAGCCGACGAGATGGCGAAGGCCGCTCTCGCGCTCTGTCGCGATTCGGGCGCAGGCGCCGTCCTGCTCAAGGGCGGGCACCTGGAGGGCGACCCCGTCGACGTCCTGGCGACCGCCAGCGGCGACGTGATGGAGCGCCGCGGAGCCCGGATCCCGGGCCGGGTCGGCCACGGCACCGGCTGCACCTATGCGTCTGCCATCGCCGCCTGGCTGGCCCGAGGGGTGGACCTCCACACCGCCGTCGACCGGGCCCACCGTTTCGTCCGGGGTGCGCTCGAGCACGCGCCTCGGGGTTTGGGCCATGGAACCCAGCCGCTCCATCCCTTTCATCCATGGTTCGACGGGTTGGAATCAGCGTCGGCGGCGGACGGATTTGATTCGGATTCGTGAGCTGCTAGTTCCCTGGGCAGACCATGGTCCTCCCTCATTTCGCGGGCCAAGCGGGTTCCAAGGCCCGGGCCTCCCTCATCGCCGGCGCGCTCGCCGCCCTCCAAGTCGGCTGCCTCGGAAGGATCGCGACCGGCGCCGCCGCCGATGCGCTGGCCGGTACGGGTGACGTGTACTCGTCCGACGACGACCCAGAGCTCATCAAGGAGGCCACCCCCTTCGGCCTCAAGACCATGGAGAGCGTTCTCGCCGAGCGTCCCGAGCACGAAGCCCTGCTCCTGGCTTTGACCCAAGGCTTCACCTCCTACGCCTACGGCTTCATCGAGGAGGAGGCCTTCAGGATCGAAGTCGAAGACATGGAGGCGGCCGAGCGCATGACGGCCCGGGCCAAAAAGCTCTACCGGCGGGCCCTCGACTACGGCTTTCGCAACCTGGAGCAGAAGGTCGACGATTTCCGCCGGCGCTTCGACGCCGACGCCGACGGGACCCTGGCCGAGCTCGACGAGGGGGACGTCCCCATCCTCTATTGGACCGGGGCCGCCTGGGGCCTGATGATCAACGCCTCCGAGCTCGAGCCCGAGCTCATCGCTCAGTTCCCCCTGGTGGCGAAGATGGTGGACCGGGCCCTCGAGCTGGACCCGACCTGGGACCGGGGAAGTCTCCACGACTTCAAAGTGGTCCTGGAGAGCGCCCGGCCCGGGGGGAGCCTCGACGACGCCGAGTGGCACTACCGCCGAGCCTTGGAGCTGAATGGCGGTGTGCGCGCGGGCACCTATGTGGGTTTTGCCGAAAACATCTGCATTCCCAGGCAGGATGGGGAGGCCTTCGTGGACGCCCTGAAGAAAGCTCTGGCCATCGACCTGGAGGCCAATCCCTCCGAGCGCCTGAGCAACGTCATCAATCAGCGCCGGGCGCGCGTGCTGCTCGAGCGCACGGGCGACCTTTTTCTCGACGATCCCCTCGCATCCAGTGAATCCACGGTCGGGGCCCATTCGTCCAACCCGTCACACGGATCTCCCTCATGAAGCTGCATATCGCCATCGCCATCGCCGCCATCGCCCTCCTCGTCCCGACCTCGAGTGAGGCAGCGCCGCTCACCATCAAGCTCGCCACCGTCGCCCCCGAGAAGACGCCCTGGCACAAAGCCGTCCTGCGGATGGGTAAGCGCTGGTCCGAGGCGTCCGACGGCCAGGTGAAGGTGAAGATCTTCTCCGGCGGTGTGGCGGGCGACGAAGAGGACATGTTGCGCAAAATCAAGGTCGGGCAGCTGCATGCGGCGAGCCTCACCGGGGTAGGCTTGGCCCGGGTCTCCCGCGCGACCCTCGCCCTTCAGATCCCCATGCTCATGCAGTCCTATGAGGAGCTGGATCACGTTCGCGAGGCGGTGGCGCCCGAGCTCGAAGAGGAGCTGGCGGAAGCGGGCTACGTCGTCCTCAACTGGGGCGACGCCGGCTGGATCCACTTCTTCAGCACCAAGCCGGTCGAGAACCCCCAAGACTTCAAGAATGTGAAGATCATGGTCTTCGCCAAGGACGCAAAAGCGGAGGCGGCGTGGAAGGCGGCCGACTTCAACCCTGTCCCCCTCGCGTCCACCGACGTGATGTCAGGGCTTCAGACCGGACTCATCGAAGCCTTCGCGTCTCCGCCGCTCTACGCCCTCAGCACCCAATGGTTCGCGCTCGCCAAACACATGGTCCCGGTGAAGTGGACCCCGCTGAACGGGGCCACCGTCATCGAGAAGGAGACCTGGGAGAAAATCCCGGCCGAGCTGCGGCCGAAGCTGATGGCGATCGCCCGGGAAGAAGGCGAGCGGAGCAAGGATCGAGTCAGGGCCTTTGGCGAGAAGGCGATCAAGGTCATGAAGCAGAACGGGCTGGTCGTCCATGAGCTCAGCCGAGAGCAAGAGCAGGCCTGGCAGCGGGCGGCCGAGAAGGCCTATCCGCAGATACGGGGTGAGCTGGTTCCCGCGGCGATGTTCGACCGCGTGAAGAAGCTGGCGGAGCAGGTAAGGGAGAAGTGACCGAAGCGCCGGGTCGCCGACTGCGCGGCGCGGAGGACGGGCTCAACGTCGCGATCCTGGTCGTCATGGCGGCCTTGCCGCTCTGCGACTTCGTCCTCCGCTTTTTCTCGACCAACGTGCCCGGCGCGTTGCGCTGGGTCAGCGTGCTCACCATGGTGGTGGGCTTCACCGGCGGGATGCTGGCGGCCCGAGAGGGCAAGCACCTCGCCCTCGGCAGCGCGACGGGCTCGCTGCCGCCCAAGGTCCAGCGGTGGCTCGAGGTGGGCGCGCTGGCGGTGGCGGTGGCGGTCTGTCTGGGCCTCACCATCGGCGCCTACACGACGGTGGAGGCCGAGGCTGGTTTCACCGACACGCTCCCGCCGGGGCTGCCGGGCTGGGTGCCCTTGGCCATCATGCCGATCGCCTACGCGGTGATCGGGGTCCGGCTCGTGCTCCACGACCTCGAGGGCTGGCCCGCTCGTGGTGCGGCGCTGGGGCTAGGTGTCCTTCTCTTTCTGACCCTCTACTTGGTCGGCGCCGAGGCCAGCTTCATGCTCGCGCCCGCTCTCGTCGTTCTCGTGGTCGCCACGGTGGCGGGAGCGCCGATCTTCATCGCCCTCGGCGGCGCAGCCCTCGTCGCCTTCTTCTTCGCCGCCGAGCCGATCGCGGCGGTGGCGGCGGAGACGGTCCGACTGACCAAGTCCGACACCGTCCCCACGATCCCGCTGTTCACCTTCACCGGCTTCGTCCTCGCCGAGTCCAAGGCGAGCGAGCGGCTGGTGCGGGCCTTCCGAGCCCTGTTCGGCTGGATGCCGGGGGGCATGGCGGTGATGACGGCAGGCGTCTGCGCCTTCTTTACGACCTTCACCGGGGCGAGCGGCGTCACCATCTTGGCCCTCGGCGGCCTGCTCTATCCGGTGCTCCAGGCCGAGCGCTACCCAGAGAACTTCAGCATCGGGCTCCTGACCGCCTCCGGCAGCATTGGACTCCTGTTTCCCCCCTCGCTGCCCATCATCTTGTTCGGCGTCGTAGCCCAGGTCCCCATCGACAAGATGTTCGTGGCCGGCATCCTGCCCGGGATGGTCCTCGTGGCGGCGGTGGCCATCCTGGGCGTGCGGGCCGGAATCAAGTCCAAGATCCCGCGTCAGCCCTTCGACGTCAAAGAGATGGGAGCCGCGGTGTGGGAAGCGAAGTGGGAGCTCGCGCTACCGCTGGTGGTGGTGGGCTCGATCTTCTCCGGCGTCGCGATCTTGATCGAGGCGGCGGCCCTGACCGCGGCCTACGCCCTCTTCGTGGAGATCGTCGTCCACCGGGACCTGAAGCTCCGCGACTTGCCAAAGGTGGGCCGGGAGTGCGCCACCTTGATCGGCGGCGTCCTGGTCATTCTGGGGGTGGCCCTAGGCTTCACCAACTATCTGGTCGACGCCGAAGTCCCGACCGCGGTGCTGGAGTGGGTGCGAGGCGTCATCGAATCGAAGTGGGTCTTCCTGCTGGCGGTGAACGCCTTCTTGATCGTCGTCGGCTGCTTGATGGACATCTTCAGCGCCATCGTCGTGGTGGTACCGCTCATACTTCCGATCTCGGAACACTTCGGCGTCGACCCCATCCACATGGGGATCATCTTCCTCGCCAACATGGAGCTCGGCTTTTTGACCCCGCCGGTGGGCATGAACCTCTTCCTGTCCAGCTTCCGTTTCAACAAGCCCTTGCCCCAGGTGTACCGCGCAACGTTCCCCTTCCTCGCCATCCTCCTGGTGGCGGTCCTCGTCATCACCTACGTCCCCGCCTTGACCAAGCAGCCCGTCGAGTGGGTCTTCGGTCCCGAACCGAAGGCGAAAGAGGTGCCCAAGATCGACTTCGACATGGACGACCTCGAAGACATGTAGCGTCCGCGTGAATCAGTCTTCGTGGCGGGGGAGGGCCTTGAGGACGGCCTTGCCGCCGCGGATGACGACCTTGAACTCGACCGACTTGGCGCCAGTTTGGCTCATGAGCTTGGGGACCTGATTGCGCAAAGCGGTAGCCATGTCGTCGTAGCCCAGGTTGGCGGACTCGCCGCAGCGGCGGCGGGCGCCGACGTAGGTTTGGTACAGCCGTTGGAGATGGTCGTCGGTGAGGTCTTCGGGGCGCGAGGCCCGGGGGCGGGATACGTCGCGACCCTGGGGCGGCTGGTCGACTCGGGGGACCGAGGTCTTGGATCCAGGGGTGGGGACGTCCACGCCCTCGGCCTCCGGCGCCTTTCGGACTTCGGTCGGTGGCTCTTTTTGGGCCATCAGCCGCTCTCGCTCGGCGAGGAGCTCGGCCCGGCGTTCGGCGCGGACGACGTCTCGCCGGTAGGTGCCGTTCTCGCGCTGGCGCAGGACTCGGTTCCAGTGGTTCTGAAGGGTCACGAACTTGGCTTTGAGCTGCTGTCGTCGAAACTTGAGGCCGGTGTTGCGGACCGTCCGCTCTTGGACGGCTCGGAGGCGCTTTCGAATCGAGTCGAACTGGATCTTGGGCTCGACCTTCTCGATGCCCATGAAGAAGAGCTCATAGGTCGCCTTGAGGGCGTCGAGGTCCTTCTCCAGACGGTCGAGCTCCGGAGATAGATCCGGCTCCTGCTTGGCGTTCAGATCCCGGGTTCCGCCGAAGAGCTTCAGGTCGCGCGTCGCCATGGATGAGGCCAACCGGACGTTAGCAAGGGCCCGGAGGCGCCGCCATCGGCCCGGGGCCGATGCCCGCCGCTCGAGCCGTGCTCTGGCGTGAGAAGAGTCACTAGGGGTGTGCTGAAAAACGGCTTCACCCGTCTGGCTGGCGGTCGAAAGGTCTGGGGGGCGACCGGACGTTCGGGACCGATTCCGGTGAGGAAGGCTTCGGTTGACCCGCCCCCGTCTCGCCCATACTTCTCAGCTCCGATGACGGTGGAATTTTCCTCGGAGGACCGGGATTTCATCAGCTCTTTGACTTCGAGGTACCCCGAAGGGCGGGCCGGTGCCGCCTTGCTGCCCGTCCTCCACTTGGCCCAGGAGCGCTTTGGGCATCTCGACCACGAGGTGCAGCGCCTGGTGGCGGGCACCCTTCAGCTCCCGCCGACGCAGGTCCACGAAGTCGTGACCTTCTACGAGATGTACCACGAGCATCCCGAGGGCCAGTTCCACCTCGAGGTCTGCACGAACATCTCCTGCCATCTCTGCGGAGGCGATGCGCTCCTCGACCACCTGGAGCAAAGGCTCGGCATCCGCATCGGTCAGACCACCGGCGACGGCTTGTTCAGCCTCATGGAGGCCGAGTGCCTGGCCAGCTGCGGCTCCGCGCCCATGATGAAGGTCGGCCTCGACTACTACGAGTTCTTGACCCTGGAGGCGGTCGACCACCTGCTGGAGAAGTTCCAGAAGCTGGCCCCGTCCTTGGACGGCAAGGCGTACAAGTGGGGTCCCGAAGGTCCCCACGTCGGCCCCGTTCCGGGCTTCGAGCCCTCGCTGCGGGGCGTGTCCGACGAACAGGCGGCCAAGGTCAACGCCGCCCACGGCCACGTGCCGCCGGTAGACCCGGCGACGTCACGGGTCGTGGAGGCCGGGGAAAAGCTCGAGAAGGCCAAAGCCGCGGCGGAGACCGAAGACGACCCGAACCTGCAGGTCGCTCGCGAGCGCTTCGACGAGGCCAAGAAAGAGAAAGCCAACTCATGAATCATCCCTTCGAAACCGAGCGCGTGTTCACCAAGAACTGGGGCACACCCAAGAGCTGGACCCTCGACGTCTTCAAGAGCACCGGCGGCTACGAGGCGCTGAAGAAGGCCCTCGAAATGGAGCCTGGCGACATCGTCAAACAGGTCACCGACGCGAAGCTGCGCGGCCGCGGCGGGGCCGGTTTCCCGGCCGGGCGCAAGTGGTCCTTCGTCCCCAAGGATACCGGCAAGCCGAAGTACGTGTGCGTCAACGCCGACGAGTCGGAGCCGGGCACCTTCAAGGACCGCTACATCATGGAGGCCGATCCCCACATGCTGCTGGAGGGGACGGCCATCGCGTGCAAGGCCATCGGTGCCCACACCGCCTACGTCTACATCCGGGGTGAGTTCGGGCTCGCGATGGCCCGGCTGGAAGCCGCCATCGCCGAGGCCTACCAGGCCGGCATCCTGGGGCCCAAGGCCATGGGCACCGACTACGCCATCGACATCCACGTCCACCGCGGGGCGGGCGCCTACATCTGTGGCGAAGAGACGGCGCTGCTGGAGTCGCTGGAAGGCAACAAGGGCCAGCCACGGCTCAAGCCGCCGTTCCCGGCCGTCGAAGGCGCCTTCGGCTGCCCGACCATCGTCAACAACGTCGAGACCCTGGCCGCGGTAGGACCGATCATCGCCAAGGGGCCCGACTGGTGGAGGGGCCTGTCCCGCAGCGAGGCCGAGGGCGGCACCAAGCTGGTCGGCATCAGCGGCCACGTGGCCCGGCCCGGCGTGTGGGAGCTGCCCGGCGGTCTGACCCTGAAGCAGATCATCTACGACGTGGCCGGCGGCATGCGGAACCCGCGCCGGCCCTTGAAGGCGATCATCCCTGGAGGCTCCTCGTGTCCGGTCATAGGGCCCGAAGACATCGACACCTCTTTCGACTTCGACGCCATGAAGACGGTCGGCAGCCTCATGGGCACCGGCTGTCCTACCGTGATCGAGGAGGGGACCTGCATGGTGCGGCTTCTGGAGCGCATCGAACGCTTCTACGCCCACGAGTCCTGCGGCCAGTGCACGCCCTGCCGCGAGGGCGGCGACTGGGTGTTCAAGATCGTGAGCCGCATCGAGGCAGGGCAGGGCACGCACCGGGACCTCGAGTTGATCGAGTCGGTGGCCTCGAAGATCGAGGGCCACACCATCTGCGCCTTTGGCGAGGCCTTGGCCTGGCCTGCCCGCAGCTATTTGAAGCGCTTCTTCAGCGAGTTCGAGCAGCACGTGGAGCAGGGCTGCTGTCCCTTTGGCCCCATTGAAGTGCGGCCGGTGGCGATGTCGGGCGAAGTCTCGGTCCTGGCGGCTTGAGGGGATACCGGGCGTGTTTTCAGCTGAGTGGGTCGCCTTCGCCTTCTTCGGCGTCATGAGCCTGGTGAGCGCCCTCGGTGTGGTCTTGGTTCGCAACGCCGTCAAAGGAGCGCTGTCCCTGATCGTGTGCTTCTTCAGCCTGGCCGCGCTGTTCGTGCTTCAGAGCGCCGAGCTGCTCGGCGCGCTGGAGGTCTTGGTATACGCCGGCGCCATCATGGTGCTGTTCGTCTTCGTCATCATGCTCGTCGAGAACAAGGACGAAGAGGGCGCCCGGACCGTCCTCGGCTCCCGCGTGAGCTTCCCGCTGAAGCTGGGGGCGGTTATGGCGATCGCCTGGGGCATGAGCATCGCGGTGGCACGAAGCGACTTCGGTCCGTCGGCGGAGCTGGAGGAGGGCTTTGGTGGTGTACGGTCGATCGGACTCACGTTTCTCCGGGACTACATCGTCCACTTCGAGCTCTCGAGCCTGCTGCTGCTGGTGGGGATCGTGGGGGCGGTGATCGTGTCGAAGCGCGGCCGGACCCCATCCGGCGAGGAGGGCACCCGATGACGCCCACCGTGCCGATCGAGGCCTACCTGTACCTGTCGATCGCGCTGTTCTCGATCGGGGCGATGGGCGTGTTGGTGCGCCGCAACGCCATCGTGGTGTTCATGTGCATCGAGCTGATGCTGAACGCGGCGAACCTGGCGCTCGTGACCTTCGCGCGTCACCACGGCGAGGCCTCGGGTCAGATTTTCGTGTTCTTGGTCATGGCCGTCGCTGCGGCCGAGGTCGCGGTCGGCCTCGCGATCATGATCGTCGTGTTCCGGGAGCGGAAGGCGATCTTCATCGACCTCTTGAGAGAGATGAGAGGCTGAGCTCGCCGACCACCCACCGAAGATCAACGGGGAGTCATGCGGGCTTCGAGGCGGCGCTGGCGTTTTCTTGCGGCGCGGCGCCTCCGTTCGTCCTCCCAGAGCTTGACGTAGTTGGTCATGCCGCCCGGCGCCGGTCGGGGGCGAGCGGTCTCGAGGCTAGGCGCGCGCAGCCGGCGCAGCCTGCCGGCGGCTTCGGCGAGGGCCTCGCGGACGGCCTCGGAGTCGCCATCGTAGGCGTCCAGGGCCGAGATCACCCGCTCCACGGCGTCGGCGGGAGAGTCCCGGCGAGAGCGGCGGACCAGGTCCTCGGTTAGGTTCACGACCTGGCGCGCGTCGTGGGCGTAGTCGGTCATGAGCTCTTCGGCCACCGCATGGACGGCGTGCGCTCCCAGGGTCCCGTCCAAAAAACAGACCAGGGCCGTCTGCAGGTGACTGAAGATCGGGACGCAGCGAGGGGCATAAGGCTCGAAGGCCGCGGCGGGCGTCCGCTGGTCTAGGTGGATGATGAGGCGGTGGACGACCGGCTCCTTGACTACCCAGCGGGCGGCTTCCTCGACCTCGTCGATCTGAAACGGATAGGCGCCGGTCCGAGCCAACAGCTCCCGCACCGCCCCCCAGGATGCTCGGCCTTCCAGGAGGTCGGCGTAGAGCGTGTACACGAAGGCGTCGCTCTCGGCGTCGTCTCCGACCAAGGTCTCCGGATTGCCGATGTGCGCCTCGGCCCGGCCGGTAAGCAGCTGAGTCAGCTTGTAGGCGACCTGCCCCCGGATGGCCCGAAAGCGTCCTCGCATCATGTGGCGCAGGGTGGGCTTGAGGACGAAACCGTCCGGTGAGAAGCCGTCCAGCTCGAACTTCTGCTCCAGGACCCCCCGCATCTGGGAGGGCGAGCCCGAGATGAAGAAGATCTGGTGTTTGGAGTCGTCCCGACGAATCGCCCGCAGCAAGGCGGCCGAGCCCGGCACGTTCTGGCGCTCTTCCGCCGTCAGCCGGGCCGTGCGCACCAGGTCACGGACGCTGTCGAAGTCGGTCCTCAGGTAGGTCTTGTCGAGATCCCACCGAAAGATGTGGGCCGCCACGTCCCACCGATAGCACGGCCTGCGCTTGCTAGGGGCCCCGCTTTTGCTAGTGCATGAGCGCTGTTGGACCGGCGAATTCAAGAAGATCTCCGGCGCCTTCGGGGAGCCGAAGTAGGGGCGGGGACTGTCTTGGCCGACGCCCCGCTCCGCTTTGCGCTCGTCTATCCGAGCCCCTACGCGGTGGCGATGTCGAGCCTCGGCTACCTGCAGATCCACCGGCTCGCGAACGCCCGCCCGGGCACCCGCTGCGAGCGCGCGATGCTCCCCGAGCCGGATCTGCTGGCGCGGCACTTCGAGACCCGAAGCCCGCTCGTCACCCTGGAGAGCGAGCGACCGATTTCGGACTTCCATCTGATCGGGATCAGCCACGCTTTCGAGCTGGAGCTGACGGGCATCGCCAACGTCCTCCGGCTCGGCGGGCTGGCGCCCCTGGCCGAAGATCGCAGCGCCGGTGATCCGCTGGTGGTTCTAGGCGGTCCGATCACCAACTCCAACCCTCTCCCGTCGGCGCCTTTTGCCGACGTCCTCATCCTCGGAGAAGGCGAGCAGTGCATCGATCAGCTCCTGGAGCGCCTGGAGGCCGAGCCCGAAGCGGCCCGGGGCTCGGCCGCCGCCCGAAAGCGGCTCTTGGAAGATCTGGCCGGCATGCCCGGCTTCTTCATCCCCGCCCACCACGGGAGCCGGCTGCCTCCCATCGCCCAGGCGCCGGACCACCGCCTGCCCGCCGTCTCCGAAATCCGGACCCCTCACACCGAGCTCTCGAGCATGGTCCTCATCGAGCCCGAGCGAGGCTGCCACCGTGGCTGCACATTCTGCGTCATGCGCCGCAGCACCAACGGCGGCATGCGGCTCGTGGAGCGGGACAAAATCCTGTCCCTCATCCCCGAGGACGCGACCAAGGTCGGCCTGGTCGGCGCGGCGGTCACCGACCATCCCCGGATCAAGGACATCTTGGCCGGCCTGGTGGACGAGCGCGGCCTGAAGATCGGCATCTCTTCCCTGCGGGCCGACCGGCTCGACGACGCCTTCGTGGGCCTGCTCGCCCGGGGCGGCTATCGATCCTTGACCGTGGCCCTCGACGCCCCCAGCGCTCGGCTGCGTTGGGAGGTGGAGAAGAACATCCGGGACGAGCACATCTTCCGGACCGCCGAGCTGGCCAGGGCCAACCGTCTGCACCACGTGAAGCTCTACGTGGTGGTCGGTCTTCCTGGTGAGACCGACGCCGACCGGCAGGAGCTCGTCGATTTCTGCCTCGAGCTCCGGAAGATCATCCCCGTCGTCCTCGGTGTGTCGCCCTTCGTTCCAAAGTTTCACACGCCCCTGGCCGATGCGCCCTTCTGCGGGGAGCAAGAGGCCAAGCGGATCCTCGAGCATCTGCGCAAGGGTCTGGGCGGGAAGGTGAAGCTGCGGGGTCCCGGGGCCCGGGAGGCCTACGTCGAGTACCGACTCAGCCAAGGAAGCTACGCCCACGCCCGGGCCGCGGTCGCGGCGGCCGAGCGAGGCTCGACGCTGACCGCCTGGAAGAAGGCCCTCGCCGACCTCCCCGAGCGGGTCCGCCCCGACAACTTCCCGGAGCTCATCCCGGTCCCCACCCGGCGTGCGCCCCGGAGGAGGATGCCATGAGCGCCGCCCATCCCCTCAGCGTGGCGCCCATGATGGACCGGACCGATCGTCACTTTCGGGCGCTGCTCCGCCAGGTTACGCGCCGGGTGCTGCTCTACACCGAGATGGTGACCGCGAAGGCCATCCTGTCCGGCCGACGGGACCAGCTCCTCCGCAAGGGCGAGGACGAGCCCCCGGTCGCGCTTCAGCTCGGCGGCGATGAACCCGCCGAGCTCGCCGACTGCGCTCGCATCGGCGAGAGCTGGGGCTACGACGAGATCAACCTCAACGTGGGCTGTCCGAGCGACCGGGTCCAGAGCGGCGCCTTCGGTGTGGTCTTGATGAAGACTCCCGAGCGGGTGCGGGACGCGGTCGAGGCGATGCGGGCCGCCTGCGGGGTGCCGGTCACGGTCAAGCACCGGATCGGCGTCGACGAGCTGGACCGCTACCAAGACATGCTTCGCTTCGTCGAGATCGTCGCGCCGGCGGGCCCCGCGCGCCTCAGCGTTCACGCCCGGAAAGCCTGGCTGAAGGGCCTGAGCCCCAAGGAGAACCGGACCGTCCCGCCCCTGCGCTACGAGGACGTGTATCGGCTGAAGGCCGAGCATCCCGAGCTCGAGATCGAGATCAACGGCGGCATCGCGGATCTGGAAGATGCGCAGCGTCACCTGCGCCGCGTCGACGCGGTCATGATCGGCCGGGCCGCCTACGACGACCCAATGATCCTCGCCGAGGCCGACCGGCGCTTCTACGGTGACGTCGATGCTCCCGTTCGATCCCGGCACGAAGTCGCCCGGGCCATGCTCCCGTACATCGAAGCCCACTGCGCCGAGGGCGGGCGCCTGGCCGAGGTCACCCGGCACATGCTGGGCTTGTTCAGCGGGGTAAAGGGGGCTCGAGCCTACCGTCGGGTGCTCTCGACTGAAGCCGTCGAGCCCGGCGCGGGTCCCGAGGTGCTGGAGCGAGCCCTAAGGACACTCCATGCGATGACGCAGCCTCATGCCATGTAGAGGCCGCCGTTGACGTGTAGGACCTGCCCCGTGACGTAGCGGGCCGAGTCCGAAGCCAGGTAGCAGACGGCGTCTGCGATGTCTTCGACCCGGCCCAGCTCCCCCGAGGGCACCATCTGGACCAGGGCCCTTTTGGCGTCCTCGCTCATCTCGTTGGTCATGTCGGTCTGGATGAAGCCCGGAGCGACGACGTTGGCGGTGATGTTTCGGCTTGCGAGCTCCTTGGCGAGGCTCTTCGCCATGCCGTCCAGCGCCGCCTTGGTGCCCGCGTAGACCGTCTGGCCCACGTTCCCCGACGCGCCGACCACCGAGCCCATCATGATGATGCGTCCGGTGCGGGCCTTCATCATGGGGCGGGCGGCGGCGCGGCACAGGTAGAAAGCGCCGAAGACGTTGGTCTCGAAGGAGCGCTCGAGGTCTTCGTCCTTGTAGCGCATGAGCAGACCGTCCAAGGAGATGCCGGCGTTGTTGACGAGGATGTGCAGTCCACCGTGGGACTTGACGAGCTCGTC
>CAYZFR010000043.1:0-25009 GCA_964477875.1 uncultured Myxococcales bacterium
CCGAGGCCTTCCGCCGTCAGTTCAAACAGCGCTACGACGACTAGGGGGTGCTGAAGAACGGGTGAAGCCGTTTTTCAGCACCACACTAGGACCGGTTTGAGGTCGGACATCGTCCCCGCAGGCGGGGCGCGAACGGGCTGGAATTGAGCAGGACATCCCGGCGCGCGCGCACGAGGCGGTCTGCACCCCAGCGCGGACGAGACACTACCACGCGCTCGGGCCAGGGTCCGTCCTTGGGCCAGCCGGCCTCGATGGCAGCCGGCCCAGCCTCAAAGTGGCGGGGCGATGCAGGCGGTCCTGCGAGGATCTTCACTCGACGCACGCCCAGGTCCGGGGGGCGGACGCTCCAGACCTGGAGCTCCCCCTCGGGGATCGTTCTCGTCAGCCAGCTGAGGGGTGAGCCGAGATCGGCATAGGGCGGGACGGGCCCCGTCCGCTGCTCCTTGCGTCCGAAGCGTCGAGTGGTCCCAACGAGCTGCTCCCCGCGGCGCCAAGCCTCGTGCCCGATCTCGACGCCCTCCAGCTCGAAGTCGACGGCGAGGCTCTCGATCCGTCCGCCCACTTCCAGGACGTCATAGGAAAGGTCCATGGTCTCGGGAGCGGTCTGCCGCACGCGACCTTCGATACAGACGAAGCCGTCCCCTTCGACCCGGCGAACGAACTCTTCCCCGACCAGACGCTCCCGAAAACGGATCTCGTACCGGGCTTCGAAGACCTCGGGGCTGGAGGTAGGCCTGAATCCCACCGCACAGGCCGGTCCGAGGCCGAGCGCCCAAATCAGGACGCCCCCTACTGCCCAACTCCGGATTCGTGCCACTCTTTCGGCGTCCACGGTGCCCTGCATGCGTATCACGACGTTCGTCACTTGGGCGGTGCTGGCTCTCGGCCCAATGCCTCTGGCGGCACAGGAGGGCATGAGCTTCGAGGACCCCTTCGCCCTGAAGCCTCCGGCGCGGATCTGCTGGCGGATGCTCGACCTCATTCCGTCCCGAGCGCGGGGGCCGATGTCGGAGGCCCTGCAGGCGGCGGGCGAGCAGACACGACCCGAGCACGCGACGGGGATCGCGGTCGTCTCCGCCGGAGCGGACCCGTCCGCATGCCAGGTCGTCGTCTCGGGCGCCCGCCGCCGCCAGCGGACTGCGTCCGGATTCGTTCACGACGTGTGGGTGGAACGCGGGGGGGCCAAGCTCGTCGAACGGACCACGGGTCCCCTGTGGCCGGTTCGCGCCACCGCCCAGGACTTCCTCGAGATCTTCGAAGAGGCCTGGCGCATCGCTGCCCCACCTCCTGGCCCCGAGCCCCAGGGAGAACCGGCGCCGGGCCCTGCATCCGTCGTGTCCGAGTCGGCGCCGGCCGAGCTCGCGGGCGAGCCTCCGGACGAGGCCCCCCCAGCTCCCGAGCCCTTCGTCGACGAAGACCTTGCTCGGGCCCGGGCCCGGGCCGGCGGACCAAAGCCCCAGGTCTCGAGCCCTCCTCCCACTTGGGTGACGCTGGTGGCCACCGGCGGGGTCACGCTTCGTGACCTCTCCGCCTCCTTCGGCCGCTCCGTCGACCAGGGCCCCCTCCCCGCGGTGGGCAGTCGGGCCACCCTTCACTTCGCCCCCCTCCTCGGAGCCCGCCATGCGCTCGACCTCTCCGCCGGCTACTACCGTCAGTTTCCGAGCGCCGAGCTGGACGGCGCGAGCCTCGGCGCCAGCGCCGACCGAACGCGGACCGACGTCCGATACGCCTACCGCATGGGCGCAGCGGGTCCTTTTCTCGGCGCCGCCGTCGGGTTCGAGTTTCGTCGCTTCGTCTTCGATGAGGGTCGTGGGGCCGTGTCGATCGAGTACAGCGTCCTGCGCCCCGGCCTTTGCGCTCGGCAGGCGCTCTACCAAAGCAAGACCACCTCTTTCGAGGTCCTCGGGCGGGGCCACCTGCGCATCTCCCTCGACGACGATAGCGTCAGCAATGACGTCGGCGGAGACTTCGGCGGGGGCTTCGCCTTTCGACATAGGACGGGCTTCGTCGCCGAGCTGACCGCCGACTACAACCTCCAGTCGGGGCGCTCGCCGGCCGGCAGCTTCGACGATGCCTTCCTCGACACGCAGCTCGCCCTCGGCTGGTCACTCTGAGAGCGGGCGACACTTCGCATCGGGCCGCGTCACCCGATTCTGTCGTGGTCTCGGCCCAGGATCGGTGATTTAGATCCGGCATGGCTGAGATGGAATATCGGCGCCTCGGGCGCTCCGGTCTCAAGGTGAGCGTTCTCTCGTTCGGGTCATGGGTGACCTTCGGACGTCAGCTCGACGAATCGGATGGCCTGGCCTGCATGAAGGCGGCCTGGGAGCGAGGCTGCAACTTTTTCGATAATGCCGAGGTCTATGCCGGCGGCGAAGCCGAGACCATCATGGGCCAAGCGCTTCGCTCCCTCGGCTGGCACCGGGAGAGCTACGTGGTCTCGACCAAATTCTACTGGGGGCTTCGAAGAGGCGTGAACGACCGAAACACGCTGAATCGGAAGTACTTGATGCAGGCGATGGACGGTTCCTTGAAACGGCTCGGCATGGACTTCGTCGACCTCGTATTCTGCCATCGTCCCGACTCCGAGACCCCGATCGAAGAGACGGTCTGGGCGATGTCGGACATCATCGCCTCCGGCAAGGCGCTGTACTGGGGCACGTCCGAGTGGTCAGCGGACGAGATTCGGGCCGCCTACGAGGTCGCCGAACGCCACCACCTGCGTAAGCCTGTCATGGAGCAGCCGCAGTATCACCTGCTTCATCGCCAGAGGGTGGAGAGGGAGTATGCTCGACTTTACGAGGACATCGGGCTGGGCACCACGACGTGGTCGCCCCTGGCCTCTGGGCTCCTGACTGGGAAGTACCTGGACGGGATCCCGGAGGGGTCGCGAGGCTCCCTGGAGGGCTACGAGTTCCTGAGAGCGGGGCTGACGGACGAGCAGCGCCTTCGAAGAGTCCGAGGACTGAAGAAGATCGCCGACGAGCTCGGGTGCTCGCTGGCGCAGATGGCGATCGCCTGGTGCACCAAGAATCCGAATGTCTCCACCGTCATTACCGGAGCTAGCCGGGCAGCTCAGGTGGAAGAGAACTTCAACGCCCTCGATGTCGCGCCGCGCCTGACCCCCGATGTGATGTCGCGGATCGACGAGGCACTCGCCGACTGAGCGGCCTCGGCCTTCGACCCGATGAATGGCGGGTCCCGGTCACTTGGCCGAGAGGTCGACGGTGTCGCGCGGGAGGTCCTGGGGACGGCCAAACAGATAGCCCTGGAGGTAGTCGACGCCACGGTCTTCGAGCCAAGCCCGCTCCTCGTCGGTCTCGACTCCTTCAGCCACCGTCCTAATCCCGACCGTCTTGGCGAGCTCGATGATCTTTTGGGCGATGACCGCCTTGTAGTCGTCTTGATGGATCCCGCGGGTCAGCTCCATGTCGAGCTTCACGATGTCGGGGCGGAGGCGGTGGATCGTGTTCAGGTTCGAAAAGCCCGCGCCGAGGTCGTCGAGGGCCACGCTGAAGCCGTCGTCCCGAGCCCGCTTCACGAAGCGCTCCACCTTTTCCGGTTCGTTCATCTTCTCGGACTCTGTGATCTCGAGAACGAGATCGGAGGGACGAGAGCCATAGAGCCGACAAAGCCGTCGAACGTGTTCGAGGAACTGATCCGGCTCCGAGGCCGTCATCGGCGTCATGTTGAGAAAGAGCTTACCCTGAGCCGAGGCCTTGGCCCGCGCCTGCAGCGCCACCTCGTGCACCGCGTGATCGAAGGACGGTAGAAGACGAGCATCACGGGCGGCGGAGAGCATTCTCAGGGGACCGACGACGCCCGCCTTGGACCGGGCTCGCGCCAGCGCCTCGTGTCCGAGCACCTCGTGGGAGCCGGCGTAAACGATCGGTTGGAAGAAGACCGTCAGCCGATTCTCGGACATCAGCTCCCCTAGCCACTTTCCTCGGGCAAAGGTGATGAAGGTCTGCAGGCTGTCGGCGCGCGGGAAATCAGAAAGCGATGGCTCGTCGGCTCCCGGCTTGAAGAGGGCACGGGTCTCCTCGAGAGCTTCCGAGGAGAGCTCCTTCCGCAGATTGCCGAGGAAGTTGATGATGGTGGCTTCGCTGACCTCGATCGCCACGCAGCCGTCGGCGTCGTAGAGGTCATAGCGATGGTTCGACGCTTCGGCCAAACGGCGAAGCTGCGCCACCCGCCTGTCCGCCTTCGCCCACAGAAAAAGGCGCCCGGACCCACGCAGCGGGTCGGGGAGGGCCATGCTGACCCCCAGCTCGGCGGGATAGGAGGGGCTGTCGTTCATGCCTCTTCGCCCAGCGGAGCCGGCACGGCATCCCCCGCCCCCGCGTATCGCGCCTCCGCCCATGGCAGCCAGCGCTCGGCGCGCCCCAGCTCGATGTCCCGACGGAGCCGCCGCATCAGGTCCTGAAGATGCCACAGATTGTGCATGGTGAGGAGTCGGTGGCCCGTGATCTCGTTGGTGATCCAAAGGTGCCGCAGGTAGGCGAGGCTGTAGCTTCTGCAAGTCGGACAGCGGCAGCGCGCGTCGATGGGCCCACCCTCCTCCCGAAAACGAGCGTTCTTCACCGTGAGATGACCGTCCCAGGTCAAGACGCGCCCCATGCGCGCGTTTCGCGTCGGGATTACGCAATCGAACATGTCGACCCCACACAGCACGGCCACGACCAGGTCCTCCGGAAGGCCCACGCCCATGAGGTACCGCGGTCGATCCTCGGGCAGCAGGGGCGCCGTGACCTGGATCGTTCGCCGCATGTCATCCTTGCTCTCCCCTACGGCCACACCACCGATGGCGTAGCCGTCGAGGTCTCGCGCCTGCAGCGCCCGAATGTGCTCTTCTCGAAGCGCGGGGTACGAGCCTCCCTGCACGATCCCGAACAAGGACGTTCGCGCGGGTCGCGTGCGAGCCTCCAAGCAGCGGTCCAGCCATCGCGTCGTGCGCTCCATCGAGGCCCGAGTCCGTGCCTCGCCGACCCCCGGAGGCGGAAACTCGTCGAAGGCCATCGCGATGTCGGCTCCCAGGGCCTCCTGGACTTGGACCGACCGTTCCGGAGTGAGCATGTGCTCGCTCCCGTCGTAGGGACTGCGAAAGAGTGCCCCGTCCTCGGTGATCGACCGCCGTTCGGCGAGGGAGAAGACCTGAAAGCCCCCCGAGTCCGTCAGGATCGCGTTGGGCCAGTTCATGAAGCGGTGCAGGCCCCCCAGAGATTGGATCAGCTGATGCCCCGGTCGCAGCATCAGATGGAAGGTATTGCCGAGGACGACGTCGGCCCCGGTTGCGCGCACCTCCTCCGGCAACATGGCTTTCACGCTTCCCCCTGTGCCCACGGGCATGAAGGCGGGAGTCTCGATGGGGCCATGGGGCGTTCGCAGGCGCCCCCGCCGGGCCGCCCCCGACTGGGCCAGGCGCTCGAAGCAAACCGTCCTCATCGCGGACGCTCGAGGAACATCGCGTCTCCGTAGGAGTAGAAGCGCCAGCCCTCGTCCACCGCGGCTCGATAGGCCGCCATCACCCGCTCCCGACCCGCGAAGGCACACACCAACATCAAGAGCGTGGAGCGGGGGAGGTGAAAGTTGGTCAGCATCGCGTCCACGTGACGCCAGACGTGCCCGGGCCGTATGAAGAGCTCCGTCGAGCCGGACCCCGGCTGCACCTCGTTCGAAAAGCTCTCCAGCACCCGAGTGGTGGTGGTCCCCACCGCGACGACGCGTCGCTGCTCGGCGTGGGCCCGGGCGACGGCGGCCGCGGTCTCCGCCGGAACGACGAAGCGCTCGGCGTGCATTCGGTGGGCCTCGATGTCGGAGGTCTTGACCGGAAGAAAAGTGCCGGGCCCGACGTGAAGGGTCAGCCGCCGAATCTCGACCCCTTCCGATGCCAGGGCGGCGAGGAGCTGGGGCGTGAAGTGCAGGCCGGCCGTGGGCGCGGCGACCGAGCCATCCTCCCGGGCATAAACGGTCTGGTAGCGCTCCTCGTCCTCGGCCTCCGCTTCCCGGCCCAGGTATGGCGGGAGAGGAAGCTCCCCGAAGCGCTGGAGGAAGTCCGAGCTCGGCAGACGGATCTCGACGAAGCCCCCCTCGCCCACGGCCTCGATCCGGACCGGCTCCTCCGCTCCCTCGACCTCCAGCTCCATCCCGGCGCGGAGACTCTTGGCGCCCTTCGCCATCGCCGACCAGCGCCCGTCTTCTCGTGCCTCGACGCACAGCAGCTCCACTCGACCGGCGGTGGTCGCCTTGCGCGCCCGCAGACGCGCCGGCAGGACCCGGCTGTCGTTGAGAACGAGCAGGTCACCGGCTCGGAGCAGCTCCCCCACTCGAGCGAAGCGGAGGCGACGGATGGATGTACCATCGCCCGGGACCGCCATGAGCCGAGACTGATCCCGAAGCTTCGGGGGATGCCGGGCGATCAGGTCTTCGGGAAGCGCGTAGTCGTAGTCCTCGATGCTCACCATGCCCGCTTGATCGGAACCCCAGGATAGTAGTGGTTCAAGATCTCACGAAAGTCGCGCCCTTCCCGCGCCATGCCGCGAGCACCCCATTGGCACATCCCCACCTGGTGGCCGAAACCCCTTCCCTCCAGGTGGAGACGTCCTCGTCGAGTTCGCGCCTCGAAGTCGGTGGAGTACAGACGCTGGGGCCCCAGCGCCGCCCGCAGGCGCCGGGGCCCGACTTCTCGCCGCCTCCTACCCTTGATGACCACGCGTTCGGCGTCGCCGTCGACACGCCGCAGCTTGCCGTCCACCAGGCCGGCCGCCCGCAGCAGATCCTCGGTTTGCTTCAGTGGGATGTCGAGGGACCAGCGATGGCGGGCGCTCTCCCGGCACCACTTGCAGCGCCGTGCCCGCAGGTAAGGCACCTCGTTTCCGAAGACATCCTCCGCCGAGCGCGTGCGGCCACCGCAGGTGGAGTGGAAGAGCGCCTCGGCCGGAAAGTGCTCGAAGGCCAGCACCTGCCCGGTGGTGGTCTCGACCGCGGAGACGACCGACGGCGCGATGTCCGCCGCTCCCTTGTAGACCTGGGACAGGACCGAGTCATGGACATCGAAGGCGCGCCCCGAGCTCCGCATCCGAAGGCGGCTTTGGAGCGCGTAGGTCCGGGCGGCGACCGCCTGGGCTTGCAGGGCCGCCGCCGGCCACGAGGCCGGCATCTCCGAACCCACGATGCCCAGCAGGTAGGTCTCGATGGGGAGGCCGTTGACGATGCTGCCCGCGTCTCCATCGACCTCGATGGTCCCGAGGTAGAGCCCGTCTCCGACCTGCAGGGGCCCCGCTCCCTCGATCCGGATCCGCTGCCCGCGCACCCGACGCCGGGCTCGGACCTCGACCTGGCCGCCGTTCAGGAACCGGAGCCGGACGCCGTCCCCTACCGGGATGGGCCGGGCGTCCGCCCAAACCCTCAGGTCTTCTCCGGATATGCGGATCGGGGTCCGCCCCTGCCGAAGGAGAATGCGTACCTCGGGCTCCGCCGCCGCCGGCGTGGCCCCCAGAAACAAAGCCAGCCCTAGGGGGGTGCTGAAAAACGGCTTCACCCGTCTGGCTGGCGGTCTTTCCGTGGAACGCTCCGGACGGCTCCGCCTCTCATCGGTTGCTGATGCCCAATCAGCGCCCTCTTCGCCGAATCGTTCCACAAAAAGCCTGCCTACCCAGACGAATAAATCCGTTCATCAGCACCCCCCTAGGACGGTGCGCACGGACGCAGTCTCGTTCGCGCCGCTGGCGACCGCAAGAAAGCGTCCTTGCATCGGCCCGAGGGGCCGGGAACTCTCGTCACCATGCTCTCGATTGTGCTGAGCGCCACGCTCTTTGGTCAGCCGATGAAGATCGACCCGACGCTTCCCGAGCGCCTCCGCCCCGTCGTGGAGCGGGCCATCGAAGCCGAGCTCGATCCGAAGCGCGGCCCCAACAACGCCGCCGTCATTCTCCAAGCGGCGATGGAGGAAGCCAACCAAGGAGACCAGCTGAGCCTTCGCCTCCGGCTGGCTGGCGTCGAGCTTCGCCGCCTATTCCTGGACAAGAAGCAGGACCCCAAGCCGCTTCGATACCAGCAGGCCCTCACCACCTTCACCCGCCTCGACCTGACCGAGCCCGGGCTGAAGGAGTGGACGGCCCGAGTGCTCGAGGCGAACCCGGAGGCCAAGAAGGCCTGGGAGGCCGCCCAACCCCTGAAGCTCGCGGTGCTATCGGGCGGACTGGCCGGACGCCGGGACGTCATCGCGGCTCGGCTCCTGTCGGCTTTGGAGGGCGCCGGGGCCGAGGTGAAATTCGTCGAACCCGAAGCCGCGGACTATCGACTCAGCTATTCGGCGAGCAACGCGCCTCGGGATGACGTCGCCGGCGTCACGGGCCGTCTCGAGATCGTCGGTCGAGGCCCAAAGCCCTGGCGTCACACCATCAGCCAGACCTCGGTCGGTAGGACCCCCGAGGTCGCCCGCGACGGCGCCATCGAGTGGCTGACGCGGGTCGGCGGCCGCGACATGTTCTTTCACTGGACGGCGGGGATGCACATGCCGGCCCTGGTCGAAGGACCGACGCTCGGCTCCGGCCCTCCCCGCCGAGGGCACGGCCACCACGAGCACGGGCGCTGAGGCCGAGGATGACGGGCGGTGGGGGCTCAGGCGCTGTTGCTGTCTCGCTTCAGGTGGACCAGCAGGCGCTTGAGGTCCTCATTCACCCGGACAAAGTCGGCTGAAGACTTCTCGTCCTCCAGGATCTTCTCGATCCTCTCTACCGCTCGTCCGTCCCCGAAAGACCAGTAGGCGTGGATGGCCGCGTACCGAGCCTTTCGATTCTCGTCACCCAGCGCCTCCACCAGCGCGTCCATGGTCGACGGCTCCTTCAAGCGCTTCAGCGCCCAGGCTGCCCGCTCTCGAAGGAGGGCATCGTCGTCCTTCAGCTTCTTGGCCCAGCAATCGGCGTCTTCGCCACAAGTCTTGGAGGCCTCGAGCCGGACGAGGCGCGCCTCCATGTACTTCTTCAGCTCCGGATCCTCTTCCGACTCCATGATCGCCTTGTAGGCGTCGAGATGCTTGCCCCGGGCCAAGTTCGACGCGTGGTCGGTGGCGGTCTCCTGGGCGCCACGGCGAGAGTCCTTCTCGGCTATGCAGGCCTCGACCGAGTTTCCGAGCTTGGTGCACTTCGCCACGAAGTCCTTGCGAGTCATCAGGTCGAGCATGTCACCGACCGGCTTTTCGTCACCGATCATCACCAGAGCCTGCATGATCGGGTCGCGCAAGGACTGGTCGATGGTCCCCATGTGGTCGGCCAGCAGGGGCACGGCCTTGGTGGCCTCCAGCGCGCCCAGGGGCGGCGCGGCGTAGCCGAGAACGACGGGGTCGTAGCTCTTGGGATCGGCGGCCTCGGCAAAGGCCGACATCAGCGGCTCGACTGCTCGCGGGTCGCGCAGGTCGCCCAAGACGAAGCCACACTTCGCTTTCACCGCCGACTCCTTGATGCCGCCGGACTTCTCGAAGATCTGGTTCACCGCCTCGTTCTTCATGGCCATCGTCTTCAGCAGGGCGTCGGCGGTCGCCGGTCCGATCTGGAACAGGGCGAAGGAAGCCTCCCGATAGAAGGACACGCCTTGGTACTCGATGAACATCATCTGGATCAGGGTGTCGGTGGCGGCGGGGTCACCGATGTCCCCCAGGGCGATGACCGCGTTCTTCCGCATGAACTTGTTGCTGTGCTCGAGCGCGACTTCGGACAGAGCCTCGACCGCGGAGGGGTCTCCTATGTCGCCCAAGGCGCGGATCGACTTCAGGACGACGTAGTTGTCCCGGCTGCGGTCCATGAGCTCCAGCAGCTTCGGGACCGCCTTGGGGTCGCCGAGCTCACCGAGGGCGGAGGCGATGGCCTCGTTGGCCCGGTTCGCCATCTTGTCCTTGGGGTCGGAGCTGGTGCCGGCTTCGAAGTCGATGGCGTTCACCAGCGCGTCGACCGCCGCCGGATCACCGATCTCGCCCAGGGCCTTGGCGGCTTCCTGGCGGTGGTTGTCGTCGGGTACGCCCGACCCCTCGACGGCCAGGATGGCCTCCAAGCCCGGGACGGCGGCCTTGGTGCCCTCGTCTCCCACCAGGTCGATGGCGTGCTCGCAGTACTTCCGCTTGCGATCCGTGTGCTGGAGCTGGAAAGCCTCGGCGCAGGTCTCGGCCTGGGCGTTGAGCATGGCGGCGCAGGTCGCCGCGTCGTCCTTGCAGTCGTAAACCCCGCTACACCCGACCGTACCCACAGTCAGAATTCCGAGGGTTTTCGCAGTCACGCTCCGCATGGATGCGGGATCTCGCTTCCGCCCGTGTGAGTCAAGTCGCAGTCCAGGCCCTCTCGCCCTGGCGCAGTGCGTCGCACCATGCTTTCGCTCGACGCCCGTTGTATGCCCGGCCCGTGCGCATACTCATCGCCGTTATTTTGGCCCTGTTCGCTGGTCACCTCGCCTGTCGCTCTCTCCCATCCCGCTGGGAGACCTACGAGGGCTGCACCGCCGACCAGTGCCAAAGCTGGTTCGAAGGCTGCGAGGCCGACTGCCTGAAGAAAAAGCGAGGGACGGTCGCCACCTGCCAGTCGCTGTGTGGTCGCAAAATCGAGTCTTGCCGTCTGGCCTGCGGCGGGTGAAAGGGGGCCCTCAAGTGAACGAGACCCCGAACACCGAGTCCCTCGGGCAGTACCGCTCCAGCCTGGAGTGGGAATCGAAGTTTTACCACGATACCGCCCGCATGGTAGAGCGTACGTCGGATTTCATCCACATCGATCCGAACATCAAGAACCGGCTGCTGACGCCGGCCCAGGCGTTGATCGTCAGCATCCCGACCCGGATGGAAGACGGCCGAGTGCAGAACTTCATCGGTTACCGAGTTCAGCACAACAACACGCTGGGTCCGTACAAGGGCGGGATCCGATACCACGAAGAGGTCAATCTCGGTGAGGTCTCGGCCCTCGCCATGTTGATGACTTTCAAATGCGCCGTGGCCGGTATCCCGCTCGGCGGCGCCAAGGGCGGTGTGCGGGTCGACCCACGGAAGCTGTGTCGTCAAGAGAAGCAGCGCCTCACCCGTCGCTACACGGTGGAGATACTCAATTTCATCGGCCCCGAGACCGACATCCCGGCCCCCGACATGGGAACCGATGACCAGACCATGGCCTGGATCATGGATACCTACTCCGAGATGAAGGGCCACGCCGTCCCCTCGGTCGTGACCGGAAAGCCGATCTTCATCGGCGGCTCCAAAGGCCGAAAAGAGGCCACCGGCCGCGGCGTGGCTTACTGCACCGCCGCCGCGGCGGACCATCTGGGGATCAGCTTGGAGGGAAAGAAGGTCGCCATCCAGGGCTTCGGCAACGTGGGCACCTACGCCGCCCGCAAGCTGGAGCGGATGGGGTGTAAGATCGTCGCCGTGTCCGACGTCTCGGGAGGCATCTACAACCCCGAGGGCTTCGACGTGAAGCACCTCCTGAAGTACGTGGACATCCGCAAGGTGGTGAAGGACTACCCGCGCGGCGAAGCGATCACCAACGAGGAGCTGCTCACGCTGGACGTGGACGTGTTGATTCCAGCGGCGCTCGGCGGCGTGATCGACGCCGAGATCGCGAGCAAGCTCAAGTGCCGGATTCTGGCCGAGGGCGCGAACGGCCCGGTGACCGCCGAGGGCAACGAGGTGCTCCGGCAACGGCAGGACGAGGTCTTCATCGTGCCCGACATCCTCGCCAACGCGGGCGGTGTGATCGTGTCCTACTTCGAATGGGTGCAGGGTCTTCAGTCTTTCTTTTGGAGCTCGAAGGAGATCAACCAGCGACTCTACAAGATTCTGAACGGCGCCTTCCAAGATTGCGTGAGCTTTCAGGCGAAGTTCGAGACCGACATGCGCACCGCCACCCTCGCGCTCGGCATTCACCGCGTTTCGGAGGCGATGCTGGTTCGCGGCCTCTTCCCGTGAACCACGGCGGCGAGCTCGAAGCGGCGCTGGCCCAACTCGAGCCGGCCCCGCTCGCCGTGGAGCGGATCCCGGTCGGGCGTGCCTTGGGTCGGATCGCGGCCGAAGAGCTGAGGGCCTCGGCGCCCATTCCCGAGGGGCCGGAGGCAGCCCACGAGGGCTTCGCGCTCGACCCCCGCTCTACGCCGGGCGCCTTCGAGCTGGTTGGTCGACTGGACGTCGGCGAGCACTTCGACGGTCGACTCCCCCGCGGGCACGCCCTCCGGGTCGGTCTGGAGGCCCCCCTCCCGCCGGGCGCCGAGGCCGTGGTTCCCGAGGCAGCGGCCCGGATCGCGGGCGACCACGTTCACGTGGATGTGACCCTGGAGGCAGGCGAGGGCGTCCTCGCGCCCGGCACCGATGGCGGCCGCGATGCGCCGCTCACCGAGGCGGGCCAGCCGCTGTTCGCCGCCCGCCTTCACTTGCTGGAGAAAGCCGGCTTCGACGAGGTGCCGGTCTTCCGCCGACCTCGCATCGCCGTCGGCGGACGTGGCCACCCGAGCCTTCCGGCCCTGGTCGCGCGATGGATGGACGGGTGCCGCGTCTGGCGAGGCCCCCTCCGCCATGATCTTCAGGGCGAGGACCGTTTCGACGTCGATTTGATGGTCGAGGTCGGGGACGAAACGCCGGGCTTCGAAGCCTCCAGCGGGGACTTTCCGACCTCCCCCGGGGGCTTCCAGTGGGGGCGGGACCCCGCCGGCCGCCCTTGGCTGCGGCTCCCCTCGGATCCCTTCGCCGCCTGGTGCGCTTGGATCCTGGTCGCCCCCTGGATCTTGCCCGGCTTCACCATACGCCAGCGATGGGGCGCGCTCTCCGAGCCCCTGCCCCGTGAGGAACTCCATCGCTTCTTGCCGGTACGGCTGCTGCCTCGAGGGCTCGGGCCGCCGCTGGTCGAAGTCGTCCCCCGAGAGGGTCGCTTATGGTCCTGGTTGGCTGCCTGCGACGGCGCGCTCCCGGTCTCCCCCCGAGGACCGGCCCTGGAGGCCGAGTCCATGGTCGAGGTGGCCTGCTTCCGATGAAGAAAGCCGGTTGCCAGGCCCCGCCCAGGCTTCGTATCCCCGCCCCATGCTGACGCTGCTGTTGACCTCGACGCTGCTTGCGCCCGTCGCGCAGGACTCCTTGCCCATCGAGATGGGGAAGTCCAGGCGTGTCGGCGGGGACGGCGTGACGGAGGAGGAGGTCCGCCGTTCCAAGGCGGTCCGCGACGCGGCGCCGCTGACCGAGGCCAATCTGCCGCCCCCAGGCGCCAAGGACCGCGAGCCGAAGCTGAAAAAGCTCGCCATGCAGCAGGCCGACTACAACGACTGGGACGCGGCCTGCCGCCTCTTCGACGCCTGGCTGGAGGAGCTCGGGGAAGAGAGCTTGGTCGAGACGGAGCGAGGTCCCGAGCAGGCCAGCCGAAGCTTTCTCGAGTGCGCGCGGAAGGCCCACGCCAAAGGCGCCTCCGACGAGGCGGAGCGGCTCATCGCGAAGAGCGCCGAGCTCCTCCCTCAGCCCACCTCCCGGCACGAAGCCTTGCGCTGGCAGATCTCGAGGGACCGCATGCACGAGAAGGCGCTGGCCGGGGCCTTCGAAAGCGCGGTCAAGCTGAACGAGCAGCTGCAAGGCATCAGAGAGGACGAGGACGAGCGAATTTGGCTGGGTGAGCGCTTGGCCGAGGCGGCGTGGGCCGCCCACGAGGAGGAAGACGAGTTCGAGCGGGACAGAGCGATGGCCCTCCTGGAGCAGGTCGCTCCCCAAAACACCCAGTACCGCCAACTCCAGGAGCAGCTTCAGATGGGCGACAACGTCCTTCGAAACATCGTCATGTACGGGACGGGAGGCATCGCGGTGGTCGTGATCTTCGGGCTCTTGAGCGGCTGGCGCAGCCGGGCTCGGGTCGGCTCCGCTGGTCGCAGCAAGAAGCGGAACAAGTTCATCGACGAGGAAGACGAGCTCGCCTGAAGTCCGACGAGGTCCCACATGCGGAGCTTGCATGCCTCACTAGAAGTTCAGCATCTTCGCGCCGGTGGTGAACCTGGGTGACTATCGCCTGAGAGCTCGATTCGACCTCGGCGAGCCGGCCCAGTGCTTCGTGGGCTTCGACGCCTCCGGTGACCCGGTCTGGATCCGCCGCGCCGCCGCCCACCTGGAGTACGACGAAGCCTTCTTGCGCCGCTTCGTGGAGAGAGCGGAGCTGGCGGTTCAGCTTCGCCTGCCTTGCGTCTCTTCCCTGCGTGACGCGGGCATCGTCGCGGATCGCCCCTTCACCGTTCACGCTCCCGACTTCGGCGTCGCGCTCCCACGCATGCTTGAGCGTTTTCCCTTGAGCTGCCGGGCTTGGGCCCGCATGGGGCTCGATCTCCTCGACGGCGTGGAGGCTCTTCACCGAGCCCGACTTCCGTCGGGCTGGCTCCTCCCCGACCGCGTCCTCTGCAGCTTCGACCATCGCTTCCTGTGGATGGATCCCACCCTGGGCCCCTTCAGCCTCATTCCCAGCCCCACCGAGATGAGGCGCAGATTCTACGACGAGCCCCACGCAGAGCCCACCGCCGAGGCGGACCGCGGCGCGCTGCTCCACCTCCTCGAATGGACACGACCGGCCGAGCTGTCGAACCTGAAGCTGGATCCGGCGGGCCTTCGACCAAGCCTGCTTCGGGTTGCGCAAGACCCAAAACTGGAGCTCGTCACCACGCGGGACCGTTTTCGACGCCTGTACATGCAGCTGCAGTCCAACTTGCGTCATCCGAAGACGGCCGAGGCTAGCCGCGCCACCGGCGGCGACGGACCCGTGGCCGGAGCTCGGCCCCTCGACTTCGCGCGCTTCGCGGTCGTGACCCCCCGCCTGCTCCGAGGCTCGACGAGCGACGGATGGATCAAGCTGTGTCGCTCGTCCGGAGAGGCGGATCGGGAGGCGAAGGCACTGAACGCCTGGGCCAACCCGTGGACGCTCCAGCTTCGAGCAGTCCACGCCGATGCCCCCACTCCCCACCTCGTCCTGGACGGTCCGGGCGCTCGCAGTCTTTCGGCCTGGCTGGCCGGCGAACCGCCCGGTCGGAGCCAGAGCTTGGCCTGGTGCCTGGACGCCGGCCGAGCGCTCGAGGACCTCCACCGGCGAAAGATCATGCTGGGCGCGGTCCACGCGAAGGGACTGGGCGTCGTGCCGGGCGGCGGCTGCGTTCTCCTCGACACCACCCACCTCGGTCCGGCCAGCCTCGACGCCGTCCGCGACAGCCCTCTCGTCCTCGCGCCCGAGGTCTACGGCGCCCGGCCCCGCTACGATCTGGCGTCGGAGCGCTTCGCCTTCGGCATGCTCACCTACGAGGTCCTGGCCGGCACCCGCCCCTTCCGCGGTCTGCAGCCCGACGCGCTGCAGTCGGCTCTTCAGAGCAAGGTCCCTACGCCCTTGCGGCGGCTCGACCCCGACGTCTCTGGCGAGATCTCGGATCTCGTCGGCGCCCTCTTGAGCCGCCTCCCCTCCAAGCGTCCCGCCTGGTCCGAAGTGGAGTCCGTCTTCGTTCAGGCCGTCGCCTCGGGCTGACGCACCGGAAGCTCGACGACCAAACAAGCCCCACCGGAGGCGAGGTCCTCGACCCAGATCCTGGGACGGCCCCATCGACTCCTGCTAAATAGCGCAGCCGGTCGTGGCAACCGAAGTCATTCCCGAACCCGGAAGCTTTCGCCGCGCGCGCCTCGATTGGCCAGCTCGTCGGCGAGCTCGTTGCCCTCGGTGCCGGCGTGGCCCTTCACCCATCGCAGCTCCACCGGCCGCTCCGCGAGGCGACGCCGGAGCTCGGCGACGAGCCCCGTGTTGGCCTTGGCCTTCCACCCCTTGCTGAGGACCCCGATCGCGTAGGACGAGTCGGTCCAGATTACCGCCGGCGCCTCGGGCGCCAGCTCCGCGAGCAAATCGAGGGCGAGGCCGATCGCGGTCAGCTCCGCGATGTTGTTGGTGGCCTGCCCCAGCGCGAGGGCGGCCCGCCACTTCTGGCCGTTGGGGAGACGAAGGAAGGCGCCCGACCCGGCGGGACCGGGATTTCCGTGGCAGGCGCCGTCGGTGAACACCACCGCTGCGTCGGGCGGCGTCTCCAAAGAGACGGGCGCTTTGGCCGAAGCCCGGGATGCCGTGCCCTCCGTCGCGGCGGTGCCGTCGGGAAGCTCGAGCGCGGGCCCCTCCTGGAGCTCCACCCGGCTCGCGCCGGCCCGATACACTCGAGCTCCGAGGCCCTCCGAATAGCGGATCGGCACGCGCCCAGCTTCGACCTGCGGCTGCTCGTCTTCGCCGATCGCCGCCCACACCTCTTTCCCCTTGAAAGTAGCCTTACGCCAACGCGTCACACCGTCACTCGTCTACGGGAGGCCGGCAGCTGCGGGGAGCCGAGACGATAGGCCTCCAAGAGAAGAACCTTCCCTCGCCGCATGCGCAAGACCTTGAAGCGCCACGCCCCCACCGCGAAGGCGGCCCCGGTCCGAAGCTTCCCGGAGAGGCGGTCGGCGGCCAGGTCGTTCAGGTCGTAGCGACCGTCCAGGTCTCGGTCTTCGGGAAGAACGTCATCGACCGGGATCTGTAGCGCCCGCGCCGCATCGGCCCACAGCGTGCCACCTCCCAGGACCCAGGTCCCGGCACCGGTCCGGTCCAGGTTGGTGGGGCTGCGGTCGAACTCATCGTCGACCTCGCCGACGATCTCTTCGATCACGTCCTCCAGGGTGACGACCCCGGCCACCTTCTGGGACCGGTCCCGTACGATCGCGATGTGCTCGTGGTGGCGAGAGAAGAGCTGGAGGAGCTGCGAGGCGTCGAGGTCTTCGGTGACGAAGAGCGGCTCACGGACGCCTTCGCCCAGGATGCGCTTGAGCTCGTCCTCTTGGTCGGCGTCGTTGAGGCGCCAAAGCACGTCCTTGATGTTCACCAACCCGATGACGTTGTCGATGCCGTCCCGGCACAGCGGAAGGCGGGAATGCATGGAGCTGCGAGCGCTGCGCAGGATGGCTTCGTCGTCGGCGGCCAAGGACAAGAAGACGACGTCCGGCCGATGGATCATGAGCTGTCGGACCTGGATGCGCGGGAGCTGAGCGGCCGCCTCGATGATGGACTGCTCTTCTCGTCCGATCGCCTTCGAGGAAGCAGCCAGCCGGGCCATGGCTCGAAGGTCTTCCATGGGGCTTTGACCCGACTCCCGGGCTCCGCGTCCGATGAGGTTGGTGAAGGCCTGCACGAACCAGGTGAGAGGCCCCAGGATCCAGGTGAGGAACTGGAGCGGCCGAGCGAGCCAGAGGATGGTGGCGTGAGAGAAACGGACGCCGAGGGTCTTGGGGACGATCTCTCCCACCAGGAGAACCGCGAGCGTGAAGGCGGAGGTGAAGACGGCGATGCCTTCTCCCTGGAAGGTCCGGGCGTACTCACGGCCCGCGATGGCGGCGCCGCCGGTATTGGCCAAGGTGTTCAGGATCAGAATGGCCGCGATGGGCCGGTCGAGGTGGCCCTTCAGGCGCTCGGCGATCCGGGCCGCCACGCTCTTTTCGGCCATCCCGTGCAGCCGAATCCGGCTGCTGCTCAGCAAGGAAGCTTCGGACAGCGAACAAAAGAACGACACCACGAGGACGCCGATGACGGATCCCAACAGAAGCAGAGCGCGCTCAGCGTACGTCGGAGAGACGCGATAAGAAAGCGTCAGCTGGAGTCCGCCCAGCGGATGTGGGTCATCTCATGGGGCACGAGAACATCAGCGTGACTAGGGATGACCCGGACCGTGTAGCCCACGCGGCCTGAGTCTCGGAGGCCGAGGGCGCCGCGGAAGCGGTGAAGATCGCCCGAAGGCCCGACGGACTCCATGGGCAGGGTCGACGGCTGGGCCATGTCGTCCAATGCGTCCACCGGGCCGTGGTACAGCTCGACCCGGACGTCGCCGGGGCCCAGGCCCGCCAGATCGACGTCGGCAAGAACCTCGAACTGCTGGCCCACCCTCGCCTCGGCGGTCGGCCCCTCCACCGAAGCGATACGGACCCGAGGCCAGCGGGCCCGAACACGATGTTTCCACTCGACCCGGGCCCGGGCGTTCTGTGGATCTTCGATCGACGTCCTGAAGTGACGGGCCGAGGGCAGGTAGTACTGCTCGCAGTAGTCGCGGACCATTCGGTCGGTGTTGAAGAAAGGCGCGAGCTGCCGCATCCCTGCCTTGACCATGCCGATCCAGCGACGGGGAAGCTCCCGGGCGTCCCGCTCGTAAAAGCAAGGCACGACCCGGTTCTCCAGGGCCTCGTACAGCGCGTTGGCCTCGATGTCGTCTCGGCCCGGCTCGTGGTCCTCACCGCTTCCGATCGCCCAGCCGACTTCGGGCGTGTAGCCCTCGTCCCACCAGCCGTCGAGGATCGAGCAGTTGAGCCCACCATTGGGGACGACCTTCATGCCGCTGGTGCCGCTCGCCTCCCGCGGCCGCTGCGGGTTGTTCAACCAAACGTCGACGCCCCGAACCATGTGTCGCGCCACCTCGATGTCGTAGTCCTCCAAGAACGCGACGGAGCGACGGAAGCGGTCGCTCTTCACGTGGCCGGCGATCTGCTTGATCAGCTCCTTGGCCGGCAGATCGGCTGGATGAGCCTTTCCCGCGAAGACGAACTGCACGTTGTGTCCGTTGATGAGCCGCTCCAGCCGGTCGAGGTCCGAGAACAGCAGCGTCGCCCGCTTGTAGGTCGCGAAGCGCCGGGCGAAGCCGATCGTCAGGGCATCGGGGTCGAAGGCAACGGCCGCGTGCTCGAGCTCCCGCGGGTCGCCGCCTCGCCGCCGGGCTTGCCAGGCCAGACGCTCTCGAACGTACAGGACGAGCTGCATGCGCAGCTCGCTGTGGGTCCGCCACAATTCTTCGTCGGGGATCGACTCGACCGCTTTCCAGGTCTCGGAATCGTACAGACGCTCCCGCCAGTCGGGAGACAGGTAGCGATCGAACAGTCGCCCCATCTCGGGCGCCACCACGGAGCGCTGGTGGACGCCGTTGGTGATGTGACCGATCGGCACCTCGTCCTCGGGCCAGTGCTGCCAGGCTCCCCGGTCCTGAGCCATGCGGCGAGAGACCTGACCGTGAAGCGCCGACACCGCGTTCCGGCGTACCGCGTGCCGAACGGCGAGGATCGCCATGTTCAAGGGTTCGGCTTCATCGTCGCGCTTGCGTCGCCCGAGCTTCATGAATTCATCCACGCTCATCCCGACGCTGGCCGCATAAGCCGAGACATGCCGCTCGACCAGATCCCGACCGAAGACGTCGAAGCCGGCCGGCACGGGGGTGTGGGTCGTAAAGAGGTTGCCGTCCTCGGCCAGGTCCCGGGCGAGGTCGTAAGGGATCGAGTGGCGCTGCATGAGGTGGCGAGCCCGCTCCACGCCGAGGAGCCCGGCGTGACCCTCATTCATGTGACAGACGGTGGGCTCCAGCCCCATCTCCACCAGGGCCCGGAAGCCGCCGATGCCGAGGATCATCAGCTGCTGGATCCGAAGCTCCACCCCGCCGCCGTAGAGCGAACGCGTGATGCACCGGTCTTCGGGCCGGTTCATCTCGACGTTGGTGTCGAGCAGGAACAGGGGCACCCGCCCCACCTGAACCCGCCATACCTGAGCGTGGACGTTCCGTCCCGGGAACTGGACGTAGATGGAGGTCGGGCTGCCGTCGGCGCGGCGGACGAGCTCGATGGGGAGGTTGTGAAAGTCGTTGGGCGGATAGCGCTCCATCTGCCAGCCGTCGGCGTTCAGCACCTGACGGAAGTAGCCCTCCTGATAGAGCAGGCCGACGCCAACCAGCGGTAGCCCGAGATCGCTGGCGCTCTTGAGGTGGTCGCCGGCCAGCACGCCGAGACCCCCGGAGTAGATCGGCAGGCAAGGTGTGAGGCCGAACTCGGCGCTGAAGTAAGCGATGCGCAGGCGGGCGTGTTCGACGTGCTCGGTCTGAAACCAGGCCGGCCGCACCATGTACGCATCGAGCTCCTCGCAGGCTCGACCGAGGTGGGCGAGGAAGTTGACGTCGCTCGCCAGCTCCTCGAGGCGCGCCTGGCCGACCCGGCCCAGCAGCGCGACCGGGTTGGCACCCGTCTCTTTCCATAGCTCCGCATCGATCCGCGCGAAGAGGCTACGAATGTTCGGCGACCAGTCCCAAAGAAGATTGTTCGCGAGCTCTTCGAGACGGCGCAGCGGCGCCGGAAGGGCAGGCTTCGCCTGGACGAATCGTAGCGGTGGACGCATGGCCGAAGCCTTGGAATGATGCGGAACGGCCGTCAATGGAGCAGGTTCGAAAAGAATGGACGCCGACGAGCTCGCCCGCCTGATCCGCCATCATCGGGGCCGTTACTACAACGACCAGCCCGAGATCACCGACGACGCCTACGACGCGCTGGAAGCCAAGCTGAGAAACCTGGACCCCGAGCATCCGGTCCTGGCCGAAGTCGGCGCCCCGGTAGGCCCCCCAGCGGAACGGCCACCGGCTCATTCCGAGGACCCCGAGCTCGAGGACCGGGCTCGGGCCCTGCACGAAGAGAGCGAGTCGTTCTACTCGTTCGGAGCCACCCCCGATCCCAAAGGCTACAAGGCGCGCTACGAAGCCCTCCAGGCTCGCGCCCCGGAGCATCCCGTCTTTTTGGACGTCGTGCCGGCCCGAGGTCTGGAGTGGCCAAAGGCCGCCCACGAGATCCCGATGGGCAGCCTCAACAAGGTCAACACCGGGGAGGAGCTGCAGGCTTGGGCCGAGCGCTGCGACGAGTTGGCCCGGAAGGCCGAGCTCTCACCGAGCTCGGAGGATCTGTTCGTGAACGAAAAGCTGGATGGGATTTCGATCGAGGTCCTGTACCAGGGGGGTGAGTTCGAGACCGCCATCACCCGAGGCGACGGTGTGGTCGGAGAGCGAATCGGCCCCAACGTCCGGCGCATGGAGGGCGTTCCGGCCCGCATCGAGGCCGAGGGCCGGATCAGCGTTCGCGGGGAGATCATCTTGCGCCGCTCGAAGGTCCCGGCCTTCGAGGACTTCAAGCGAAAGATCGATCCCAAGTTCGATCGGCTGAAGAGCCTGCGCAACACGGCCTCCGGCATGGCCCGGGCCAAAGATCTGAACCACCTGCCGGCGTGCAGCTTCCTGAGCGCGATGTTCTACGAAGTGGAGGGCATCGAGGGTCTCGACGACGAATCCGAGAAGATGAGCTGGCTGACCGAGCACGGCTTCACCGTCCCCGCCTGGGACGTGGGCGACGTGGCTCGGGTGGCCGAGATCCACGCCACCTACGAGGACCGACTTCGTTCCGGCCTCGACTATGACATCGACGGGCTCGTGGTGCGGGCCCACGCCCTGAAGACCTTCACCCTCCTCGGGGAGCTCAACCATCGACCTCGAGCCGCGGTGGCCTTCAAGTTCGGAAACGACATGCAGGTGAGCACCCTGCGCTACATCGAGTGGAACACCGGTGACTCGGGGCGCATCACGCCGGTCGCAGTCATCGACCCCGTCTTCCTGGCCGGCGCCGAGGTGCGCAACGCCTCTCTGCACAACGTGGCGCTGGTCCAACAGCTCGGGATCGGCGTCGGAGATCAGGTCATGGTCTCTCGCCGAAACGACGTCATCCCTTACGTCGAGTCGGTCGAAGTCGACGGCGGCGCCCAGGAAGAGCCGCCGGCGGCCTGCGCTCGCTGCGACACGCCGGTAGCGCGAGACGGCGAATACCTCGTGTGCCCGAACGAGACCTGCCCCGCCCGGATGCAGGGCCGCATCAAGGTCTGGATCAAGCAGCTCGGCCTTCTGGAATGGGGAGAAAAGACCGTGGAGACGCTGTTCGCCGAGGGCCTGGTCAAAGAGCCGGCCGACCTCTATCGGCTCCAGGTCGAGGACGTGATCCAGCTCCATGGCTACGGGGCGTCGACGGCAAAAAAGCTCCTCGACCCCCTGCATGCGGCCAAGAAGATTCCGCTGCCCACCTTCATCGCCGCCCTCGGCATCTCGGCGGTGTCGAGAGAGACGGGCAAGCTCCTCGTGCGGGCCGGCTATGACAGCCTGGAGAAGCTCGACCAAGCGACGCCCGAGGCTCTGGCCGAGGTCGAAGGACTGGGCGCCATCAAGGCCGAGAAGATCAAGAGCGGCCTCGACCTGCGCCGGGACGAGATCCGGCGCCTTGCCGAGCTGGGGGTCGAGCCGGTCCCGCCCGAGGACGGAGGCCCCCTCGAGGGGCTCTCCTTCTGCTTCAGCGGCGCCCACGCCCGACCGCGCAAAGAGCTGGCCGCCCTGGTGGAGAATCATGGAGGCACGGTTCGCTCCGGGGTGGCCAAGGGCCTCAGCTACCTGGTGCTGGCCGATCCTGGCTCGACCAGCGCCAAAGCCGAAAAAGCGCGTCGATACGGAACAGAGATCGTGGACGAAGCCGGGTTCGAGGCGGTCCTGCGGGCCCGCGGAGTCGAAATCTGATCCAAGGCGAGACGCTTCGTCCCGTTCTCCGTCCCGCCGTCGACTGACAGGACGTGTCGCTGTTCGGGAACAAGCGCCGGTCGACCTCCGCTCCGCCCCCGCCTCGGACCTCGACACGGAGTGGCTTCCGCCCCGAAGACCTCGAGCTGCACATCGAGCGGCTGTTTCGCTCCGAGGACTACAGCCCGCCGATGCTCCCCTCGTCGGCTTCTCAGATTCTCCTCATGACCCAGCGCCCCGACGTCGGCATCGACGACATCCACGGCGCCTTGGAGGCCGACCCCATGTTGGTGGCCGCCGTCCTTCGGCTGGTTCGCTCTCCGATCTACGGCCGGGGTGACGTTCGCTCCTTGCGGGAGGCCCTGGTCCGTCTCGGCACCGCCCGGGTCCGGAACCTGGTGATGGAGGTCTCGATGAAGGGGCGGGTGTTCAAGGCCCCGGCCTACGCCGGGGCGATGGAGTCTCTGCAGAAGCACAGCCGCGCCGTGGCCCACCTGTCCCGCCTCGTCGCCTCCCGCATTCACCGGGATGAGGACATGGCCTTCTTGTGCGGTCTGCTCCACGACGTGGGGCTGATGGCCATCCTCGCCGCCGCCGACCATGACGAGTCCCTCGGTCAGCCGAAGCTGACCGAGCTCATCCCGGCCGCCCGGCGACTGCATGCCGCATGCTCGGCTCAGGTGGCCCGGGCCTGGGCCCTCCCGCCCGGGGTGCAGCAGGTCTTGGCCGTGCACCATCAGCTGTACGTGCAGGGGCGCATCCACCCGGTCGCGGCCACCGTCTCGCTGGGCGAAGCCCTGTCTTTCCAGCTCGGCCACGGCGTCGGCGCAGGCCTCGACCCCATCGCTCGAGAGGACGTCGAGATGGCGATCTCAGAGCTGCAACTCGACGCCGCCAGCCTCGACGAGCTCGCCACCGAAGGCCGGCAGCTTCTCACCCGCCTCGGCTGAGGCCGCAGCCTCTTTCGCCATCCTCAGACCAAGACCAGGTCGTCGGCGTCGATGACGAGGTCGGTGGAGCGGACGGCCTGGAGCTCTTCGATGCGCTTGGTCGCCAGCTGGTCGAGGAGCTCTCGGGCTTCGGGCGCCATCTCCGCCACCGCCTCGAAGTCGCGCTTGGGCAGAAAGAGCAGGTGGCAGCGGTCGACGGCGGTGACGGTCGCGACGGCGCGCTCGCCTCGAATGAGGGAGATCTCTCCGAAGACGTCGCCGCTCTTCAGGTAGGCGACGACGACGGGCTCGCCATCGTCCTGGGTCGAGACCTCCAGCTCGCCGTCCATGACCACCCACAGGCCGCTGCCTTGCTCACCCTCACCGATCACGACCTGGCCCGGCTCGACGACCCGGGTCTGAAAGGCGGTCAAGATCTCGCGCCGCCGGTCGGAGGAGAAGGGCGCGAAGATCGGCGAAGTCGCCACCACGTTCTGAACCATGCGCCGCCGGGCGAAGTGGGCGAGATCCTCGGTCAGACTGGGATGACTGACCGCCAGGGCCTCGATGTCCGAGCGTTGGATCTCGAAGAGCTCGGTCGCCTGATGCGTCTCCACGGTGGCGTTCCGCGGCTTGTCGATGAACAGCGCCATCTCGCCGAAGAAGGCCCCCGCCCCGAGGCGCGCCCGGCGGTGGCCTTGCTGGAGGACATCGACTTCGCCCCGCACGATCACGTAGAGCGCATCGCCCTGATGACCCTCCTCCACCACGGTCTCGCCGGCAGGGAGCTTGCGGATGGTCATTCTCGCCACCAGCTCCCGGAAGGCGGACGGCTCCATCTCACTGAAGAAAGGGAGAGAGCGTGGCGCCGGCGCCTCGACCGGGGGCGGAGGACGGCGGCCCAGTTCGACCGCCGCCTCCAGAGCCGCTTCTCGACCGTCGGTCTGGCGCAGGGGCTCGAGGTCGACGGTCCGGGACGGGGGCACCGGAGGCGGCACCCGAGGACGGGCCGCCAGCTCGCCGCCGCGGCCAGCCTCGTGAATCGCGTCGAGGACCGTGTCGAAGCCCGCACCGCCCAAGGCCAGCGCGTCCCGGACCATGGCGAGGGCGGTGAGCGGATAACCGGCTTGATTGAGCGCCTCCGCCCCGACCCGAAGGGCATCCACGGCCGCTTCCGCCTGACCGAGCGCGGACAAGGAGAGCGCGAGCTTGGTGCGCGCCCGGTGATCGTGGGGGTCGGCGTGCAGGGCGTCGCCGGCGTGGCGGAGGGCGTTCCAAAAATCCCCCGACCGGGCCGCCGCGTCCGCCTGCTCGTGGAGGTCTCGGGTCGTCGAAGCCACCGCCGCTCAGCCTGACACCCTCCGGCGACGAGGGGTAGTGCCATTGATGGGAAGGGGGGATGGGACTAGAGATTCCGGGTGGATCTTCGGGATCCGAGGGACCAGGACGAGGCCCAGCTCCTCGCCCTCTGGCGGGAGCTGATGGACCACCACGCGGCCATCGACGCCCGCTTCAGCCTCGGCCGCAACGCCGATGCCCGCTTTCGGGATTATCTCGACGTGGCCCGGGCCCGAGAAGACTACCGAGTACGGGTGGCCGAGGTGGATGGCCGGCCGGCCGGATTCGTCGTCGCCTGTATACTGCCCAACAGCCCCGTCTACGCCCACCGATGGATCGGCTACATCAACGACCTCTGCGTGACC
>CAYZFR010000044.1:0-15030 GCA_964477875.1 uncultured Myxococcales bacterium
TGCCGGCGTTGTTGACGAGGATGTGCAGTCCACCGTGGGACTTGACGAGCTCGTCGACCAAGGCTTTCGCCCCGCCGGGATCCGAGACGTCGCGCTGAATCGCCGTCGCGTGGCCGCCGGTGGCGGCGGCCAGGGTCTCCTCGGCCGCCTTGGCGTTGCCCGCGTAGGTGAACACGACCCTCGCGCCCTCCCGAGCGAGGGCGACGACGCAAGCCCTGCCGATGCCCCGCGAGCCTCCGGTGACGAGGGCGATCTTTCCTTCCAGTCCAAGGTCCATGGGGCAGGTCGCTCGAGACTTAGCGAAGGACCGACGCCCTGTCTACGGTGAGCCGAGGGCGGCGACGGTCTTTTCGAGGGCGCCGACGGACTCGGTGATGTGAACCGTGAACTTGCGGTCGACGCGTCGCGCGAGGCCGGCCAGCACCTTGCCGGGGCCGACCTCGACCGCGCTCTTGTGGCCCTGGCTGAGCATCCAGCGCACCGACTCCACCCACAGGACCGGCGCGGTGACCTGCTGGACGAGGAGGGTCTTGGCCTCCGCCGCCGTTTGGTAGGGCTCGGCCTTCACGTTGCCCACGACCGGGAACTTGGGGTCATGAAAGCTGACCTGCTCCATCGCCTCGGCGAGGGCGTCGGCGGCCGACTGCATGAGCGAACAGTGAAACGGGGCGGACACGGACAGAGGCACGACCTTCTTCGCTCCCGCCTCCTGCAGCGCCGTCGACGCCGCCTCGACCGCGGCCGAGGCGCCCGAGATCACGATCTGCTCCGGAGAGTTGATGTTGGCCGGCGCTACCACGGCGCCCGTCGCCTTGGCGGTCTCTTCACAGATCGCGGCCACCTCCTCGGGCTCGAGCCCCATCACCGCGCACATGCCACCCGCGCCTTCGGGGACGGCTTCCTGCATGGCCTGACCCCGCCGCCGGACGAGCCGGACCGCGTCCGCGAAGTCTACCGCGCCCGCCGCCACCAACGCCGACCACTCGCCTAGGCTGTGGCCTGCCACGCAGGCGGGTGTGAAGTGCGGAACCCGGGCGACGAGGCTTCGCCAGATCGCGATGCTGGTGGTGAGGATGGCGGGCTGAGTGATCTCGGTACGCTTGAGCTCTTCCGCCGTCCCTTCGAAGATGGTCTTGCTCAGGGCCTGGCCGAGGGCCTCGTCCGCCTCGTCGAAGGTCTGCCTGGCCTCTGGAAAGGCGTCGCGGACATCGAGGCCCATGCCGGGGCTTTGGCTGCCTTGTCCGGGAAAAAAGCAGACGACCACGACCCGTCCCTAACTCCCCAGGAAAGTTCGAAACAATCGCTTTTTGGACGGTTCCCAGAAATGACGGGGCTGCGACTGGGCATGGGGGGCTTTATCGTGTAGCCGATCCGGAGCATGCGCGCTCGCGTCATCGGGACCGGTCGGTACGCGCCTGAGAAGATTCTCACGAACGACGACCTGGCCAAGCTCGTCGATACCTCCGACGAGTGGATCCGCAGCCGAACCGGCATCCGTGAGCGTCGCGTGGCCGCTGACGGCGAGAACACCTCGGACATGGCGCTCCACGCCTCTCGCCAGGCCTTGGAGATGGCGGGCCTCGGTCCCGACGACCTGGACCTGATCATCGTCGGGACGGTCACCGCCGACATGCCCATGCCTGCCTGCGCCGCTTTCCTGCAGGCGAAGCTCGGCTGCAGGGCGGCCGCTTTCGACGTGGCGGCGGCTTGCGCCGGCTCCCTGTACGCCCTCACCGTGGCCGACAAGTTCATCCGGGCCGGCGCCTCCAAGCACGTCCTGGTGGTGGGAGCGGAGCTGCTGTCGCGCCTTCTCGACTGGAACGACCGGAACACTTGCGTCCTCTTCGGCGACGCCGCCGGCGCCATCATCCTCGGCCCGGAAGAGCGGGAAGACCGGGGCATCCTGACCACCCACCTGCACACCGACGGGCGCCTCACAGACATTCTCAAGATCCCCGGCGGCGGGAGCCTGCACCCGATGAACGAAGCCACCCTGTCGGAGGGGCTTCAGTATGTGAAGATGACCGGCCGCGAGGTGTACCGGGTGGCGGTGCGCAACTTGGCCGAGGTGACCCTGGAGGCCCTGGCCGCGTCGGGCCTGACGGCCGAAGACATCGACCACGTCATCCCGCACCAGGCGAACATTCGGATCGTCGACACCGTCATCGAGCGCCTCGGCGTCCCCAAGGACAAGGTCGTCCTCAACATCGAGAAGTACGGCAACACCTCCAGCGCTTCGGTTCCCGTCACCCTCGACGAGGCCGTCCGCGATGGCCGCATCAAAGACGGGGACCTCGTTGCTTTGATGGCGATCGGCGCCGGCATGTCCTGGTCCAGCGCCCTGATCCGCTGGTAGCGGCTAGAGCTTCTTTTTGAGGGCGGCGAGCTTTCGCCAGCGGGGGTCGGTATCGGACTTGGCGTCCATCGCCTTTTCGCCAGGCTCGTTGACCGCGTCGAGCATCGCCTGGGTTCGCTGGTCGCAGGCGGGCTCGTCCTCGCAGGCTGGGTTCATGGGGAGCTCCAGGGCCAGGCCCTCCCTTAGGAGCTCCGGAAGCTGCACTCGGTCGCCTTCGTAGGTGCCGTCGGCCTCCTGGTCGGCCTCGCGGCTGGTAGCGGCGAAGAGGGTGAAGTCGAGCTCGGCCGCCAGCCGGACCTCGACGCTTTGCAAGCAGCGGACGCAGGGGGTCTGCAGCGGCGCGTCGAGCTGGCCCCGAATGCGGACCGGGGGCCGCTGGTCGACCGGGCCCAGGACCCGGACTTGGACCTTGGCCCGGCCCGCCGCCCGGACCCTGAGCTCGAGGGCCGGGTCCTGGCAGAGCTGCTCGTCCAGCCAAGTCTCGGGCAGGGCCTCGTCGAACTCGAGGCCGTCCTCGGGGATGTCCAGGAGGTCCAGGGGCTCGAGCACCGAGAGGTTTCGGCGCTTCGCGTCACTCACCCTGCCACAGAATCTCAGCGCGTCATCGTCGTCAACGACAGCCCGGCGCGCTTGAGACTTCGGCGCAAGCTCGAGATCATGGCGCCGATGGGGGCACTGGTGGTGGACCCGGATGTCGCCGCCCGCCGGCGGGTCGTCGAAGCGCTCTCGCCCATCTTCGAAGAGCCGGTCGACGAAGCCACGGACGCCAGCAGTGGGCAGGCGAGCTTCCGGCCGGCCTACCATCGCCTGGTCCTGGTCGAGTTGGACCTCGGGCAGCCCGCAGAAGGCCCAGCTCTGGTCGAGTGGCTTCGGGCCCGATCAACCGTTCCCGTCGTCTTTTTGGGTCGGGCCGCCGACCGGGCGGCCCTTCATCGGCTCGGCGCCGCCGGGGCCGACGGTTACCTGGTCAAGCCCTTTGCCGAAGCCGCGATCCTGTCCTGCGCTCGAACCTTGCTCTCCGTCGCGGGGGCTGACCGCGTCGCCGGGCCAGGCCCTGTCGAGCGCCCGGTCCTGAGCCCTGTGCAGCTGGAGCGCATCGAGGCCTACGTAGAGCGAGCCCTGGGTCAGACGGTGAGCCTGGCCAGCATGGCGGAGCAGGTCGAGATGAGCCGAGGACACTTCTCTCGCCTCTTCAAGGAGACGACGGGTTCGACGCCCTACGGCTTCGTGACGGAGCGCCGCTTGGCTCGGGCCAAAGCGCTGCTCGTTCAAAGCTCCCTTTCGATCGGCGACGTGGCGGCCGAGGTCGGCTACGAGAACCAAGGCCACTTCTCGACCTCGTTCAAGCGGGCCACGGGCCTCACGCCGCGGGCCTTCCGCCGCTCCCGGGGCGCCTGACCGAGACCCGAGACAACGGGTCTCGGGTGCTTGCCTGCGGACCTCAACCGCAGGCCGCCGGCGCAGAGGCCCCGGCGGATCGGACCTGCAGCGCCCGGACGTAGTCCCCGGGCGTCATCCCGAACTGCTTTCGAAAGGAGCGAATGAAGTGACTCTGATCCGAGAAGCTCAGGTCGTTGGCCACCAGCACCGATGGACGACCCTTTTCCAGAAGGCCTCGCGAGGCCTCGAGCCGGATGTGCCGGTGATAGGTCCGGGGCGTCACGCCCATGGTTCGGTGAAAGACGCGACACAGGTGAAACTTGCTGATCCGACAGATCGTGCCGAGCTCGTCCAGGGACACGGTCCGATTCAGGTTGGCGCGCAAGTGCCCGACGGCCCGGGCGACGGGGGGATGGAGGGACTGCGGTGGTGGCAGCGGAGCCGGCTCGACGCGGACCGGGCAGCATCCCTCACTGAGATGTCTCCACCAAGACTGTGCGGTGACGCGGGGAAGCAACAGGGGTTGTCGCGCCGCCGCCTCGACGAGCGGGGCAGGGACCACCCGAGTCCGGGCCCGAGGGCCGAGGTACATTCGATGGAGTCTCGAGCTGGGCCGTCGCTCGGCGAGTCGATGGACGAGGCCCGCGCCCAGGACGTAGGCGCACCCCGAGTCGACGACTTGTCGCCACTTGGCGCCTTCGACGACGAGAGGACCCTCGTCGACGAACCCGACCTCGATGCGGTCGTGGAAGTGCAATTCTTCCGAGGAAACGCCCTCGAAACGCTCGATCTCGGAGTCTTCCCAGCGGTTTTCGACGAATTCGACGCTCATGATCGTTTTGCCACCCCTAGTCCTACGGGGCGGGCTTCGAGAGGTTTCCGAAAATCCCGTCCCGGGACCTCCTCGGGGGTGAGCAAGCCGCAGCAAGGTGTCAGCTTGCGGATTCGACGACGGATCCTGCGTGGTCTTTGGCGATCTCGGCCGTCCGAGAAGCATCCGCTGGTCCTCGGCCGGCTGCCGTTCTACGTCCACCACCATGAAGGCGTCGGACCTCTTCGTGCGCTGCTTGGAAGAGGATGGGCTTCGACGAGTTCGGGATGACTTTCGGAAACCCCGACTTCGTAAAGTACGCCGAAGCCTATGGCGCGACAGGTCTGCGCGTGACCGAGGACTTGGATCTGTCCCAGGTTCTGGCCGAAGCGAAGGCGAGTGAGGGGCCAGTCCTGATCGACTGTCCGATCGATTACTCCGAGAACTCGAAGCTGAGCGCGGATCTGAGCCTCGAGTTCGAGAGCCTGGTGAAGTGAGAGCGAGACCATGAAGAACGTACAGAGCATCAATCCCGTCGATGAGTCGGTGGTCGCCACCTACGAGCTGATGAGCGACGCGGCCATCGCCGACGTCATCGAGAAGAACCATCAAACCTTTCGGAGCTGGCGAAAGACGAGCTTCGAGGAGCGCGCTCCCCTGATGATGAAGGCAGCCGAGGTCCTGGAGGCCAACGAGGATCGCTACGCCACCTTGATGGCCAAGGAGATGGGCAAGCCCATCAAGGGCGGTCGCGCCGAGGTGAAGAAGTGCGCCTGGGTGTGCCGATGGTACGCCGAGAACGCGGAGCGACTGCTGGCCGACGAACCCATCGAGACCGAGGCGAGCAAGGCCTTCACGCACTACGCCCCCATCGGGACGGTGCTGGCGGTGATGCCCTGGAACTTCCCGCTGTGGCAGGTCTTCCGATTCGCGGCGCCCGGCCTCATGGCCGGCAACGCCGGCGTCTTGAAGCACGCCTCCAACGTCTTCGGCTCGGCCTTGGCGATCGAGGAAGTCTTTCGCGAAGCCGGCTTCCCCGAGCATCTCTTTCGCACCGTGCTCGGCTCGGCGAGCCAGGTCCCGGCCATCATCGAGAATCCACGGGTCCGGGCCGTGACCCTCACCGGCTCCACCCCGGCCGGAAAGGCGGTCGCCGCCAAAGCAGGCGAGATGCTCAAGAAGACGGTGCTGGAGCTGGGCGGAAGCGACCCCTACGTCATCCTCGACGACGCCGATCTCGAGCTGGCGGCCGAGGTCTGCGCCACCAGCCGACTCCTCAACAGCGGCCAGTCTTGCATCGCGGCCAAGCGCTTCATCGTGACCAAGAAGAACTACGACGCGTTTCTGGAGCGCTTCGTGGCCGAGATGAAGAAGCGGAAGATGGGCGACCCGCTCGACGAGACCACCGACATCGGGCCCCAGGCCCGGGTGGACCTCCGGGACGAGCTGCACCAGCAGGTCGCGAAGAGCGTCGAGGCCGGAGCCCAGCTGGTGCTCGGCGGGGAGGTGCCGGAGGGCAAGGGCGCCTATTATCCGGCCACGGTCCTGGTCGGCGTGACCCGGGGGATGCCTGCTTACCACGAGGAGCTCTTCGGGCCGGTGGCCACCGTGATCCAGGTTGGGAGCGAAGACGAGGCCATCGAGGTGGCCAACGACTCCGTCTTCGGGCTCGGCGGCGCCGTCTTCTCCAAGGACGTGGAGCGGGCGGAGCGGATCGCGGCCGAAGAGATCGACGTGGGCTGCTGCTTCGTGAACGATCTCGTGAAGTCCGACCCCCGGCTCGCCTTCGGCGGCACCAAGGAGTCGGGCTACGGCCGCGAGCTCGGCCCCTTCGGACCCCGGGAGTTCATGAACGTCAAAACCGTCAGCGTTCGCTGAGGGGCAGCAGGGGGCCCGACGACGGTCGGCTGGTGGCCGTCGCTCAGGATGAAGACGCGTTGCGCAGCTGCGCCTCACCAAAAGCGAAGCTGACCAGGGCGAAGCGCGCGCCTTTCGTGACCGGTCGAACCCGGTGGGCGTGGGTGCCCGAGAAGAGGAGGGCGGCGCCGGCCGGGACGTCGTAGGCGCATTCGGCTCCATACTCGGGGAAGGCGATCTCTCCCCCCTCGTAGTCTCCAGCGTTCAGGTTCACGGTGAGGCCGAAGCGGCGGTGGGCCGTGGCGGGGGCTGTGTTGTCGCGATGGACGGCGAAGTGACCGGCGTCGCTCGCCCGGTAGCAGACCAGCTTGAGGCGCTCCAGGCGGCTGGCGCGAAACTGGAAGGCCTTGTGGATCTCTGGGAAGACGCGCTGGGCGATGATCTTGGCGAGCTCGGTCTCCAGCCGGTCATCCTCCAGGATGACGTCGAGGCGGGACTTGCGGGTGGGGTCGACGGCGTAGCCGTCTGCGGTGGGCATGACCGAGGCCCGAGGGGCCGAGCTCGCGAAGCTCTCGATGAGGCCTCGACAGAGGTCGGGACCGAGCACCCGGGGCACGACGAGGACCGGGGCCACCACCGGGTTGACGCGCTGCTCGGCTGCCAGCTCGTCCAGGACGCTTCGAAGGAGGTCGTCGAGTCCTTCTCGAAGACCCTCGCCTCTTACTGCGTCAGCCTCGACGGCGGCGCTCTGGACGATGCGAAGGTTGGGGTCGGCGACGTGCAGGACGCCCTCGGACTCGGTCTGGTAAGGAGAGAGGAGGAAGCGCTGCAGCTTCTCTTGGGGGTCGTTCACCGTGGCGCCGTCAGGGCCCGGAACTTCGGCATCCATGGGCCGATGCACGACGACGACGGATTGAAAGCCTCTCGCGGCGGCTGCTGCATGAACCAGTTCGGCGAACGCGAGGGCGACCTCGTCGGACCAGCCGAAGGCGGCCGCGGCCAAGAGCATCGGCCGTCCAGCCGCGAACTCGTAGAACGCGAGTCTTTGGCCGCCGGCGACGGGAAGCACGAAGTCCGGGATACGACGGCCTCGACCGAGAGCGTCGGCAGCTTCGGGGGCCGCAGTCATGGGCGCGGTGTACTTCGTTCTCGGATCCGAGGTCGAGCCCGGAGGTCCGCACATGCATCTAGTCGAAAAGGTAGAACACCCAGCAAGCCCGAAAAGGCCCCGGAGGCGGCGGGCGCCGGCCTCCGGGGCCTCGGTCCCAGACTTGTTCGGCGGACTGCGATCAGCTGGCCATCGGGTCGAAGTCGGTGCCGAGGACACCGCCGTCGGTTCGCTGGATGACGATCGTCGCCGAGCGCGAGCGCCGGGCGTCGACCGGGTCGGTCGGCGTCGCGTCCTCGCCCCGGCCGCGCGGCCAGGAGCTCGACGTGCTCACCACGCCGTTGTTGACCTCCAGGTCGTCACCGGGGTGCTGGACGTTGATGAAGATCGACCGGCGGTCCGGCGTCATGACCACCCCCGTGACTTCGCAGCCGATGGGTCCGGTCATGAAGCGCTTCACGCGGTCGAAGGCGTTGTCGGGGGTGATGGGGTCGCCGAACTGTCCAGGGATGGCCACCAGCATCTGGTTGTTGCTTTCGAACTGTCCGCCGTCCGTCTGCACCCACATGATGCCGCCATCATTGTCGAACCAGAGGCCGTCGGGGTCCGTGAACTGGTTGGCGTCATCGAGACCCGACAGGTTGGCGTTCTTCCTGGGATCGGAGCCGTAAAGCACGACCTCCCACGCGAAGCCGGTCGCGTCGTTGCGCTGGCCAAACTCGCGCATACGGATGACGCTTCCGTCCTCGTTCCCCCGCTCCGAGCCGTCAGCCCGGGAAGCTCGGGGGCTCCAGGGCGTCTTGCCGAACTCGCGGTCCGACAGGAACTCGACGGTTTCCTCGCGGCTTCCCTGGTCCCCGGCGAGCCGGGCCACGGGGTCCGCGTCGTCGAAGTTCCGGATGTCGCTGTTGTTGGTCAGCGCAAAGTACACATCGCCGTTGAAGCCGTTCGTCGTGCTCCACTCGGGACGGTCCATCGGAGTCGCCCCCGCCGCCCAAGCCGCGCCGCGCGTGTTGAGGATGATCCCTTCCAGGGTCCCCAACTTGCCGGCGAGGATTCGCGCCGGGTTGTCCGGTTCGGCGGCGGGATCGATGTTGTTCACGGCCTGGATGTCCGGATTGTCGGGAGTCAGCGGGACCCAGGTTCCCGTTCGGGCCCCGGTGAAGGGGTCGAACTCGAAGCGAGCCGCGTACAGCGTGCCGTTGTCCAGATACTTGTCGCCCGCGGCCAGGCCCGTGTCGTTCGGGTCGTAGTTCTCGGCCGACACGAACTTGTAGATGTACGACAGCTGGTCGTCGTCGCCCGAGTAGAAGGCCAACGGCCGCCCGGGGATGAAGCGACCGGGCCAGCTGCCTTCGTGACGGAATCGGCCGAGGGCAGTTCGCTTGCGGGGTGTCGAAGAGGGGTCGAAGGGGTCGTACTCCACGGTGTAGCCGTGCTGGTTGACTTCGTTCCGGTAATCCTGTTCGGGGCCCACGCCATCCACCGGGGTGGTGTCGTAGCGGCGAAACTCGTCTTGGACCATCTCGTCTACGCCGGCCAGCTGGGACCAGCGATAGCGGTCGAGGGAGCCGACGCCGGCGAGGAACTTCTCGGAGCCGATGGCGTCCGCGCGCTCCAGACCGCTGCCGGTCGCTCGGTCGTCCTTGAAATAGCCCTGCCAGTTCTCTTCGCAGGTGAGGTAGGTGCCCCAAGCGGTGTAGCCGTTTCCGCAGTTGTTGAAGGTTCCGCGGGCTTGGTAGTGGCCGTTGGTCGGGCTCGGGCTGAAGCGGGTCACGAGCTGATCGGATTCGCTCAAGGGACCGTAGATCTCCATCGGCGAGTCACCGGTAAGGCGCTTGTTGAAGGGCGAGTCCTGGACGTAGGCCCAGTTGCCGTTCGCGTCTTTGCGGATCTCGACCACGGTCACGCCGTGAGCCTTGATCTCTTTGCGGGCCTCGTCGGCGACGGTTCGGATGCCCTGGGCGTCGCGGGTCACGCCGTTGGGGTGAAGCGCGTGGCCTGGGTCGGGGACGTACTCGTGGTTGATGCAGAGAAGGCCGCGGTCATTGGCCGACGGGTCGAAGTTGCCGTTGGCGTCCATGCCGTACAGCCACATACCATCGTGGTTTTCGCCGCAGCGTTGGTCGAACTCGGAGCCCGCCTCCGATCCGTCCCCTGCGTAGTCGGCCAGGCCCGCCGCGATGGGATCACCTGCAGCGATGAGAACGGTGGCCCGATGCCCGTTGGGCACGGTGACATTGTCGTTGGCATCCCGCGGGACGGCCTCGAAGTTCAAGCTTATCTCCCTGGCGTCCATACCAGCCGGGCCGCGGGGACCGCGGTCGCCTCGAGGACCCTCGGGCCCCTCGGGCCCCTGAGGACCGGCGGGGCCTGTTGGTCCCTGAGCGCCGGCGGGGCCCTGAGGGCCAGCTTCGCCCTGGATGCCGGCGCCGTCTTCGCCGCAGGCCACGAAACCGGCGGAGAAGAGGCCGATGGAGCCGACCTTGAGCAGTGAGCGGCGAGTGACTTCCGCAATGAGTTCGTTTAGGTGTTTTCCCGTGCCGAATTCTGGCGCGGGGGTGATCTTGTTGTTCTCGGTCATGTCCCTTCCTCTTTCAGCGTCCCACTCTGGGGCGCGTTCAGGCGGCCAGGCCGCCGTTGCGAGGCCTTCGTATCCGTCGGCTGCGTCGGCCGAGTGATAGGTGTGCGATCTTCTCGGCCCTCGCGGCGTCCTTTGGATGGCATTGACCGCTGAGAAGTCATCTGTGCTGCTGGCCGGTTCCAACCGGACCCAGAAACCGGGAAGTGGCATTGTGTGGTTGACAGACCGTCAGGGGATCTTTAGCAATGCGCGGCTTCGGAGAGTCGGGATGTACGCAATCGTGAAGGCCGGCGGTAAGCAGCACCGCGTTCAAAAGGGCGACCTCATTCGGGTCGACAAGGTAGCGGGGGACGTCGGCAGCAGTGTGACGCTGGACGAGGTCCTAATGGTCGGGGCCAGCGACGCGACCACCGTGGGCACGCCCCAGGTGCCCGGCGCCAGCGTCGAGACGGAGATCGTGCGCCAGTTTCGCGACAAGAAGATCCTCGTCTTCAAGAAGAAGCGGCGGAAGAACTACCGGCGGCTCAAGGGCCACCGGCAGCACTTCACCCACCTCCTGGTGAAGGACATCAAGGTCAGCTGAGATGGCGCACAAAAAAGGACAGGGCTCGACGCGCAACGGGCGCGATTCCAACCCCAAGTATCTCGGGGTGAAGGTTCACGCCGGTCAGCAAATCAACGCCGGCGGGATCATCGTCCGCCAGCGGGGGACCCGGATCCACCCCGGTGACAACGTGGGGGTGGGCAAGGATCACACCCTCTACGCTCTCGCCACCGGCACCGTCACCTTCGACACCATGCGGGGTGACAAGAAGCGCGCCCGCGTCATCCCCGGCGACGCGCCCGCCTCCGCCGAATAGTCGACTTCCCCTCCGGCCCAGCGGCCGTCGCATCATGAAATTCGTTGACGAGGTACGTATCTTTGTCCGGTCGGGCAAAGGCGGCAACGGATGCGTCTCTTTCCTCCGCGAAAAGTACCGACCGAAAGGCGGTCCCGACGGCGGCGATGGAGGCCAAGGGGGCGACGTCGTGTTCGAGGCCGACGAGGGTCTGTCGACCCTGCTCGACTTCCGTTATCAACAGCATTACCGGGCCAAGCACGGCCAGAACGGCATGAGCCGCCAAATGTATGGTCGCAAGGGCGAGGACTGCCGAATCCGGGTCCCGGTTGGGACCGTTCTGAGCGACGAGGAAACCGGCGAGCCCCTGGTCGACCTGACCGAGCACGGTCAGACCTATGTAGCCGCCCGGGGCGGGAAAGGCGGCCGGGGCAACATGCACTTCGCGACCTCCACCCAGCAGGTGCCGCGACGGGCCGAGCCCGGCGAGGCCTGGGAGGAGCGGACGCTACGCCTCACCCTGAAGCTGATGGCTGACGTGGGGCTGGTAGGCTTCCCGAACGCCGGGAAATCGACCCTGATCTCTCGGATCAGCGCAGCTAAACCCGTCATCGCCGACTACCCCTTCACGACCATGACTCCCAAGCTGGGAATGGTGCGCCTCGATGACGAACGCAGCTTCGTGGTCGCCGACATCCCCGGGATCATCGAGGGCGCGGCCGAAGGGGCCGGGCTTGGGCACCGCTTCTTGAAGCACGTGGAGCGGGTGGCGGTGCTCGCGATCTTGGTCACCTCGAGCTGGGAAGAGGACCGGGACCCCTTGGCCGACCTGAAGGTTTTGGCCCAGGAGCTCGAAGCCTACTCGACGGAGCTGGCGACCAAGCCCCGGGTGCTGGTGCTGACCAAGACCGACCTCGGACAGGTCTCGGATTGGAAAGACCAGCTGGCCGCCCGTTTCGACGGACCGCTGTTTCTGATCTCCAGCGTGACCGGCGAGGGCCTCCCCGAGCTCCTGCAGGGCCTATGGCCCTACGTAGAGGCCGAGCGGCGCCGCCGCGCCGAAGCCGAAGAGACGCCTTCCGGCGACGAGGGCCAAGCTTCGACCTGAGACTCGTGTCGCCCGCTTCAGGTGCGCTTGCGGGCCTCGATTCGGGAGCGGGCGAGCTGGAGGCTGCGGTTGAGGCGGAGGAAGTCGGGGTCGGCAGGGCCTTTGCCGGCGAGCTTCTTTTCGGCGTCGGCGATGCGGTCGGTCTCCGTCTTCTCGTCGATCTCGTCGGGGCGGTCGCAGGTCTCGGTGAGGACGATGACCTTGTCCTCGTCGATTTCGACGTAGCCGGTCCCGACCGCGAAGACCTTGGTCTCACCGCCGTGGCGGGCCACCAGGACCCCCGGCCGCAGCACCGACACCAAGGGGATGTGGCCCGTCATCAGGCCGAGCTCGCCTTCGATGCCCGGCGCGACGACCTCGTCGCAGGCCATGTCGAGGGCCTCCTCGTCGGGCGTCACGATGGAGAGCTGAAGCGCCACCTCAGACGGCTCCGGCCTTCTTGGCTCGCTCCACCACGTCGTCGATGGTGCCGGCGTACATGAAGAAGTTCTCCGGGATGCTGTCGTGCTTGCCTTCCGTCAGCTCCTTGAAAGAGCGGATCGTGTCCTTGAGCTCGACGTAGATGCCCGGCGTGCCCGTGAACTGCTCGGCCACGAAGAACGGCTGGGACAGGAACTTCTGGATCCGGCGGGCCCGGTTCACGGTCGCCCGGTCCTCGGGCGACAGCTCGTCCATTCCGAGGATCGCGATGATGTCCTGCAGCTCCTTGTAACGGGCGAGGATGCGCTGCACCTCCCGGGCGATGTCGTAGTGCTCGCGACCCACGACCTCGGGGGCGAGGATGCGGCTCGTGGAGTCGAGAGGGTCGACGGCGGGGTAGATGCCGAGCTCGGAGATGCTTCGCGACAGCACCGTGGTCGCGTCCAAGTGGGCGAAAGTCGTCGCCGGCGCCGGGTCCGTGAGGTCGTCGGCGGGGACGTAGATGGCCTGCACCGAAGTGATGGCGCCCTTGGAGGTGGTGGTGATCCGCTCCTGGAGCCCGCCCATCTCGGTGGCCAGGGTCGGCTGGTAGCCCACCGCCGAGGGGATGCGGCCCAGCAGCGCCGACACCTCGGAGCCCGCCTGGGTGAAACGGAAGATGTTGTCGATGAACATCAGCACCTCGCGACCTTCGTCGCGGAAGTGCTCGGCGATCGTGAGACCGGTGAGGGCGACCCGTGCCCGGGCGCCGGGAGGCTCGTTCATCTGACCGTAGATCAGAGCCACCTGGGACTCTCCGGGCTTGAGGGTGACGTTGCCGTTGGCGTCGTACTTGGGATGGCCCTCGTCGTCCCGTTCGACCGCGATGACCTTGGACTCGATCATCTCGTCGTAGAGATCCCGGCCCTCACGGGTCCGCTCGCCCACGCCCGCGAAGACCGAGAAGCCGCCCCGGGAGGTGGCCACGTTTCGGATGAGCTCCTGCAAGAGGACCGTCTTGCCCACGCCGGCGCCGCCGAACAGACCGATCTTGCCACCGCGCATGTACGGGGCGAGGAGGTCGATGACCTTGATACCGGTCTCGAAAGTCTCGATCTCGGTCGACTGCTCGACGAAGTTGGGGGGCGTCCTGTGGATCGGCTGGAAGGCCGAGGCGCCGACCGGACCCAGCTCGTCCACCGGATCGCCCGTCACGTTCAGGATCCGCCCCAGGACCTCCCGGCCGACCGGCGCCTGGATCGGCTGACCGGTGTTGGAAACCGCGGCGCCTCGGGTCAGGCCTTCGGTCGTGTCCATCGCGATGGTGCGGACCGTATTTTCACCGAGGTGCAGGGCTACCTCCAGGACCAGGTTGTCGGCCTCGTCGGAGATTGCGGGGTTGGATACGCGCAGGGCGGCGTAGATCTCGGGGAGGCCGCCGGGAGGGAACTCGACGTCCACGACGGGCCCAATCACCTGGGAGATACGACCTTGCTCAGCCATCGGTCGCTGCCCTTAACGTGGGGATGCGTGTCAAGCAAGACAATAAGGGGCGCCGAGATGCCAAGGATATCGAGGGTTTGAGACGATCGCCCTTGTCGTCGAGGTGCAGGCGAGGCAACTCGGACTCATGAAGGTCGACGCCGACGCCCAGCTGTCCTTTCCCCGCGAGCAGGTCTTCCAGGCCTACCGCGATCGCCTGACCGAGATGGTGCCCTTTCTCGACAACATCGACTCCATCGTCGAGGAGTCCAGACGGGACGAAGGCAACGTCAGCCATATCGTCAACGTCTGGCGCTCCGGGGACGCCGACCTGCCGAAGTTGGCGCGCTCGGTGATCAAGCCAGAGATGCTGGCCTGGCGGGACCATGCCAAGTGGAACGCCGAACAATGGACCTGCGAGTGGCGCGTCGAACACCTCGCCTTCGGGCAAGCCGTCGACTGCGCCGGAAAGAACCAATTCGTGGACCGGGGCGACCGCTGCACGGTCGAGATCCGGGGTCACCTCAACGTCGACGCCCGCAAGATCCCAAACGTCCCCCGCCTCCTCGCAGGGACGGTGGGCCCCGTCATCGAACGCTTCATCGTCGAGTCGATCCGTGCGAATTTGGTAAAGACCGCGAGCGGCGTCGGCCGCTACCTCGAAGCCAAGTCCTGATTCGCCTACATGGGCTCGAAGCGGCCGCCGAAGGGGTTTCGGCCTCGGTCGAAGCCAGAGCCGGGCACCAGCCTCGCTCGTGGATCGGCAGGGCGGCCCAGGTGCCGAGCGGCGGCGCGCATCACTGCCGCCTTGACTTCGGGGCGAGCGACCATGGCGCCCAAGGCTTCGACGCGCTCCAGCGCCTCGGGATCCAGCTTCGGGGGGCCGCGCGGCGGCTCGTAGTCGTCCCGGGGAGCGCCGCCGACGAAGCGGATCGTCTTCACGTCTTCGTCCCCGAGCCCCTGATTGATGCGCTTTCGAATCTCGGGTTCGAGGAAGGACAGCTCCATGAGCCAGGCGGCGCCGTAGACCCGCAGAGTGAGCGTTCCCCGGCGATAGCTGCTCGGCTCGCACTGCCGGCTGAGGGGCGGGCCCAAGCGCCGAAATT
>CAYZFR010000044.1:15130-24215 GCA_964477875.1 uncultured Myxococcales bacterium
CGATAGCTGCTCGGCTCGCACTGCCGGCTGAGGGGCGGGCCCAAGCGCCGAAATTGCTCGAACACCCGGACCGCCTTCTTGCCCGGCCCCGGGATCGCGCCTTCGTGATGACGGAGGATCGCGTTCACCAGCTCGCCGGCTTGGGTCGGATCGGAGCGGCGGCGGCGGCCCATCGCCCATTACCCTAGCGCCTCGGGGCTGCATGATGAACAATGAACGCCGGGTCAGCCCGGAAAAGCCGATGGACCGCCTGGGCGACTATCACCTTCGCAAGCGTCTCGCCGTCGGCGGCATGGGCGAGGTCCACCTCGGCGAGAAGCTGGGCCCGGAAGGCTTCGTCAAGTCCGTCGTCATCAAGAGCGTTCGGCCCGAGCTGGCCCAGGATCCGAGCTTCGTACAGCTCTTCCTCGACGAGGCCCGGCTCGCGGGGCTGCTGCAGCACCCCAACATCGCCCAGGTCTTCGACTTCGGTCTCGCCGACGGCGTCTATTTCATCGCGATGGAGTACGTCGCCGGCTACACGCTGGACGATATCCGTCGCAAGCTCGCCGAGCGCGGGCATCTCATGCCCCTCGAGCACGTCGCCAACATCGCGAGCCAGGCCTGTCAGGGCCTGCACTACGCACACAGCCTCACCGACCGCCACGGCGAGAGCCTCGGCCTCGTGCATCGGGATGTCTCGCCCCACAACCTGATGGTGGGGCGAGACGGGACCGTGAAGTTGGTCGACTTTGGGATCGCCAAGGCGCGGGCCGGCCTCACTCGGGTCCGGGCAAAGGGGAAGGTCGGCAAGAACGCCTACATGAGCCCCGAGCAGGCCCAGGGCGAATCGGTCGACGGGCGCTCGGATCTCTTCTCGCTCGGCGTGTGTCTATGGGAGCTCACCACAAACCAACGCCTTCATCCCGAGCGCTTGGACCAGCCCCCGCGCTACGATCTCGAGCCGGCGGTCCGAAGCGTGGACGAGCTTCGGGCCGAGGTCCCCAAGCAGTTCAGCCGAATCCTCGCCCGCAGTCTGGCCGTCCGGCCCGAGGAGCGCTTTCGTGACGCCCGCGAGATGCATCTGGCGCTGGAGCGCTTTCAGGCCGCTCTGACGCATTATGCAGGTCAGGCTGCGCTCGCTCTCTTCGTGGAAGATCTGGCCGAGGGCCGGCTGAAGGAGACGCCGCTCCCGGACTCGTTTTCGGGAGTCGAGCGCTACGAAGAGGTCTTCGGAGTCGGAATGCGGCGACCCCAGTCTCGCTCTCGACCTCGGCTCACCTCGGTCCCCAGCCACTGGGAGGGGGGCTCGAGTCCTGGTCGACCGAGCAGTTCATCTCGCCCCACCGTGACCCCGGCCGGGCGGCGGCCCAGCGAGTCTTCGCCTCCGCTGCGGGCGCCCTCCCGGCCAGGGGCCCGAAATGGGGGCGCGCCGGAGGGGACCGGACGGGGTCCTCGGACCTTGGAGCTGGCCGCGGATCCGTCCGCGCCCGATCTCCAGCTCCACGCGACCCGGTCCAAGGTCCCAATTCCGTCCCCAGCCGCGCCCGATCGACCCCCGCCGGGGCCATCGCGCTGGGCCTACCGCGCTCTGGTTTCGTTGCTCCTGCTCCTGCTCCTCGTCGCCGGCGGGGCAGCTTGGTGGGCTCTGCGGTCATCGGGCCTGCCGTTCGGTCTCGGCGGGGGCACCGCGAGCGCGCCGCCGGCCGCCCCCTCGAACCGGTACCGCTTCGTCTCCGAGCCGCCGGGGGCGCGCCTTCGCCTGGATGGACGCCGCGTCGAGGGTGAGACGCCTCTGGAGCTCGAGCTCCTTCCCGACGTCGAGTACGTCGTCGAGGCGAGCCGTGAGGGTCGTGCCACCGTCCAGCAGCGCGTGACGGGGCGCATCGCCCGTGGCACGCAGGAGGTTCGTTTCGAGCTCCCGCCCGCCGGGACCCTGCGCGTCGTCACGAAGCCGCCCGGGGCCGAGGTGAGCGTGGATGGGCGCCCACTTCTCGGCACCACCCCACTGGTGGCCACCGACGTTCCGGCTGGACGCCGGGTCCAGATCCGAGTCGAGCTGCCCGGCCTGCAGCCAGCGCTGCGGACGGTCGAGATTTCGCCGCAAGGGGAGCAGCGGGAGGTCTTTCGACTCCGATGACTCCATTGAATAACTTCCACTGGAGCGCAGATTGACACCGGTGCCGGTCGGGGGCAGCTTGAAGTGCGTATGACGCTGCCGAGCCGCGCGTTGAGCGAGATCGAGAGAGCCAACCCAGAGGGACTCTCTTCGCGCCAGATTCTCGATATCTTCTCGCGGCACGACCAGCGACTCTCCGAGGCCACGCTGCGAAAATACGTGCAGCTCGGGCTCCTACCCCGCAGTCGGCGTGTGGGGCAGAAAGGCAAGCATCGGGGCAGTCGCGGGATCTATCCAGTCGAAGTGGTCCGGCGGGTCGCCGAAATCCGCAAGGCGATGGAAAACGGCGAGACGCTCGAGTCGCTGGCCTCCGCCGCCCAGGCGGTCCGGGCCAAGCTCTCGCTGGTCAAGGTCGCGGTTCGAGAGTCGGTCGAGGCGGCCGAGCGGGAGCTGGCGAACGGCGATCTGGACCGCAAGGCCCGGGCCGAGCTCAGAGCCGAGCTGAAGCAGCTCAACAAGGACGCGCGGGACTGGGTCCGCTCCATGGAGCGCTGGACGAGCGCGGTGCAGCAGGCTCGGGTTGCGCGAAAGAAAGCGGCCAACGGAAAGCGGGGCCGCTGACGCGGAGAGGACGTGGCGCGAAAGCCTTCCAAGAACTCGGGCGGCGGGGTCGACGGGTCCTCCGGTGACGGCGATCCCTGGCACGCCGACAGCAGCCTTCCGGCGAGCGAAGAGCTATCGGGGCTGCCCAGCGAGGCCGAAGAATCCGAAGAATCCGAAGAATCCGAAGCCGAAGCCGCGGGTGAGGAGGCGGAGGAAGACGAGGCGCCCACCGAGCGCCCGGAGCCGGCCTCTGCGGCCGTTGCGGCCGAGGACGAGCCAAAACGCAGCAAGACGATTCCACGGAAGCAGATGCTCCGAGACCGGCGGCGCATGATCGCGGAGGGGCGCCTGCCCGAGATCCTCGAATACGATCGCCCGACCAGCCGAAGCATCTGCCGCAGCGCCGAGCGGCCCTGCCTGTACGTTTCTTGCCGCTACCACCTCTACCTGGACGTCAACCCGAACACCGGCTCCATCAAGATCAACTTCCCCGAGCTGGAGCCCTGGGAGCTCAGCGAGACCTGCGCCCTCGACGTCGCAGAGCGGGGTGGGGTCACGCTCGAGGAGGTCGGGGACATCATGAACCTCACCCGAGAGCGGATCCGCCAGGTCGAGGTCACGGGCCTGGAGAAGCTCAGGGACACCCAGGCTTCGCTGGAGACTTTCCTGGACGGCCGCGAGCTGCCGATCCCCCGGCTACCGGTGGTCGACGACTGACCGAGCTTCGGGCTTGGCTGAAGACGAGTCCCTCGGTACCAGCCCACAATGCCCTACGCAGTCCTCAGCGTGACGGACAAGACCGGGATCGACGAGCTGGGTCGGAAGCTATCGGACCTCGGCTACACGATCCTCTCCACCGGCGGAACGGCCAAGACGCTTCGGGCGGCGGGCGTCGACGTGCGAGACATCGCAGAGTTCACCGGCACCCCGGAGATGCTCGACGGTCGGGTGAAGACCCTCCACCCGAAGATCTTCGGCGGCATCTTGGGCCGGCGAAGCCGCCCCGACCACGTCGAGCAGATGAAAACCCACGGTCTGGCGTCCATCGACGTCGTCGCCGTGAACCTCTACGACTTCGAGGGGACGCTGGCCAAGGATCCGAGTTTCGAGGACGCGGTCGAGAACATCGACATCGGCGGCCCGAGCCTGCTTCGGGCGGCGGCCAAAAACCACGAGGACGTGGCCGTGCTCGTCGACCCTGCCGACTACGGCGAGGCTTGCCAGCGGCTGCAGGCCAAGACCGACGACAGGGCGTGGCGGCGAGGCTTGGCGGCGAAGGTCTACCGGCACACCGCGCGCTACGACGCCCTGGTCGCGGACTACATGACCGAGACGCCGTCTCCTGCGGGCCGGGTCGTAGCCTTGGACCGCGTGCAGACCTTACGCTACGGAGAGAACGCCCATCAGACCGCCTCCCATCTTCGCCTCCCCGGGAAGGGGCCTGGCTGGTCGGACGCCGTCATCCACCAGGGCAAGGAGCTCTCCTACAACAACCTGCTCGACCTCGACGCAGCCCTCGGTCTGGCCGTCGACCTCGGCGAGATCTCGGACCAGGCCCACGCCGTCTTCATCAAGCACAACAATCCCTGCGGGGCGGCCTCGGGCCCGGACGTGGGTCGGGCTTTGGCTCTGGCCCGAGCTTGCGACCCGGTGAGCGCCTTTGGAGCCGTGGTCGCTTCGACCAAGGTCGTCGACGAAGAGGCGGCGAAGGTGCTCACCGAGGCCTTCTTCGAGGCGATCGTCGCTCCTGGCTACACCGAGGAGGCACGCTCGGTGTTCCTCCGGAAGAAGAACCTGCGAGTGTTGGAGCTGGCTCGCCCTGACGCGTGGACCGTCCCCGAGGTGCCGCCGTCCATCCTCCGCCATGTGCTGGGAGGCTACCTCGAGCAGAGTCAGGACAGCGGGCCCAAGTTCGGCCGTGAGGTCGTGGACGCGAAGGTGGTGACCCAGCGCGGGCCCGACGATGCAGAGCGCAGGGCCATGCGTTTCGCCTGGACGGTGGCCAAGCACGTTCGTTCGAACGCCATCGTGTTCACGACCGAGGACAGGGTGCTGGCGGTGGGCGCAGGCCAGATGAGCCGGGTCGACTCGGTAAAGATCTGTCGCCTCAAGGCGGGCGAGGCGCTGGAGGGCTCGGTGGTGGCCTCGGACGCCTTCTTCCCCTTTCGGGACGGTGTGGATGTCCTGGCCGAGGCCGGCGCCAAGGCCATCGTGCAGCCCGGCGGGTCGGTTCGCGACGAAGAGGTCATCGCGGCCGCCGACGAACACGGGCTTTCGATGCTGTTCACGGGCTTTCGCCACTTTCGCCACTGAGAGCTCGTTTGCGCTGGGTGACGGAGCTGAGTAGGTTCGGCGAGCCGGAAGGGCCGCATGCGGATCCAATGCGAAGTCTGTAGCGCTACGTACACCATCGACGACGCGCAGCTCACCGATCAGGCCATCGGGGCTCAGTGTCCGTACTGCGGCCACGTCAAGCTCGTGAACCGGATGGGGCCCGTGGATGGCGCGGGCGCTGCGGCTTCGAGCGCCGAACCGGCGCCCGAGAGCGGCGGTGGCGGCTGGGACCAGGGACTCGACTTCGAGAGTGGGCCGGGCCCCTCGGTGCCCGCCTCCGGGGGCGGCGGTTTTTCTGCGTACGGCGCCCAGGGAGGGCCGCCCCCCGAGTTTGCGGACCTCGCACCAGCAGGCCAGGACCTCGGTGGTCCGGACTTCGGTGGCGAGAGCTTCGCAGGGGCCCCGAGCCCGAGGGGACGGGATGGCCTCGGCGAGGGATTCGAAGGCAACCAGGCCTTCGGCGCCGGGGCCCGACCCACCGGCGCCTACAGCTCCACCGACGGCAGCTTGGATCTCCCGCCGAGCGACGAGGCAGACGTGGGCGGCGCGGCCTGCTCGGTCTGCGGGACGCCCCTGGTCGACGAGTTCGACAAGGTGATCGGCCTTTGCGCTGTCCATCAGCAAAAGCAGCAGGGGGCCCAGGCCTTGGCCGGCGACGTCCAGTGGTGGATCCGGCCCCGCCACGGCGGTCGGGCCCAGGGGCCGATGAGCCTCGACGACGTCCGCGAACGCCTGCGGCGCGGCGAGCTCACACCCCACGACGACGTCTCCCGAGACGGCATCAATTTTTCGAGCGTCGAGCGCTTCCCAGAGCTGGCCTACATCACGGCGCTGAAGAGCCCCCAACTCGGCAATGAGCGGGCCTCGGGCGTCACCGTTCATCGAGGGGCCTCGGCGGGTCGGATCTTCAAGTGGCTGGTCCTCGGGGGGGTCGTGGCGGCGGTCGGGGCCGGCGTTTGGAGCCAGCGAGACGTCGTCGCGCGGGTGTACGAGAATCTCATGGCGGGGCGTGTCTCGACCAAGCCCATCGGCCTCAACCCAGTTCGACGGGTGTCCGCCGCATGGGAGGAAGAGCTCGGTACGCCCGGGAAGTCCCTGGACGCGCTGATCGCCGAGGGCGAGGCGAGCCTGGAGCGAGACACCTGGCAGAGCTACGGCGAGTCGCTGGAGAGCTTTCGTCGCGCCCTTCTCGTCGACCAGGACGACCCCCGGGCCATCGGGGGCTACGTCGAGGCCTTCGCCGCCCGCTCGCTGCCGACCTCGCCCCCGAATCGAGTGAAGTTCGTGGAGGCGGTGATCCGATACGGCCTCCGCCTTCACCCCGAAAAGCTCGCCGTCCACCGGGGAGCGGCGGCGTTGGCGGTCGCGCGCAATCGCCTCAATCAGTGTCTCGACCACGGCAACGCCGCCGTCCGCCTCGGGCCCAACGACGGCCGGGCTCGGCTGCTGCTCGCTCAGTGCTTCTTGGAGGGTAACGTCGAGCTCGCGATCGAGGAGATCCAGCGAGCAAAAGCCGCCAACTCCGAGCTGCTCCTCGTGCCTCGACTCCTGGGGGTGGCCAATGCCCGCTTGGGTCGCTTCGCGACCGCGCTCGATTTTCACCGCGCGCGGCAGCAGCTCACCCCCGAGGACGCGGCCAGCTTCATCGAGCTCGGCGATCTGCGCCGAAGCCTCGGCCAGGCAGGCGCCGCCGAGAAGGCCTACGACGAAGCCCTGAACAAAAAGGGCTACGGACAGGTGGCGTACATCCACCTCGGCGAGCTGATGCTGGAGCTACGGCGGCCGGTACAGGCAGCGGAGGCCTTTCAGTCCGCGCTGCGGCTGGCGCCCCCACAAGGCCCCCGAGGAGCAGCCATCTTCGGTGGCTGGGCCCGGGCCGAGCTCTTGGCTGGGCGTCCGGAGAGGGCGGGCGAGCTGGCGGAGCAAGCGTTGAGCTTCGACCGGGAGTACCTGCCGGCCCTGATCGTTCGTGGCGAGTCGGCGTTGTTGCAGAACGATGCCGAGACGGCGGGTCGGATGGCGAGCCGAGCCCGAAAAGAAGGCCCGAACGAGCCTGCGGTCCTGGTTCTCGCCGGCCGGGCGGCCGAGCGTACGGGCGACATGAAGCGCGCCCTCGACGCGCTGCGGGAGGCCCGGGCCAACGACCCGAGGGATCCACGTCTGTCGGGCATCCTTGCCTCCCATTATTTGCGGCGCGATCAGCCGACCCAGGCCTACGTCGTCATGGCCGAAGCGGCCGACATCGATCCCGAGGAGGCGAGGGCGCGGAGCCGATTCACGCCCGTGGCTCTGAGCGACGTGCCGGTGGCAGAAGCCATCGACGCCTTCCGGAAATCGGCCGAGAACGAGCGGAACGCACCGGTCGCCCACGCCGCCATCGGCCTCATGCTCTACTTCAGCGGAGAGTCGGCCCAGGCGCAGGAGGCGGTCGACCGCGCGCTCCGCCTGGACGATGGCGTCATTCCGGGGCTGATCTACGCCGCCCAGCTTCAGCTCGACGGAGGGCGGCCCCGCCGGGCGCTCCGGACGGCGGGCCGCATCCTGGCTCTGGAGCGCGGTCACCCCCTGGCTTTGGTCCTTCGTGCCAGAGCCCAGATGGAGCTCGGGCGGGACCAGAGCGCCCTCGCCGCCTTCGACGATGCGCTTCGTGCGAACCCCGGCTTCACGGAAGCCGCCGTGGCCCGGGCCGGTCTTCAGCTGGACGGCCCCAACCGTGAGGAGGCCTTGGAGGAGCTGCAGCGGGCCTTCGAGCTCAACCCGAACAGCCTGCGGCTTCGGCGACTGCTGCTGGAGGCCGGGCTTTGAAGTCGGTGCTCGTCATTGGCGGAGGCGGTCGAGAGCACGCCCTCGCCCGGGCGCTCGGGGCGCGCGACCGGCGGGTCGTGGTGGCGCCCGGGAATGCTGGGATCGCTCGAACCCACGCGGTCCATCCGGCCGGCGATCTCGAGGGGTGGGTCGCGCTCGGGACGGAGTTCGATCTGGTGGTGGTCGGGCCGGAGGCACCATTGGCCGCCGGCTTGGCCGACCGGCTAGGGGCCGCGGGCATTCCGGTCTTCGGTCCTACGGCGGAAGCGGCCCAGCTCGAGTCGAGCAAGGCATTCGCCAAGGAGGTCATGATCCAGGCCGGCGTGCCCACCGCTCGAGGTGCCGCCTTCGATGAGGCCGAGCCCGCCATCGCCTTCGCCCGGGAGTTCGAAGAGGTGGTGGTCAAGGCCGACGGCTTGGCGGCGGGGAAGGGCGTCCTTCTGCCCGAAACCCGGGAAGAGACCGAGAACGCCATCCGAGCGTTGCTCGGCGGCTCCATGGGGGCGGCGGGCCGCCGGGTGCTGGTCGAAGAGAAGCTTTCCGGGCCGGAGGTCTCGGTCCTCGCCGTCTGCGACGGGACCCGGGCCCTGACCTTGGCGCCGTCCCAGGACCACAAGCGGCTGATGGATGGGGATCGCGGGCCCAACACCGGAGGCATGGGCGCCTACGCGCCGGTCCCCTATCCGCTCGACCTCCGCGACGTGGAGGCGCGGTGCATCCTGCCGGTTCTCGACCGGATGCAGGGGCAGCGCCGGCCGTTTCGGGGCGTCCTCTACGCCGGCTTGATGCTCACGAAGGAGGGGCCGCGGGTTTTGGAGTACAATGTGCGCTTCGGAGATCCCGAGGCCCAGGTGGTGCTGCCGCTGTGGGAGGACGACGTGGCCGAAGTCTTCGCGTCGGCGGCCGCTGGCGCGCTCTCGGTGGAGCGCGCCCAGATTGGGGCCGCGGCGGCCGCCACCGTTGTCATGGCGTCGGAGGGCTACCCGGCCAAGCCCCTGACAGGGCGGCCGATCACGGGCATCGAGGACGCCGAAGCCCTGGGCTGCTTCGTCGCCTGCGCGGGGGTGGCCGCCGACGCGGAGGGCCAGTTGGTGACCAGCGGAGGGCGCGTCCTCTCCGTCACCGCAACGGCGGCCGACGTGGAGGCGGCGCTGAGTCAGGCGTACGCCGGCGTAGAGAAGCTGTCTTTCGAGGGCGCCCAGTTCCGCCGAGACATCGGCCGGCGCGCCCGCGGATGAGCCCTAG
>CAYZFR010000045.1:0-4905 GCA_964477875.1 uncultured Myxococcales bacterium
AGAACCAGCTCACCTACCCGGTCCGACAGAAGAGAACGTGGGACCATCACTTCGGAATGAGTCAGCTCGTCTCGGGGCGGGCCGCCACGAAGCTGCTCTTCAACAGCGAGGCCAACCGCCGCAGCTTCTTCGACGCGGGCGCCGAGTTCTTGCGACGCATGCCCGACGCCGTGCCCGAAGGCTGGGTCGAGGACCTCGAGCTCAAGAGCGAGGTCCTTCCCGTCCCCATGCGACTCCCTGCGCTCGGCGTCGAGCAGCTCCAGGCCGAGCCTTCGCGGGCTCGAGCCAAGGACGGACCGCTGTTGCTGTGGAACCACCGCTGGGAGTTCGACAAGGGCCCCGAGGAGCTGGCCGGGGCTGTTTTCGATCTGATGGACGCTGGACTCTCTTTTCGACTCGCCCTCTGCGGCCAGCGCTACCCCAAGATCCCGCCCGAGTTGACGGCGCTGCGCGAACGCCTTGGCGAGCGGCTCGTCGTTGACGAATTCCTACCTCGGCCGGAGTACGAGGCCCTGCTCCTAAGGACCGACCTCGCCCTCAGCACCGCCCGGCAGGAATTCTTCGGATTGTCGATGCTCGAGGCGACCCATTCTGGAGCCCGCCCTCTGGTTCCAGACGCGCTCGTCTATCCCGAGCTTTATCCAGACGAGCTGCGCTATCCGCAGGGATCGCTGTCTTCGGCACTGCGGCATCTAGTCCAGCGCTGGCATGGGGGCGAGCGCCTGCGCGGCGACCGCCGGGCCTTGACCGCTCGCTTCGGCTCGCCGACCCAGCTTGCCTGGGCCGAACGCATCGCGGCCCGAGGGGCGTTCTGAAAACGTCTTTCCCCGGCTGGCTGTCGGTCTCTTCGCGGAAGCCTCCGGACGGCTCGGGCGGGTGGACCCTGAGGCGACCCGGCCCTTGCTGCTCCCGGGGCTGGTGCCCATGCCCGGAAAAGCATGCGTAAGCGGGAGTTGACAGTTTGGGGTGTGCGCAGGCAACCAGTGCGTCAAGGTCTCACCATGAAGGGAAAATTCCTCCTCCAAGTCATTCTGGCCGTGTGGGTGCTCTGGCACGTCGCATTCGGTTTACTCGCTACGGTCGCCCCCGAGCTCGGTGCAAGGATTACGGGGTGGGCGCCCGAAGGCGGCTGGTCCTCCGACCTCGTCTCGATGAGCACACAGTACGGTATGGTGATGCTGGTCCTCGGCGGATTCTACGCCGTCATGCTCTCCGACCCGCTCAAGTACCTGAATCTCCTTTGGGCTGCGATCGGCGAGCTTGCGCTCGGCGTGCTCTACGCCTTCTACATCTACACCGCGGTCGGGAACATCACCGCTGCGCAACTTACGATTCAGGGCGCGGCCAACCTGCTTCTGATGATCCTGCTCTACACGCTGTGGGTAAGACTCAGCACCGCTCGAGACGAGTCGTCGCAGCCGCGGGGCCAGGCTGGCGAGGCCCCGGCCGCGACCTGAGGCGCCGGTTCGCCGCGCACAGTCAATCCGTGGCCCTGCCGGTTCCACGGCCTTGAGAAACGCGGCCAGATGCTCCACCCTTCCACGCGTTTCTCGCAGCGCTCTGCGAGCCAAGAAGGCGAATTCGCGTGTTCTACCTATTGCTCGTCATCTTCCTCGCGACCTGCGCTGTCCCGGCGACGGCGGGCGCGCTCTTCAAACCTGGGGCCTGGTACCGGGACCTCGACAAGCCCGCCTGGACTCCGCCCAATCTCTTGTTTCCCGTCGTTTGGGCTGTCCTCTACGTCTCCATGTCGGTGGCCGCAGCCTTGGTGGGGATCCGTGAAGGCAGCTCGGTGGCGGTTGCGCTCTGGGCCCTGCAGATCGTCATCAACACCCTCTGGTCGGCTGTGTTTTTCGGTTTACGTCGCATCTTGTCCGGGGTCGTGATCATTGCCGTCCTCTGGGTGGCGGTGGTGGCCACGACACTGACCTTCTTCACCTTCGACCGGGTCGCCGGGCTCCTGATGGTTCCGTATCTGGTTTGGGGGACCTACGCCTTCGCTCTCAACCTCTCGGTCTGGCAGCGCAACCGAGAATCAGCTGTCTGACGAGAGCTTCGCGGCCTCAGTTCAGGGTCGCGAGCTCGGACCGGACCTTCTCCAGGATCTCGACCTCCTGCTGCAAACGCTTCACCGGCGCCTGAAGCGCGGCGGGATCCAGGTCGCCTTTCGCCTGGCGGAGGGCGTCCAGGCGTAGGTTCTCGGCCGCCAACACGAAGCCCTCCAGGGTCGCGACGATGCGGTCCCGTTCCGCGTGCATGGACGCGATCTTTTCCCGGCGATTGCGAAGCAGGGTCCAGTTCTGTTCGTGGGCGCTCTTCAGGCCGGGATCCTCGGTGTCGGCCCAGGCCGACTCCGCTGCCGCGAGGCGCTGGTCCAAGCCCTCCACGCCATCGGGGACGATGGACGCGATCGCCTGGTCGATGTCTCGGCCCCCCTCGGCGAGCCGGCTCACCTGCTGCAAGCTGTCCGTCATCTCTTCTTGGGCTACCCTGAGCTCCGGATGCGCCTCGAGGGCTTGCTTGGCTTCTTGGACCGTGGCCCGGCATCGCTCGGCCAGCTGATCCCAACGCTCCAGCTCGGCTTCGCGCTGGCCCTCGGGCAGCAGCTGGCGCTCCGCCGCTCGGAGGGCGGCCCGGTTGTCGTCGAGCCAGGAGCGGTAGCCCAGGGCGTGGAAGGTGTAGCCCATGCCCCAGCCCAGGAGCGGGAAGATAAACCACGGGTAGCCCCCGCCCCCGGTCACGAAGCCGATCGCCCACAGCGCGAACAGAAAGGCGTTCACCACCACGAAGGTCTGGGTGTGGCCCCGAAAGCTCCGCCGCTTGCGCTCGCGCTTTCGGAGCAGACGCTCCTCCGGAGTCGGGGGCACGAACTTCTTCCGTCGTGCGATGTGTGGCTCCACCTTCTCGATCACGGCGTCGACCTCTCGCATGACCTTGGTCGCCCAGTCGTCCTGCTCCTTGGCCACGGGACCATGACAACCCACGAAACCCCCGAAGTCATCCGCGGTCTGCCCCCCTGTGGGGTGGGCGCGCCCTTTCGCATGACTCCGCGGATCCGCGCCGGCAGTGTCCTGTATTCGTGTTTCGGTGGTTCGAGAAGCTGATCCCTGCTTTCCCCGAGGAGGCACCTCGCCAGCCCCCTCCGTCGCTGTGGGCCTTTTGCATTCACTACGCCCGGCCCATGGGCCGGGTCCTGGGGGCCATGGCCCTCTTCTCTGCGACTGCTGCCGTAGCCGAGGTGGCGCTGATGGGCTTCTTGGGCCGTCTGGTCGAGAAGCTCGCCGAGGCGGAGCGCGACACCTTTCTGACCGAGCACTTCAACGAGCTTCTGCTGTGGGGTGCGCTCATGCTGCTCGGGCTGCCCCTCGTGAAGCTGCTGTACGGCTTGTTCCTCTTCCAGGGGACCTTGGGCGTTTTTCCGATGCGGATCCGGTGGATGGCCCACCGGTGGCTGCTCGGGCAGTCGGCCCAGTTCTTCGCCGACGAGTTCGCAGGCCGACTGTCCACCAAGCTCATGCAGACGTCTCTCGCGGTCCGAGAGACGGTGGTGAAGCTCTTGGACGTGATGCTCTACGTCTTGATCTACTTCACCGGCGGACTGCTGCTGGTCGGCGCATCCGACTGGCGGCTGGCGATGCCGATGCTCGGCTGGCTCGTTCTCTACGCGGGGGCTCTGCGCTTCTTTTTGCCCCGAATGAAGGCGGCGGCGGAGCGACAGGCCAACGCCCGGGCCCAGATGACGGGTCGGATCGTGGACAGCTACAGCAACATCCAGACGGTGAAGCTTTTCGGGCACGCGGCCCGAGAGGAGGCCTACGCGCAGAGCGGGATGGACCGCTTCCTGGGTACCGTTCACGCCCAGATGCGCCTCGTGACCGGCGTGCAGACGACCCTCACCACCTTGAACGGGTTGCTGATGTTCGCGGTCAGCGCCACCGCGATCGCCCTGTGGCTGGAAGAGGCGGTGGGGCTGGCCGCCATCACCGTGGCTCTCGGCCTCGTGCTCAGACTCAACGGGATGTCCCAGTGGATCTTGTGGGAGCTGTCCGCCCTGTTCGAGAACGTGGGGACGGTGGTGGACGGCATGTCGACTCTGTCCGTTCCTCCGGCGATCGTCGATTCTCCAGACGCCCAGGCGCTGAAGGTCGAGCGGGGCGCCATCGCCTTTCAGCAGGTCGAGTTTCACTACGGGAAAGGGGGCGGCGTACTCGACGGTTTCGACCTCGAGATCAGTCCCGGCGAGAAGGTCGGCCTCGTGGGGAGGTCGGGGGCCGGCAAGTCGACGCTGGTCAGCCTGCTGCTGCGCTTTCACGATTTGGAGGGCGGACGGATCCTCATCGACGGTCAAGACATCGCGGAGCTACGACAAGAGAGCCTGCGGAGTCAGATCGGCGTGGTGACCCAGGACTCGGCGATGCTCCATCGCTCAGTGCGCGAGAACATCGTCTACGGACGGCCCGACGCCACCGAGGCCGAGGTAGAGCGCGCCCTCCGCCTCGCCCACGCGCACGACTTCGTGCCCGAGCTCCGGGACCCCAAGGGCCGCCGGGGACTCGACGCCCACGTCGGCGAGCGGGGCGTGCGCTTGTCGGGAGGCCAGCGGCAGCGGCTCGCCCTCGCCCGGGTATTCGTGAAGGACGCCCCCATCTTGGTCCTGGACGAGGCGACCTCGGCCCTGGACAGCGAGGTCGAGAACGCCATTCAAGAGAGTCTGGAGGATCTGATGGAAGGGAAGACGGTGCTCGCCATCGCCCACCGCCTCAGCACCATCGCTCACCTCGACCGGCTGGTCGTCCTCGATCGAGGCGCCATCGTCGAGCAGGGCACCCACGACGAGCTCCTCGCTCGAGACGGCCTCTACGCCAGCCTCTGGCACCGCCAGTCCGGCGGCTTCCTGGCGGGTGG
>CAYZFR010000045.1:5005-24168 GCA_964477875.1 uncultured Myxococcales bacterium
CCAGGCGTAGCCTGGCCTGGCTTAGCTCGGCCTGTATTAGCTGGCTCTGAGGGATTCGGCGCCGGTGACGATCTCGGACAGTTCGGTGGTGATGTTGGCCTGGCGGACCCGGTTGGCCTCCAGGCTGAGGCTTTCGATGAGATCCGAAGCGTTGCGAGAGGCGGCGTCCATCGCCGTCATTCGGGCGCCGTGCTCGGCGGCGTTGGATTCGAGTAGGGCGCGCCAGACTTGAACCGCCAGGTGCTGGGGCAACAGGTTGTCGAGGACCTCGTTCTGGGACGGCTCGTAGACGTGCTCGTAGCCCTCGGTGTTGAACTCCAAGCGCTCGGAGAGCTGGAAGTCCTGCTGGGGTTGCTCCAAGGAGACCTCGCCCGACGAGCGACCGGCGACCGCGCGGACGTCGCCTGAGATCGCGGCCAGCTCGCCGATCTTGACGTTGGGATTCTCGTCCCAGCCCTCCAGAGGCCGGATCGGGAGCAGCTGCTGTAGCCTGACGTTCTGCGAGATGGCGGACTTGAACTCGTTGTACAGAAGATAGACCGCGTCGAGCTTGCCGGTCTGGAAGCTCTCCGAAAGGTCGAAGGCCACGTCGCTGGCTCGCTCGTAGCGGAGGTCGTTGAGGATGTCGTCGTAGGAGGCCCGCAGCTCCAGATTCTTTCGCTCCAGGTGGTCCCGGGCCTTCTTTCCGATGGAGGCGAACTGGATCGACTCGTATTCCTTGCCCTCGTTGGCCAGCCAGCGGTCCGCGGTACGGGTGATGTTGGTGTTGAAGCTGCCGCAAAGCCCCCGGTTGGAGGTCATGACGACCAGCTCGACCCGCCGCGGGACCCGAGTGGCGAGGAGGGGGTGCTGGGTGGTGTCGACCCGGGACACCAGGTCTTGCAGTAGCTCCTCCATCTTGAGGGCGTAGGGTCGGGCCTCGGTGATGGCGTTCTGGGCCCGCCGAAGCTTGGAGGCGGCCACCATCTTCATCGCCTTCGTGATCTTTTGGGTGTTCTTGACGGCGCGGACCCGCTTGCGGAGGTCCCTCAGGGTGGCCATGGGGCCGGGGGTAGACCAAGCCCCCCTGTTCGCGTCAAGGCCGTATGCACCGCCGCCTCAAGGCTGCGGTTGGACGACCCGGACCCGAGGCTCTTCTCCCCCTGCGAACAGGGTCGCCGCCGCCCCCAGGAGCGAGACCAGGGCGAGGCCCAGGAAGACCCAAGTCCAAGGAAACGCTCTCGATTTCGAAGCAACCGAAGCCGCGCGAGCCGCCAGATCCTCGACTGGAGGCGACGAAGGCGCGTCGCCGACCGGCCGGGCCGGCGGAGCTTCGACGAGGACCTGGGTCGCCGCGCTCGGCGCCGGCGACGGAGCGGCGGCGACCGCGGCTCTAGACCGAGGGTAGGCCCGAGGGTCGGCGCTCGCCACCCAGCGCCCCGGCATCGCGACGTCGTCGCTCCAGGGGCTCGATGGAGCAAAGCTGGGTCCGGACGCGGGGGCCTTGGAGAGGCCAGGCGCCGTGTCTTCCATGAGGGCGGCCGGCGCGGGCTGCCGCACAGTGGCGTCGGAGGGGCTGGGCGACGGCGATCCGGCGCCGGTCGGCTGCTCGGAGGGACCGCTTGCGCTCATGAAGGGCGCGTCGGCGGTCGTCGAAGCGGCGATGGCCTCGTCGAGGTCGAGCTGTTCCAGCCGGGCGAGGACCGCCCCCGCCGAGGGCGGGCGGCCGGCGGGGGTCTTCTCGAGCAGCTCTCGCACCAGCCCCTCCAAGCCGTAGCAGGCGGGCATCGGCGGGACGGGCTGCGTGACGTGCTTGATCAAGATCTCGGCCCGGTTTCGTCCGGTGAAGGGAAGGCGGCCGGTCAACATCTCGTGGAGCACCACGCCCGCGCTGTAGAGGTCGGCCTGGGCGGTGATGGGTTGGTCACCGGTTTGCTCCGGCGCCATGTAGGCCGGCGTCCCGACGATGTGACCGACCGAAGTGAGGCGCTCGGTGGCGGGCAAGCTCACCGTTCCAAAGTCGAGCAGCTTCGCGACGCCGTCCTCTCGGATGAGGATGTTCTGGGGCTTGACGTCGCGATGAACGAACTCGCGACGATGGGCGGCGTCCAGGCCCTGAAGGACGTCGCGCAGAACGGCGGCCGCCCACTCTGGAGACAAGTGGCCTTGTCGGTCGAGCAGCGCCTCCAGGGTCTGGCCCTGCACGTACTCCATCACCAGGAAGAGCAACCCCTCCGGCGTCCGACCGAAGTCCTCCACGCCGACGATGTTCGGGTGGCGGATCTCGCACATGGCCTTGGCCTCCCGCCGAAAACGTTCGACGAACTTCGGTTCGCACGCGAACTCCCCGTAGAGCACTTTCACCGCGCAGTCGCGACCGAGGACTGCGTGTCGACCCCGATACACTCGACCCGTTCCGCCCGTTCCGATCAGATCGAGGATTTCATAGCGGTCCACCCGGGTGCCGACGAGGGGATCGACCTCCACCTCCTCAAGAGGCGTTCGGTCCAGGCCGCACCACGGGAACGGTGCGCCGTACATCAGGCGGCAGCGCGGGCAGACACGCACGAGGCCCAGTGTGCCAGGAGACCGAGAAGACTTCCATTTTCGGAACCTCGGCCGCTGGGCCTCTTCGCTTGCCGGGCCGCCGCGCCCGTGGCTTTCTCGTCTCGATGGAATACTCCGCCGTGAAGTCGGTCTTGTTCGCGATCCTGTTCGCCGCCGGCATGGGCGGCTTTGCCTGGTCGGTTTGGCGGATGACCCGGCTCCTCCGCCTGGGGCAGGACGTGAGCAGCTTCGTTCCTGCGATCATCGATCGCATCGGGGCGGTGGTCTACTTCGTGTTCATGCAGCGCCGCGTGGTGGACGAGAAATTCGGCTGGAACCACGTCATCTTTTTCTGGGGCTTCTTGATCATCACGGTGGGGCACATCGAGTTTTTGGTCCGAGGCGTGTTCCCTGCCTTCTCGATGTCCTTCCTAGGCGAGCCGCTCTACAACGCCATCCTCGTCGGCGAGGACCTGCTCGCTTTCATCGTCCTCTTCGCGGTGGCGGCGGCGCTGTTCCGGCGGGCCGTGGTCCGACCCAGCCACATCCACGCCACCACGGAGGGATACGTCATCCTCGGCCTCATCGCGGGCGTGATGGTGACCTACTTCCTCGCCATGGGCTTCGGGATCGCCAGCGACCACCCCGAGATGCTGCACGAGGACACGCTCATCATCTCCAACGTGGTGGCGAGCGCCCTCGCCGGCGTCCCGGCTGCGACGGCCTGGTACGGCTACGAGGTCTTCTGGTGGGCCCACGCCGTCATTTTGCTCGTGTTCTTGAACGTCATCCCGCTCAGTAAACACCTGCACCTGCTCGGCGCGATCCCGAACATCTTCGCCTACAAGAAGAACAAGCACAAAGCGGCCCTGGACCGCATCGACTTCGAAACGGCCGAGGTCTACGGCAAGAGCAAGTTCAACGAGTTCAGCTGGAAGGCGCTCCTCGATACCTATGCTTGTACCCACTGCGGCCGCTGCGACATGTATTGCCCCGCCAAGCGGACCGGGAAGCCGCTGGAGCCGCAGCAGCTCATCCACGACCTGCGCGACAACATGTACATCAACGGGGACCAGATCCTCTCCCAGCGGGGCATCTTCGACTTCGCCCAGGCGCCCGAAGACTTCGAGCCCGAGCTCCCGCTCATCGCCGAATCGGAGGAGGCCCGCAAAGAAGGCCAGACTTCACCCGAAGTCCTGTGGGGCTGCACCAACTGCGGCGCCTGCGTGCAGGCTTGCCCGGTGCTCATCGACCACGTCGACGCCATCATGGACATGCGCCGGCACCTCACGCTGATGGAGGGCAACGTCCAGCCCGAGCTGGCGACGACCTTCCAAAACATCGAGCGCAACTACAATCCGTGGGGCATCGGCGCCGACAAGCGCGCCGACTGGGTCGAGGCCCAGGGCCTGAAGATGTGGGAGCAATCCGAAACCAACGGTTCCTCTGCCGAGTTCGAGTACTTGTTTTGGGTCGGCTGCGCCGGCTCTTACGACAACCGGGCCCAGAAGACGGTGAAGGCCTTCACCCAGATCATGGACGAAGCCGGCATCCAGTACGCCGTCCTCGGCCAAAAAGAGAAGTGCACCGGCGATCCTCTCCGCCGCGGCGGAAACGAGTATCAGTTCGACGAGCTCGCCCAGGAGAACGTCCAGACCCTCAACGAGCTGGGCGTGAACAAGATCGTGACCGCCTGTCCCCACTGCCTGAACACGCTCAAGAACGAGTACCCCGCCTTCGGCGGCGAGTACGACGTCATGCATCACACCCAGCTCATCGACCAGCTGATCGCCGACAACCGGATCGAGCTCAGCGAAGATGTGAGCCGGAAGGTGACCTACCATGATCCGTGCTTCCTCAGCCGTTGGAACGACGAGACGGAGGCGCCCCGGCGTTCTATCCAAGCGAATCGCTCTCTGCAGCTGGTCGAGATGAAGGAGCACGGAAAGAAGTCCTTCTGCTGCGGTGCCGGAGGGGCCCAGATGTGGCAGGAAGAGCAGAACGACGACCGGGTCAACGTAGAGCGGGTCCGTCAGGCCACCGAGACCAAAGCGGACACCATCGCCGTGGGCTGCCCCTTCTGCATGACGATGATCACCGATGGCGTGAAGGCGACCGACAACGAGGAGAAGATCGAAGTCCTCGACGTCGCCGAGCTGGTCCTGGAGGGCATCAAGCTGAAGAAGGCCGAGACCGAAAAGCCGGCCACCGAAGCAGAGGCTTCCGAGAGCACCACCTCGGCCTGACGGCTCAACTCGAGCTGGCTCAGAGGGGCTTCGGGGGCTGCCCGACGACCACGATGTGCTCGCGGTCGCTGACGACCACGCCGCCAGGCTGCTCGACGGTGACGGCAAACAGGGTCGGTTCTCTGACCTCGATCGCGGGATCGATCGGGATGACCACCCGGTCCGACCGATCGACGTCGAAGACGCCGCCGTCGACCGGGTGCTCGGTCTTGCGGGTCTGATCGAAGATCCAGAGCTGGTATTGGCGCCCGTCGGGATCGTTGGGCGGTAGCCCCTCGAAGACCATGAAGCCCTCCTGCCGGCCGGGGCTCCATATGAACTCGCCCCTCGCCCGGCCGGCCAGCGGATCCTCGGTGGCGCTGGCCTCCCAGCGGATGAGGTTGGAGGAGCTGGTGCGCAGGGCGGCGAGGCGCTCGGCGGGACTCGGCTCCACGACCGGCGGCGGCTTCGTCTCGACCACGATGCGTTCGGGCGTTCGGGCCCAGCCCACCACCGCGGCCAGAGCGGCGGCAGCGGCCACGCTCCAGGGGATCCACCCCGGGAGCCACCGCGCCTTCGATCGCTCTGGCAGCTCGTGGACCTCCGCCGTCACGAAGGGCTCCGCCGCCTCGGCGATGCGGGCCCGCAATGCCTCGGGCATGGCCTCCATGCGCGGCAGGGTCTGAGCCGCGGCGACAGCGGCCGCCGCCCGAGACAGGTCGTCCCGGGACCAATCGGGGTGCCGGGCGATGAGCGCACGAAGCTCCGCGTCCTCCGCATCGGAGAGGGGCCGCTCGAGCTCTTCGACCATGAGCTCGGCCAGACGATCGGTGGGCGTGGTTCTCATGCGCTCTGGCTCTTGCTCTTCTTTTCGGTCGAGCCGTGCAAAAGGTTGCGGATTGTTTGCAGTCCACGTCGCAAGTGAGACTTGACGGTGCCCATCGGCAGCCCTGTCGACTGGGCGATTTGCTCATGGGTCAGACCTTGGTCCACCGACAGGAGAAGGACCCGCCGCCGGTCGGGAGGGAGGCTGGCCATCGCACGCCGCGCCAGCAGCGCCTCGCCGAAGCGCTCCAATTGTTCGTGGTCCAGGGATGGGATGGCCTCGAGGTCGAGGTCCGACACCGAGACCACGCGCCGCCTCTCGCGGGCCCGGGAGCGGCGCCGGTCGATGAGCCGGCGCCGCGCCACCGTCGCGATGAAGGTGGCCTCCGTCCCCTTGGCTGGGTCGTAGCGTCCCGCCGTCCGCCAAAGCTCCACGAAGATGTCCTGGGCCGCGTCCTCCGCGTCGGCTCGGCTCGGAGACTGTCGAAGCGCCAAGGACCAGACCAGCCCGCCGTAGGCATCGAGACAGGCCTCGATGGCCATCCGTTCACCACGGGCCACGCGCTGCAGGATGGCGTCGGCCATGCCCTGCCACCCTGCCTGTGTCGACGGGATGGAGGGGACGAGAAACGGGCCTAGAGGCCTCGGCGCCCGCGAGCGGGGAATGCTCCTCGCCCGTTTTGCCTCAGCCCATGCGTGCCGTGCACCAGGCCACGATTCTGTCCGGCGCCTCGACGTGGACGAAGTGGCCCGCCCCTTCGATCTGGAGCACCGGCTGGCCGAGAGCCGCCATGCGCTCGGCGTCGGCGGGGGGGACGTAGCGCGAGGCGCCGCCGAGGACGGCCGGCGTGCGGCCCGGGTCCTGCGCTGCCTGGGGCCATAGGTCTTCGCTCGAATGGAGTCCATGGAACTCGACGAGCGCTCGCCGGTCGAAGCGCCAACGCACCGACCCGTCGGGCTGCCGCTCCAGGTTCATGGACAGCCAGTCCACGAGGTGCCGGGGCAGGGCGGCCAAGGCCTGCCGCATCGTCTCCCGGTCCGGGGCAGAAGGGGGCGCGTCGAGAAGCGCCTCGATGACGGCCTGGGTTTCGGTGGGGCCCACCGGGCCCGGCGTCATGTCCAGCATGACCACGCCCGCCGGCTGCGCGCCGATGCGCCGGAGAGCGAGGCCGACCCTCGCCCCCAGAGAGTGCCCGACGATCCAGGCCCCCTCGAAGCGGTGGACCTTCATCGCCTCCGCCACGTGGGCCGCCATGTCGTCGAGACTGCGGGGAGGGACCTCGGTCGAGCGCCCGTGGCCCGGAAGGTCCAAGGCGAGGAATCGAGAGTCTGCTCGTGATTCCCAGCTCCGGACGAGCGGCCCCAGATTCCGGGACGAGCCCAGGAATCCGTGAAGGAGGACGACCGGCTTGGAGCCCTCGCCCCTCTGCTGATGCGCGAGCATCGCGCCACCGGTATCGAAATCGACCGCGACGGAAAACAAGTCGTATGCCAAGGGGCCAATTCGCCCGAACCGTCTGACTGTCTAGTTCGTCTGACACGGCAGTTCATTCGCCGCAGTCGCCGTGCTACCTCGACCTACGATGAGAGCGACGGCGCCTTTGCCTCGAGTCGTGATCACCGGTGTCGGACTCACGTCGCCGAACGGAAACGACCTTTTCTCCTTTCGGAACGCCTTGCTCGAGGGCCACTCCGGCGTCGTTCCTTTCGAGACCCGACACATGGGTCCCGTCCTGGCCGGGATCTGCGACTTCGACGAGCAGCGGCACCAGTCCCGCAAGGCGCGTCGCCGCGGCACTCGCGCCGGTTCCATCGCCATCTACTGCGCCCATGAAGCCTTGGCCTCCTCGGGCTTGGACCTCGAGCACCAGGACCGCAGTCGAATCGGCGTCTTCGTTGGGACCACCGAGCACGGCAACGTCGAGACCGAGAACGAGATCGCCAGCCTCCGGGAGTACGATGACGACGTGCGCTATTGGTCGCACCATCACAACCCCCGCACCGTGGCCAACAACCCGGCGGGTGAGGTCACGATCAACATGGGGATCACGGGGCCTCACTACTGTCTGGGCGCCGCCTGCGCAGCCGGCAACGTGGGCCTGATCCAGGGCGTGCAGCTGCTGCAGCTGGGGGTGGTCGACGTCGCCTTGGCCGGTGGCGTGTCCGAGTCGGTCCATACCTTCGGGATCTTCGCGAGCTTCAAGGCCGAGGGCGCCCTCGCCCACCACAGCGATCCCGCCAAGGCCTCCCGCCCCTTCGACAAGGGTCGCAACGGGATCGTGGTCAGCGAGGGGGGCTGCCTCTACGCCCTCGAGCGGGCCGATGACGCCCTCGCGCGGGGCGCGCCGATCATTGCCGAGGTGGTCGGCTACGCAGTCAACAGCGACGCCACCGACTTCGTGCTTCCCAACGGGGAGCGCCAGGCCGAGTGCATGCGCAGCGCCCTCGAGAGCGCCGGGATGTCCCCCGAGGACATCGACATCGTTAGCACTCACGCCACCTCGACGCCGCTCGGCGACGTCCAGGAAGCGAAGGCGGTCCGAGCCGTCTTCGGACCCAGCCGAAGCACCCACGTCAACAACACCAAGAGCTTCATCGGCCACACCATGGGTGCGGCCGGCGCGCTGGAGCTGGCCGGCAACCTACCTTCTTTTCTGGATCGCAAAGTTCATCCCACCATCAACATCGACGAGTTGGACGAGAACTGCGCCCTCGACAACATAGTTACCAACGAACCGAAGACGCTCCCGGCGGTCGAGGCCGTGTTGAACAACAGCTTTGGAATGCTGGGCATCAACTCCTGCGTGATCGTCAAGAAGTGGAGCGAGGCCTCCTGAGGGAGGGAAGAATCATGACGAGCGAAGAACTGCAGAAGATCATTCTGAACATCATCCACGACATTGCCCCCGACGAGGACCTGTCCAACGTCGACCCGAGCATTCGCCTCCGCGATCAGCTCGACCTCGACTCCATGGACTTCCTCGACATCGTCATGGAGCTCCGCAAGCGCTACAAGATCGAGGTCCCGGAAGAGGACTACATGGAGCTCGCGACCCTCGACGGCTGTGTCACCTACCTGATGCCGAAGTTCGAAGAGAAGGGCATCACCACCGCCTCCGCCTGAGGCTACATCGAGCGCCCGATGCAGTTCGACGTCGTCATCGTCGGAGCCGGGCTCTCGGGGCTGGCGGCCGGCATTCGCCTCGCGCAATACGAGAAGAAGGTCCTGATCCTGGAGAAGCACTATCTCTGGGGCGGACTGAACTCGTTCTACAAGCGCTCTGGTCACCTCTTCGACGTCGGTCTGCACGCCCTGACGAACTGGGCCGACCCGAACGGACCTCGGGGGAAGCGTAATCCGCTACAGCGCGTCCTGCGACAGCTCCGGCTGCGGCGGGAGGATCTCGAGCTCGTGCCCCAGGGACGAAGCTCGATCCGGCTTGGCGGCGAAGAGCTGGTGCTGAGCAACGACTTCGAGGCCATCGTGGAAGAGGTGCGCCGCCTCTTCCCGTCCGAAGTGGACGGCTTCGTGCGGCTGGCCGCCGACCTGGAAGCCTATCCGGCCGCCATGGAGGAGCGAGCCTTCGTGTCCTCCCGGGAGCGACTGAGGGACTATCTGGACGACCCGCTCCTGATCGAGATGCTCCTCTGTCCCATGTTCTTCTACGGCAACGCCCGGGAGCACGACATCGACTGGTGGGAGCTGGCCGTTCTCTTCAATAGTATCCTTCGCGAAGGGCTGGGACGACCGAGCGCTGGGATGCGTCCTTTTCTCGGGCGGCTCAAGGCCCGCTTCGGGGAGCTGGGCGGGGAGCTGTGGACCAAGGCTCCGGTGGAGGCGATTCATCCCACGGCTGACGGGGTCCGGGTCGACGTCCAAGGAAAGGGCTCGGTCACCAGCCGCTCCGTCCTCAGCAGCGCCGGCGCTCGGGAGACCGAGCGACTCTTGGGGCGAGAGCCCTCGGAGCGGGACCCGCGTCTCGGCTTCGCGGAGACGGTCTGGGTCCTGGACCGGCCGCTCTCCGAGCTCGGCTACGAAGACTGCGTCACCTTCTTCGCCCACGGCGACCGCATGGACTGGCGGGATCCGGAGGGGGACGTGGATCTTCGCTCCGGGGTCCTCTGCTGCCCCAACAACTACCCCGAGGCCCGAGAGCCCACCGTTCCCATCCTTCGAGCCACCCACCTCGCGTCCAGTCGCCGCTGGTTCCAAAAGAACGAGGATCAGTACCGGTCCGACAAAGAGCAAATGGTTCGCGGCTCGGTGGGGTCGGTGACCAAGCTGATCGGCCCCTTCGCCGGCCACGTCCGCTTCACCGACGCCTTCACGCCTCGGACCATCCACCACTACACCGGCCACGAGGGCGGCGCGATCTACGGCGCTCCCCACAAGCGGCGCAGCGCCGAGACCGGCGCCGAGGGCGTGTACCTGATCGGCACCGATCAGGGCATGTCGGGCATCGTCGGCGCGATGCTATCCGGCGTGACGGTGGCCAACGAGAGGATCCTTCGCGCATGAGCCAAGCCCCCATCATCCGACGCTGGGTGGCGCCTCCGAGCCCCACCAGCCCCTCGCGCCTCGTCGAGCGTCGAGCCAAGATGCTCGACGGCCGGCGCCTGAAGGGCCTTCGCCCGAGCTACGACATGATCGTGATCGGCTCTGGCCTCGCCGGGCTGACGGTGGCCAACCGCATGGCCCGTCTCGGGCACTCGGTGCTGGTACTGGAGCAGCACTACAATCTGGGCGGCCTCGCGACCTGGTTCCGTCGCTCGGGCGGGCACGTCTTCGACATCTCGCTTCACGGCTTTCCGGCCGGCATGATCAAGACCTGCCGCAAGTACTGGAGCCGAGAGATCTCCGACGCCATCGTACGTCTGGACAACATCCGTTTCGACAATCCGCAGTTCGCCGTCGACACCAGCTTCGATCGTGAAGACTTCACGCGGCTGCTGATCGAGGACTTCGGCTGCGACCCCGAGCGCATCCAGGCCTTCTTCGACCGGGCCCGGTCGATGTCCCACACCGACGACGTCTCGATGACGACCCGGGAGCTGTTCGAAGAGTACTTCCCAGGTCGCCCCGACGTGCACAGGCTCCTGATGGAGCCGATCGCCTATGCCAACGGCTCGACCCTCGACGACCCGGCCCTCACTTACGGCATCGTCTTCTCCAACTTCATGTCCAAAGGGGTCTTCAGCTTCGAGGGGGGCACCGACCTCTTGATCCGCCGGATGCGTGAGGAGCTGGAGCGAAACGGCGTCGAGCTTCGCAACTACGCCCAGGTGGAGCAGATCCTGGTCGGGAGCGACGGGCAGGGCGGCCGCCGGGTGGAGGGCGTGAGGGTGAACGGTGTCGACCTGAAGAGTCGGGCCGTGGTCTCGAACGCCAACATCTGGAGCACCATCTTCAAGCTCACGGGGGAGGATGCCTTCGACGCCGACTATGTGCGCCGCGCGGGCGAGGTCCGAATGAACTCGGCCTCCAGCCAAGTCTACATCGGGCTGGAAGAGGGCGCGCCGCTCCCACGATTCGCCGACCTCTTCTTCACCAGCAGCGCGCCCCGCTTTGACTCCGACGCCCTCACCGCCTTGGACGTCACGAGCCGGACCTTCAGCTTCTACCACCCGCAGCAGCGAGCTGGTCACCGGCGGGCGGCCATCGTGGCCTCGATCAACAGCCGGCTCGAGCACTGGAAGGACATGACGGACGCCGTCTACTGGGAGACCAAGGAGCGCTACGCTGCGGAGGCCATCGACGTCCTCGGACGATACGTTCCGAACCTAGAAGACATGATCGATCACGTCGAAGTGGCCACCCCGCGGACCTTCGAGTTCTTCACGCAGCACCACATGGCGACCTCCTTCGGCACCAAGTTCGAAGGTCTCGGCGTTTCTCAGGACCTGCCCCGGCAGGTGGCGGGGCTATTTCATGCCGGGAGCGTCGGGATCATCATGAGCGGCTGGCTGGGCGCGGCCAACTACGGCGTGATCGTCGCCAACGAAGTCGATCGCTTCTTGGAGACGAGCGGATGAAGTTCGACTTCACGGGCCGGCATGTGGTCGTGACTGGCGGAACCCGAGGGATCGGCGCCGGCATCAGCCGGGCCTTCCTCCGAGCCGGGGCCGAGGTCACGGCCATCTACGCCGGCAACGAGGAACGGGCCCGGAGCTTCCAGGGCGAGGTCGGGGCTGGTCTGCAGGTGGCTCAGCTCGACGTCGCCGATGGACCCGCGGTCTCCAGCTGGTTCGAGGCCGTGGAACCCGCGCCGGCCATCTTGGTCAACAACGCCGGGATTCGGCGCGACGCCGTGCTCGGGGCGATGTCGGACGAAGACTGGCGGCGGGTCCTCGCCGTCAACTTGGACGGGAGCTTTTACTGCAGCAAGCACGCGCTGCGTCGCATGTCTCGATCGCGGTGGGGGCGGATCATCAACATCATCTCGCCGAGCGGCCGGCTCGGCATGGCTGGTCAGGCCAACTACGCAGCCTCCAAGGCGGGCCAGGAGGCCATGGCTCGTAGCTTGGCCAAGGAGGCGGCCCGCCGGAAGGTGACCGTCAACTGTGTCTCGCCCGGCTTCATCGACACCGAACTCCTGAGCGATCTAGATGACGACCGCAAGAAGGCACTCCTGGAGTCCGTTCCCCTGAAACGATTTGGCACCGTGGACGAGATCGCCCAGGCGGTGCTATATCTCGCCTCCGAAGAGGCCGCCTACGTCACGGGGGCCACGCTGGAAGTCTCGGGAGGCTTGTGATGAAGGCCGTCGAAGCGCTCATTCCACATCGGCCGCCTTTCGCCTTTCTCGACGAGCTCGTGGAGATGGACGAGCGTCGCCTCGTCGCCCGTCGTCGCATCCGCGCCGACGAACCTCACTTCGCAGGCCACTACCCCGGTGCGCCGCTGATGCCGGGGGTGCTGTTGTGCGAGGCGGCGCTTCAGGCAGGGGCTTGCTTGCTCGCGAGCCGACTCGAGGGCAGCGTGGGCGAGAAGCTCCCGGTGGTGAGCCGGATCGAGGACGCTCGCTTCAAGCGGCCGGTTCGACCCGGCGACGAGATCGAGATCGAGGTGGAAGAGCTGGAGGTGGTCGGACCTGCCCACTGGATGAAGGGCAAGATCAGGAGCGGAGGCAAGGTAGCCGTCAGCCTGCGATTCACGGTCATGCTGGCCGACGTGGAGGCCGCATGAGCTTCCTCCAGCTCGCGGACCGCGACGTCGTGATCTTCGGCATCTCGAACAAGAAGTCGGTTGGGTTTCGGACCCACCAAGTCTTGGTCGAGGCCGGCGCTCGGGTCCACTGGGTGGTCAGAAGCGACAGCCGGCGCGAGGAGCTGGCTCGCTTGCGGGGGCCCGAGGGGCCGAGCAGCATAGAAGTCTGCGACGTCGAGACGCCGGGCGCGGTCCAGGCGGTGGCGGAGCGCCTGCCCGAGCGGATCCACGGCGTGGTACACGCCATCGCCTTCGCGAATTACGCCGAGGGCATGCGGCCCTTCGAGGAGACGAAGCGAGAAGACTTTGCCCAGGCGATGCAGATCTCTTGCCACAGCCTCGTCGAGATCGCCGGAGCGCTGCGTCCGCGGATGGCGGACGGAGGGGCGATGGTCACGATTTCGATCTCCCACCTCAAGATGGCGGCCCAAAACTATGGGTACATGGCGCCGGTGAAGGCGGCCCTCGAGTCCTCGGTCGTCTTCCTGGCCAAGTCCTTCTCCCGCGACCCTCACGTTCGGTTCAATGCCGTCAGTCCTTCTTTGCTCAAGACCCGCTCCGCGGCTGGCATCCCCGGCTATGCCGAGAGCTACCTGTACGCCGAGCACCTGACCTTGCGGGGGCGGGGCGTGCAGGTGGAAGAGGTGGCGAACGCGGTCGCTTTCGCCCTCAGCCCTCGGTCCTCGGGCATCAACGCCCAGAGCCTGGTCGTCGACGCCGGCATGGGCGTGAACTTCTTCGACGCCGACGTACAGAGCGCGGCCCTGCGGGGGCTGGAATGATCGCCGTCGTGGTGCCGGTCCCCGCCGAAGCCCAGGCCCTGCGGGGCCGAGAACGCGTCCTGGATCTGCGGCGTCGCGCGCGAGCCGTCACCGCATGGGCGGCCGCCCTCGTCGGCGCCCCGGCCCCGGTCTTCAGGCTCGACGACCAGGGTCGTCCGATGCCCCACCAGGGCTGGTTCTGGAGCTACAGCCACAACAAGAAGGGCGTGGCCGGGGTCGTGAACACGCGCCGAGTCGGCGTCGACATCGAGGCCGACCGGGGACCGACGATGATCGGAGACACCAGGGCCTGGGTCCAGGCCGAGGCGTCGCTCAAGCATCTCGGCCATGGGATCCGCCGCCTCAGCCAGGTGCGCTTCCCCGACGGCCCCAAAGGCGGCCGAGTGCAGGTGGGGCAGGATCTGGTGCCGGTGTCTTTGATCCGGGCTGCGCCGATGTGGGCGGCGTGCACCGGAAACGACGTTCACTGGGTGGTGGAGGGCTTCGCGCATGCGCTTTGAAGACGTGGGGGTCGCGGGCGTAGCTCACGTGGAGCCTCCGGTGGAGGTGAGCAGCGAGGCCCTCGAAGATCGCCTCGCTCCCGCCTATGCCCGAGCTGGACTCGTGCCCGGACGTCTCCGCATGATGTCGGGGGTCGGGGCTCGACGATTCTGGGAGACGCCGGTACGGCCATCGATCATCGCCACCGAGGCCGGGGAGCGGGTGCTTCGGAGGAGTGACGTCGACCCGAGCTCGATCGGCGCCTTGGTCTTCTGCGGCGTTTGCCGGGATCAGCTGGAGCCGGCGACGGCCAACGCCGTCCACGCCGCCTTGGGGCTGTCGCCAGAGGCCATGGTCTTCGACCTCTCCAACGCCTGCTTGGGGATCATGAACGGGATGGCGGTGGTCGCCAATCTGATCCAGTCCGGCCAGATCGAGGCCGGTCTGGTGGTGGCGGGCGAAGACGGCCGGCCGCTGGTCGACCAGACGGTGGCGCGCCTGCTCGCCGACGAGCAGCTGACTCGCAAGAGCATCAAGAAGGACTTCGCCTCCCTGACCATCGGCTCGGGAGCGGCGGCGGTGCTTCTTCGCCGACATGCCCCGAAAGACCCCCGGCTGGTGGGTGAGGTCCACCGCACCGCCAGCGAGCATCACGTGCTCTGCGTCGGGGGGCAGGCTGGCCAGGCCGAGCTCTCGATGGCCACCGACGCCGAGGCTCTGCTCGAGGCCGGACTCGAATTGGCCGCCCGGACTTGGGATCGCTTCGCCTCTCAGGTCGGACCCGAGTGGGACCGCGTCGTCACCCACCAGGTCGGTCGGGCCCACCACCAGCGCCTCCTCGAGACCCTCGGTCTCGACGAGGCCTCTGCCGCCACCAGCTTCGAGCGCTACGGCAACGTCGGCTCGGTTTCGGTGCCGCTGACCTGGTCGCTGGCTCGAGACGAAGGCTTCGTCGAGGGCGTCCACCGCGTCGCCCTCCTCGGCATCGGGAGTGGCCTCAACTGCATGATGATGGGAATCGAGCCGTGACCCAGGCCGTCTTGGACACCCTACCCGACGCGCCGCCGTGGCGCCGCCTTCACCCCTTCGAGGGCCGCTTCGTCCAGGTCCCGGGCGGACGGATGCACGTCGTCGACGAGGGTCCCCGAGATGCGCCAGCGCTGGTCCTCGTTCACGGCAATCCGACCTGGTCTTTCTACTGGCGCAACGTCATTTCCGGGCTGAAGCATCGCTACCGCGTCATCGCGCCCGATCACCTCGGCTGCGGCCTTTCGGATCGCCCCGCTCGTTTCGGCTTTCGGCTGGCCGACCACGTCGAGAACCTGGCTCGGGTCCTCGACGAGCTGGGCGTCGAACGCTACAGCCTCGGAGTTCACGACTGGGGGGGCGCCATCGGCGCCGGCTGCGCGCTCCGCGCGCCGGATCGGGTGGAGTGCCTCGCGGTCTTCAACACCGCTGCGTTCCCGAGCCGTCGTATCCCGACGTCGATCAACCTCTGTCGTCTTCCCCTCTTCGGCCCCGTCGCGATCCGAGGCTTCAACGCTTTCGCGCGGATCGCGCTCCTTCGCTGCGTGTGCCGAAGAGAGCGGCTCACCCCCGAGGTCGTCTCGGGCTACCTCGCGCCCTACGACGGCTGGCGCGCCCGAGAGGCGCTCCTTCGCTTCGTGCAGGACATCCCGATGAGCCCTCGGCACCCGAGCTGGGAGACCTTGCGCGCCATCGACGAAGGTTTGGTCGCCTTGGACGGCAAGCCGGTCTTGGTGATGTGGGGCGGGCAGGACTTTTGCTTCGACCGCAGCTTTTACGAAGAGTGGTTGAAGCGCTTTCCCTTGGCCGAGGCCCACTGGCTGGCCGACTGCGGGCACTACGTGCTCGAGGACGCCCACGAGCACATCGTGCCGACGCTGGCGCGCTTCATGGAGCGGACGGCGTGAGCGACGACTTCAACATCGCCGACCGTTTGACCGAGATGGCCGAGCTCCGGTCCAACAACTGGGCCCTCGCCGACGGCGACCACCCCGAGGCGGAGCGCCTGAGCTTCGAAGAGCTGGACGAGGACGCTACGAACCTGGCTCGAGGCCTGGTCCAAGCAGGCTTCGAACCCGGGGATCGGGTGCTGGTCTTCCTGAAGCCTTCTCTCGATTTCTTCGCCCTCGTGTGGGCCCTGTTTCGGATGGGGGCGGTTCCGGTCTTCATCGACCCAGCGATGGGGATGAAGCCCGTCTTGCGCGCCGTACAGGAGGCGGATCCGAAGCACGTCATCGCGACCGAAGCGGTGCTGTGGATCGCCAAGCTCTATCCACGCGCATTCGCGGGCGTGCAGAGCTGGGTCCGAGCCCAGGCCCTCGGCGTACTCGGGCGGTCCCTCTCCGATCTTCGAAAGCGCGGGGCCAACAGCCGCGCCGAGGTTCGGCACGGGTCGGGTCGAGAGGGGCTGGCCGCCGTCCTCTTCACGTCGGGTTCGACGGGCTTTCCGAAGGGCGTGCTCTACAGCCACGGCATCTTCGACGGCCAGCGACGCGCCCTCGGTGAGTCCCTGGGCATCCAGCCGGGAGAGGTCGACTTCTCGGCCTTTCCGCTCTTCTCCTGCTTCTCCATGATCCTCGGCGCCTCGGTGGTCGTCCCCAACATGGACACCACGCGCCCCGGGGCCGTGGATCCGACCCCTGTCCTCGAGAGCATCGAGCGCTTCGGCGTCACCTATTCCTTCGGCTCCCCCGCCTTCTGGCGCCGCTTGGTCGGCTCCCGTCGCCGGAACGCTCTCCAAGGCCTGAGCCGGGTGCTGATGGCGGGGGCGCCGGCACCCCCGGATCTCGTCAAGGAGCTGCTGCGCAGCATCTCGCCCCGCGCCGACGTCTACACCCCCTACGGGTCAACCGAGTCCCTGCCGGTGAGCATGCCGAGCGCCCGGCGCTATGTGCAAGACTTCTTGACACGGACTCTGGAGGGCAAGGGGACCTGGGTCGGACGACCGGTGGACGGTGTGGAGCTGAGAATCATCCCCATCAGCGATCGGCCTCTGGAGAGGATGGACGAGGTCCTAGCGCCCGGTCAGGTCGGCGAAATCACGGTGCGAAGCGATGTGACGACGCCGGGCTACTTCATGCGGCCAGCGGCGGACGCGGCCGCCAAGATCCCAGACCCCGATGGCCGTCCCTGGCATCGGATGGGTGACTTGGGCTACCTCGACGAGGACGGTCATCTTTGGTTCTGCGGCCGAAAGAGTCACCGTGTGGAGACCCGCTCCGAGACCCTGTTCCCGGTTCAGGTCGAGGCCTTGGTGAACCAGCACCCGCGGGTGGAGCGCTCGGCCTTGGTCGGCGTCGGTACCCCGGGCCGGGAGCGACCGGTGCTCGTGGTCGAGTGTCGCTCGGGGGAGCGCCCCAAAGGCACGCAGGATCGCCGGCGGCTCTCCGGAGAGCTCGAGGCCGCCTCCGGTCGACCGGATCTGGCCGCGGTCCTGTTCCGGGCCAGCCTGCCCGTCGACGCCCGACACAACGCCAAGATCCGGAGGGAGATCCTGAAGGAGTGGGCGGAGGGCTACGCTGCGTGAAGGTCCTGGTCACCGGCGGCGGTGGCTTCCTGGGAAGCCACATCGTCGAGCGACTCCGGGTCCGGGGTGACGAGGTCACCGTCTTCAGCCGCAGCCGGCACCCGGCCATCGAGGCGATGGGCGCCCGGAGTGTACTCGGCGACGTGGCCGATCCGGACCAGGTTCGGGCGGCCGCCAAGGGTATGGACTCGGTCTTCCACGTGGCGGCTCGGGTCGGCTACTGGGGCGACCCGGAGGCCTACCGGAGGACCAACGTGGACGGCACCCAAAACGTCATCGACGCCTGTCGAGCCGAGGGCGTGGGCCGCCTGATCTTCACCAGCTCGCCGTCGGTGGTCATCGGCGAGGACGGAGCGCCCCCTGGGGCCGGCGCCTCCTTGCCCTATCCGGAGCGCTACCTGTCCCCCTATGGACCCACCAAAGCGGAAGCAGAGCGTCGCGTGCTCGCCGCCACCGATCTGCAGACGGTGGCCCTTCGGCCCCACTTCATCTTCGGCCCCGGCGACCCTCAGATCGCACCTCGGCTGGTGGAGCGAAGTCGGCAGGGGCGGCTGGCCCAGGTCGGCGACGGCACCAATCAGGTCGACGTCACCTTCATCGACGACTGCGTCGATGCCCACCTGCAGGCCCACGACGCCTTGGGGGATGTCCGTCCGAGTTGCCGGGGCCGCGCCTACTTCCTGGGGCTGGGCGAGCCGGTGCGACTGTGGGACTTCGTGGCTCGGATCCTGGAGGGCTTCGGTGCGCCACCGGTACGACGCAAGCTGTCCTTCAAGACGGCGTGGCGGCTCGGCTGGGCGCTGGAGAACGTCTACCGTTTGCTCCCCGGCGACGTCGAGCCGCCCCTGACCCGCATGGCGGCGGTCATGCTGGGGACGAACCATTGGTTCGACCATTCGGCGGCCTACGACGACTTTGGGTGGCGTCCACAGACCCCCCTCGACCACGCCCTGAGCCGCACCTTCGCTGCCGCGTCCTGAGGCGCCCGGGACGCTGCTCGGGTCCCATGCCGCTCATCCTTGGACTGGGTCGCTCGAAGCTTCTCTGCTGGCACGCTGTCTGAGCGCCTCCCAGAGCGCGATGCCCACCGCGGTCGAGACGTTGAGGCTTCGCACCCCCGAACCGGGCATCGGCAGCCGCGCGCTGGGGTGTCGACCCCGGAGGGTCTCGGGAAGACCCACGCTCTCGCGTCCGAAGACGAGACCGATCGAGCCCCTCAGATCGTGATCCCACAACGGTCTCTCCGCCTCGGGGCTGATCAGGAGGAGCGGCGGAAGCGCCTCGGCCATGGACTGGAAGTCCGGCCACACCCGAGGGCGGACGGAGGGCCAGTAGTCGAGGCCGGCCCGGCGCACCCCTCTCTCGCCGAGATCGAAGGCGACCGGCTCGACGAGGTGGAGCTGGGCGTCGGCGGCCAAACAGCTTCGTCCGGCGTTCCCGCAGTTCCAGGGCACTTCGGGGGCGACGAGCACAACGTGGAGGTCGGCGCGGCTCATGGAGACCGAGCCTACAGGGGGGTGCTGAAGAACGGATTTATTCGTCTGGGTAGGCAGGCTTTTCGTGGA
>CAYZFR010000046.1:0-10005 GCA_964477875.1 uncultured Myxococcales bacterium
CCATTCGCGGAAGGCCTTTGTGTTGGCTCCGTACGGCCGACCCGTCTTCGGGTTGACCGGGCCGCCGAGGGCGAACGACGATTCATAGACATCGCGTCCTTCGAGGATGCGGCAGTGCGCCGCCCGCCCGATGAGATAGACCGAGTCCTCGGGCACCAGGTTGTCGGCCCCGCCGGGCACGAAGAGCTCACCCTTGCGGACGATGGCTGCGATCAGCGTATCTTTGGGCAGCGGGAGGCTGGAAATCGGTCGATGGAGGAGCTTCGAACGCTCCGTCAGTTCGACCTGCACGAGCTCGATCCGATCCTGGGCCAGGTCGATGACCTCTACCGCCCCGTGGGAGCGGGCGATCTTCACGAGCTCCTGGGCCACGAGCACGCTCGGGTTGATGGCCACGTCGACTCCCAGGAGGCCGTAGCGTACGCCCTCGCTCATTCGCGCCCAGTTGTTCCCTTGCAGTCGGGCAATGGTTCGCTTCGCGCCGTACTGCCGCGCCGCCAGCGCCGCGATCAGGTTCACCTCGTCGTGATCGGTGACCGCGACCACCAGGTCGGCGCGCTCGGCCCCCGCATTTTCCAGCACGGACTCGCTCGCGCCGTAGCCGGCCATCGTCATCACGTCGTGATGCTCCTCGATGTAGCGCACGGCATCGGGCGACTGGTCGATGGCCACGATGTCGTGCCCATCCTGCTCCAACACCCGAATGAGATGCCGTCCCACCTCACCGAGGCCGATGACGACGATGTACATGCCTAGCCCGGACCCTAGGCCCTCTCCGGGGAATTCGCCACAAATTGACCCCTCCCCGTCTGGTCTTCTCGCCTAATTTTCGGCGTGCTGGCGGGAGAGATCTTTGGCGAGGTTTTTTTGGTGGGACTCGAGGGTGCCGCCGCCGATCTCGAGGAGCTTGGCGTCGCGGTACAGTCGCTCGACCGGGTACTCGTTACAGTAGCCCGCCCCTCCCATGACTTGCATCGCGTAGTCCGCCACCCGCTTGCCGACCGGGGCGGCGAAGAGCTTGGCCGCGTCGCTGCCAATACGGTTACGGACCTCGGGACCGACCTTCTGGGCCACGTCGTAGACCAGGGACTTGGCGGCCTCGGTCTGGGCGTAGCCCTCGGCGATGTAGCGCTGGATCTGGCCGAACTCGCTGATCGGTCGCCCGAAGGCCGTACGATCGTTGGCCCACTCGACCATGATCTCGACGCAGCGGTCGGCGATACCTACGCTCATGGCGGCGAGGACGAGCCGCTCGATCTCGAGGTTGCGCATCATGTGGCGCAGGCCCTTCTGCTCTTCACCGAGGAGGTTTTTGGCCGGGACCTCGCAGTCCTCGAAAACGAGCTCGGACATCGAAGAGGCGCGCATGCCCATCTTCTTGATGGGCTGTGAGGTGCTGAACCCGGGGCAGCTGCGGTCCACGACGAAGGCGGTGATCTTGTCGTCGACCTTGGCGTAGACGCAGAAGACGTGCCCTTCGGTGCCGTTCGTGATGTAGGTCTTGGCGCCGTTGAGGATGTAGACGTCGCCCTTCTTTTGGGCGGTGGTCCGCATACCGAGAACGTCCGTGCCGTGGCCGGGCTCGGTCATGCCCATCCCGCCGACCCACTCGCCGCTCAGGACCTGATTGAGGTATCGGTCCTTTTGCTCGTCGTTGGACGCCCAGTAGAAGTTGTTCACGAACAGGACGGCGTGGGCGAGATAGGCCAAGCAGAAGCCCGGGTCCGACTTACTGAGCTCGTGGTGGACGATGACGGAGGCGATCGCGTCGAGGTCCGAGCCGCCGTGTTCGGCGGGTACGGTCACGCCAAGCAGGCCGAGCTCGGCGAGCTTCCGGAAGAGGTCCAAGTTCAGGTGGCCCTTGCGGTCGAACTCCGCGGCTTGGGGCTCGACCTCACGCTTCGTGAAGTCGGCCACCATCTCCCGCAGCATCCGGTGTTCGTCCGTCGGGTTGAAGAGGTCGAAGCTCACCCCGTCAATATGCAGCGGAACCCATCAAAAGCGGAGACTTTTTGTAACCCTTTCGGGGGCGCTTCCGATGGACTCCTGCTGCGCTGCGTCAGGATCAGAAGGTGATCGAGAGCTTCTGCTGGGCCAGCTCCCTCAGGGAGACCAGCGGCCGGGCGCCGACGTGGCTGATCACTTCGCCCGCCGCCACCGAGCCGAGCTTTCCGCAGGTGGGGAGGTCCATCCCGTGGGTGTGCCCGAACAGGAAGCCCGCCGAGTAGAGGTCGCCGGCGCCGGTGGTGTCGACCAGCTGGTCGACCGGATCGGCCTCGATCTCGTGGATCTTGGCGCCGCTCTCGAGGATCACCGAGCCCTTCTCGCTACGGGTGAGGGCTGCGATCTGACAGACTTTTTGCACCTCCCGCAGCGCGGTGTCGAAGTCGTCGGTCTCGTACAGCGAGAGGATCTCGGCTTCGTTGGCGAACAGAATGTCGACGTGATTGCTGACCAGCTCCCGGAAGGCGGCCCGGTGCCGATCCACACAGAAGGTGTCCGACAGGGTCAGCGAGATCTTCCGGCCATGAGCGTGGGCGGTCTCCGCCGCCTCCACGAAGGCCAGCTTCGCCTCCGGCGGGTCGAACAGATAGCCTTCCAGGTAGGTCACCTTGCTCGCCTTGATCACCTCGTGGTCGACGTCCCCCGGCGTGAGGTTCACGCAGGCACCGAGGTAGGTCGCCATGGTGCGCTGAGCGTCGGGGGTGACGAGGATGATGCAGCGCGCGGTCGAAGGCCCATCGGGGGCCGGCTGGGTCATGAAGTCGATGCCGACTTCACTGATGTCCTTGCGGAAAGCGCCGCCGAGGATGTCGTCCCGAACCTTCCCGATGTAGGCGCCAGTCCCGCCGAGGGAAGCCAGGCCCGCCATCGTGTTGCCGGCCGAGCCGCCGCTCGCGGTCAGAGGCTCGTTCAGCTCCGCGAACAGCCGTTCGGCCTGCTCCTCGTCGATGAGGCTCATGGCCCCTTTGGGTAGACCCTTCGCTTCGACGTAGGCGTCATCCGTTTTTCCGAGGACGTCGACGATCGCGTTGCCGATGCCGACGACGTCGTACTCTTTCGTGCTCATGGTTTCGGCGGTTTAGAACAGGCCCTTGCCGAAGCACCAACCCTTTTCGGAGCAGGTGCCCCTGTGGTTGCCCGAATCCCCGACGACGTGTCCAGATGCGGAAAATGACGCTTCGACCCGAGGCCGCTTCGCCCGACGACTGGAATGGCCCCGTCGAAGCCTCGGCCGACACCAAGCGGCTGGGGATGAAGATATTCATGGCCTCTTGGACCTTCTCCTTCGTGGCGCTGCTGGTGGCCTACGCAGTGCTGCGCTTCAACGCACAGAGCTGGCCCCCCGACGCCCTCCCAAATCCCCCCTTCATCCTCACCAGCTTCGCGACGCTCGCCGCCGTCAGCTCCAGCGTCGTGCTCCAGCTCGGGATCAATGAGCTCAAGCGCGGTCGAGGCGAGCAGCTCGTGAGCGCGCTCGGTTTTGGCGTGCTCCTCGGACTTCTCTTCCTCCTTCTTCAGAGCATGGCTGGGGTGCAGGCGTGGAAGATGGGCCTGGAGCCCGGCGTCAACGCCTACACCGGCATCTTCTGGGTCACCGCCGTCTTTCACGCTCTCCACGTTCTGGTCGGGGTCGTCGCGCTGGGCCGGCTCTGGCTGTGGGCCCGAGCCCAGGAAATGAACGAGGACAACGCGCTGGTAGTGGAGCTGTGGACCTATTTTTGGCACAGCATCGACCTGGCCTGGCTGGCGATTTTCGCGGTGATGTTCGTTCCGTACTGATCAGCGCTCGACCAGGACTTGGTCGAGGCGCTTGCGCGTCAGATCCGGCACCCGGCAGTCGGGGGCAGGAAAGCCGACCGGGATCAGGATGTAGGGCCGCTCGTTGGCGGGGCGCTCCAAGATCTCGGCCAGGAAGCCCATCGGCGAGGGCGTATGGGTCAAGGTGGCGAGGCCCGCGTCGTTGAGGGCGGCGAGGAGCATGCCGGTCGCGATCCCCACCGACTCCTGCACGTAGTAGTGCCGCTCCTCGGGGCTCGTGCCGTGGCGCTGGGCCATCACCACGACGAGCACCGGCGCTGTTTCCAGGTACGGCTTGGAGGGACCGGTACCGAAGGGCTGCAGATCGTCGAGCCAGCGCTGAGGCGCCCGCTCTTCGTAGAAGGTCTGCTCCTCTTTCTCGGCCGCCTCGCGGATGGCGCGCTTGGTCTCCGGCGCGGTCACCATCACGAAGGTCCATGGCTGCTTGTGGGCCCCCGAAGGCGCCTGGGCGGCGGCGTGGATGCAGGTGCGGACGACGTCCAGCGGCACCGGATCGGGGCTGAAGCTCCGCACCGAGCGTCTCCGTCGAATCGTGGCCAGGAACGCCGCGCTGCGGGCGCGCATCTCGTCCTCGGCGGATCGCACGAACTCGAGGGGGATGTGGGCTTGCACGGAGGCTCGATGCCATGGGCCTCCCCGGGAAGTCGACTTGATCCGAGAGGGGCACCTCCAGTAACTCACGTCCGTTGGCGATCAGCGTTCCCATTTTTGGCCCCCTGCGCACCGGCGTCATGGTCGACCGACCGAATCGCTTCGTGGCGCGGGCTCGGTTGGATCCCGACGAGACCTTGGTCGAAGCCCATCTCCCCGACCCCGGACGACTGGAGGGCCTGCTGGTCCCGAACACCCGCATATGGCTTCGGCCCGCCGACGATCCGGATCGACGCACTCGCTGGACGGCCGTCTTGGCCGAAGCCGCCGGCGAGCTCGTGTCCCTCGATACCCAGCTGCCCAATCGCCTCGTGCTCGAAGCGCTCCGCAGGCAGGCCCTCCCCGAGTTCGATGGCTTCGAGCTGGACCGGGCCGAGGTGCCGGTGGGCCGGAGCCGCTTCGATTTTTTGCTCCGGGATCCGATGGGCCACAGGCTCTTCCTGGAGGTGAAGGGGGTGACCTGGGCCGAAGGCACGCAGGCCTTCTTTCCCGACGCGCCCTCGGAACGAGCCACCCGTCATCTGGAGCTGGCGACCCGGCTCGCCTCCGAGCCCGCCACCTCGGCCGCCGTCCTGTTCGTGTGCCAGCGGCGAGACGTCGAGTCGGTAGCCCCAGCCCAGACCCTGGATCCCGCCTTCGCCGAGGCCCTGGCCACCGCCGCCCGGGGCGGCGTCCGCCTGGTCGCCCGCCGATGCCGGGTGACGCTGGAGGAGTTGATGCTCGGGCAGCCCATCGCCGTTTCCTTTCCTCCCCAGAGCTGATGGTCTTTCGGCCCCATGGCGGCACTCGGGCCTCGAGCCCGGTGACGGCAGTCGGGCGATCCGGGCCGTTTCCGCCTCAGAAGGTTCGGAGCATGACGACACGCTGGCGCATCGGGAAGCCGAGGCGGGCTTCGACGGCTCGGAGCTTGCGCATGCTCGGATCCAGGGCGGTGACCTCTCGGAAGCCGTGCTTCGCGTAGAAGGGGCCGTTCCATGGGGGCTGACGCATGGTGGACAGGACGATCCCCGGGCGGCGGGCCTTCGCCCAGTCGATGGCGTCGAGGAGGAGGCGAGTGCCCAAGCCGCGGCGACCGTGGTCGGGGAGTACGTCGAGCTCGGCCAGCTGGGCCCAAGGGCCGAGGGTGGCCAGCAGCGCGAAGCCGAGCGGAGGCCCGTTCTCCAAAGCCACCACACGCAGGCGCCCGGCCGCCAGGGCCGCCCGAAGCTGAGGGAGGCTGCACAGGTGCCGGGCGTACAGATCTTCGAGGCCGTAGGGCGCAAAGAGCTTGGCCGCCGCTCGCTCGATGGCCGGCAGCTGCGCCAGCTCGGAGCGGCAGGCGGCGCGGACGGTGGCCACGGACACCCGATGGAACGAGGCACGCTCGACGGCGAGGCGCAAGCCGCTCAGGGCCGAGGGATCAAGCGCACCGAGAGGCGGCCGCCGCGCAGCTTGGCTTCGCCGCTGTCGAGGGGCTGAATGAGGTCGAGCACGATGCGGGAGAAGCCGGGGTGGCGGCCGAAGCGGACCCTTCGCACCAGTGGATCTTCGGTCCGGGGCTTCGGCTCCCGGTCCACGTCGAGGAGGTCCACCACGAAGCGGGGCGGCGAACGGAGCGCATAGGCGGTCTTGATCCGGGCGGCGGTGGGCAGCTCGAACTCGATCATGCGGGGCGTGCCGTCGAGCACCGTCTTCGCCGCTCTGGATTCGGACGCCTTTCTGTCGCGTAGGGGTCGACCAGGGCCGCGCTCGGGTGCGGCCTCGCCCTTCGCGCCCTCGCTCGGGCCGGCCTTGGCGGTGCGAGCGAGCTCCGGCGTGCGCTCGGGCACGAGGGGAAGAGGCGCCAGGTCCACATCCTCTTCGGGGGCTAGATCCATCGCCGGCGGCTCGGCCTTCTCCATCAGCACGTCGTGGGTCTCGCTCGGGAGGCCGGACGGGTCGAGGCCCACCGTCTTCACCGCCGGCGGCTCTTCACCGAGCTCGGCCACGACGACGAAGACGGCCGCCGCCACCAACAAGCTGCAGCCGAGTCCGAGCATGATCATCCAGTGGCTGGGCATTCGCATGGGGTGTCTCTCGTCGATCTCCGTGTCCAGGGGCTCGGGGAGTCCGGTCATGGGCTCGATCCAGGCCGAGGCGGCCAGCCCATCGGATCCTGAAGCGGGATCTTCGTCCTCGGCCAGGACCAGGGTCGGGGCGCGGGAGGGCCTGGGCGCGGAGTCGAGTCGAGCCATCTCCTTTTGCAGCACCCGCTCCACCCGGGCCGGCAGATTGATGAAGCGGATCCCGAAGCCTTGCACGGGTCCCGTCCCCACGTGGGCCACCTCGGCCTCGGGAATGTACACGTGTTCCCCGGAGCTCAACTCCAGCTCGGCGCTGAACCGGGTGCCGACCCTGACCGTGGTCGGCGCCTCGACAAAGACCCCACCCCGGGACATGTCGCCGGCCCTCATGGTGGCTCGGGGCGGCGCCCCGGCCGGTCCGACCTTCACCGTCCGATCGACGGGAACGCGAAGGGAAGCCCGCCGGTCGAGTGTGGGCTCCAGTGTGTCCGCAGACTGACTCATCGTACGCGATAGAGCCGAAAACCACGGATCCCGTCCAATTTTTGGCTCGGATGAGAATGGGTCAGCAGTGCGGCCCGCTCAAGACTTCTTCTTTTCGTCTGTTGGCGCGGGCTCGGATTCGCTCGCCATCAGCTCCTTGACGCCTTTGGCGATCCGAGCCTGCTCGGAGGGCGAGAAACCTTCGTTCTCCCACACGATGCGGCCCCCGCGGTTCACCCAGATGCTGAACGGCGCGGAGCGGCGGGGGGTTATCTGAGAGGTCACGCGGGTGTCGACGTCGGTGACCACGTCGAAGCTGATACCGAGCCGCCGGGCGGCCGGCCCGGCCTGCATCACCGTGTCCTGGGAGTCCATGCTGATGGCGACGACCTCCAGGCCCTGGTCCTTGTATTTCTGGTAAAGCGACTCGTAGAACGGCAGCTCCAACCGGCAGGGCCCGCACCAGGTGGCCCAAAAAAGGATGATGACCGGGTCTTCGCCCAGGTGGTCGGCCATGTTGAAGGGCTGGGAGCTCGGCCCGCCTACTGCGGCCGGCAGCTCGAAGGGTGGGACCTGACCACCGACCCGCGCTTCGGCCGGCGGCGCGGGCGCAATGGACGCCGCGACCCCGAGGCTGAGGGCGGCGATGGTGGAGCGAAGTCGCGATCTCGTGGTCATGGTGGAAGCTCCCGGATGGCCTATCAAATTCGGCCCACGAACTGAACGTTGACGCCCTCGTAGGGAGGGACGTCACGACAGATGCCCCCCGAGCAGACCTGGCCCCCCGGCGTTTGCCCGACGAACACGCTGAGGAAGGTGCCCGGGGTGAAGGTCCATCGGGTCTCCAGCGAGGGGTACAGACGGCCATCGAAGATGTATTCCCGCTCGAATCTGCGGTCGACGACCCCGGGCTGAAAGTCCGTCCACTGCACGCCGAGCGCGACCGCGAGCTTGATCCCGTAGCTGTACGTGAGGGCGGTGCCACCGATCTCGAAAGGCCGCAGGGCGAAGCGGCCGGTCTCGCTGTCGATGGCGCGCTCCGTCTCGAAGCGATGGTCGAAGGTGAGATCGAAGGCGTGCTGGTCGTAGCCCAGCACGAACTCCCCCCGCCCGTGGGCGATGGAGCGGTCGAGGTCCCCCGACTCGATCCCGAAGGTAGCGTCCACTTGGGTCGGCTCGTTGACGATCTCGAAGCGGCCGCCGACGTCGGCGTTGAAGCTCCAGGTCCAGCCGTCGGTGTAGACCGGGCGGCGCTGGACTCCGGCCCAGGAGTGGCTGACCCAAAGTCCGTCCCACGGGTCGCGCTCGACCTCCTCCGAAAAGCCGTAGAAGACGCTGTTCAGCGAGAATGCCCACGGCCCCGGCAAGAAGGCGTAGTCGAACCGCACGCCGCCGCCGCGCTGGTTGCCGATGCCCCGGAGCCGCTGGGGGCCGTCGTATTCGACGGCGGGAGAGGCATTGTAGATCCGCCAGGGCTGCCCCTCGAGCACGCTCGGGGCGACCAAGAAGTCGGTGTAGTCTTTCCACTCGAAGAGCAGGGTCACGCGGTCGAGCTGCAGCTGGGCCGATCCGTACACGCCGCGACCGAAGCGCTCGATCGCTTCGTTGGGCAGGGTTTCGGTGCGGCGCATGACGTTCCCCTCCGCGTACAGCGCCACTTTGCCCCGCAGCAGCGCCGGGACCTCGACCGAGCCACCCCACACGTCGACGCCACGGTCTTCAGCGACCGCCAGCTCGCTGTCCTCGAACCACACCCGCACCGCCTGGGCCTTGACGGTCAGCCCCGAAGCGCCGGGCACGCGCGCGCCGGCGCTGCCGCCGAGGACGATGTCGTCGGGATCCTCGATGATCGCGAGGTTGATCGGATCTTGGTTTTGGGGATTGGCCAGGCCGCCGTGGGCCTGAAAGCGAAAGATCTTCCCCCGGTGCCGGGCGTGGGCGCCCCGCAAGGCGTTGTCGACCCCGAGCAAGTCGACCTTTCGGAAGGACAGCGCGACCCCTCGGCCGAGGACGAGCTGGGTGTCGCCCGCCTCCACCGTCCAGGCCGGCGAAGGATCCCAGCGCAGGACCAGGCGCTCGGGCCGGACGTCCCAGTCCAGGTAGCAGCGCCCGTCGTCTGCGATGCCCGATGGACAGTCCTCGATGCCGAGGGCGTACTCGACGAAGGGCACGAAGGCGTCGACCCGGGACTCCAGCCGCAGCGTCTCGGCCTGCAGGCTGAGGTCGAGACGCTGGTAGAGGCTGAAGAAGTCGTCGTCGAAGCGATTGACGTCGTAGTTGTCACCTCTGTAGCGCAACAGGGTCGTCGACGTGAGCTGGAACGAGGTCCGCCCCACGCCCGGGAGCTCCAGGGCGAGCCCCTCCTGGGCCTTCGCCGAATCGACGAGGCTGACGAAGAGCAGGCTCGAAAGGACGGCGAGGCGTCTGGCCGGCGTGAAGACGGCCTGCGACGCCAGGACGGGGCTCACCGGCCGAGAAGCTCGTCCAGCGCAGCCCGCATGCTGCTCAGCTCCGCGCTGAAGCCTATGATCCGGCCGACGATCTGTCCCTCGCTGTTGACGATGACGTTGCCCGGGTAGCCGTTTGCGCCGGGCGGGAAGTACACGGCGACCTCCTGGGCCGGATCGATGAGCATCCGGTGGTCGATGGCGTCTCGGTCGAGGCTGAAGCTCGACTCCCAGTTGCCGCAGGCCGCCTGGCTCGGCGCGCCGCCGGCCTGGTTCTGATCCATGACGGTCAAGAAGCGGACGCCGAGCGGCCCGTACTCGTCGAGGATGCCCTGTCCGATCTCCTGGGCCTCGAGTCGGCACGGCCCGCACCACTCGGCGGCGCGGATCAGCACCGTGAGGCTCGCGTCACAGAAGCCGTCGTCTTCGGAATAGAAGTCGAACGACGTCCCATCACAGTAGCTGACGCCGGCGAAGGGCGCGAAGTTGGAGCCCTCGCGGGTTCCGAAGCCGCTCGTCGGCCCTTCGCACTCCGGCCCCCCGGCGTCGAAGCCGGCGTC
>CAYZFR010000046.1:10105-23895 GCA_964477875.1 uncultured Myxococcales bacterium
CCGGCGTCGAAGCCGGCGTCCGCGACGACGCCCGCGTCGGCCGTGTCGCCGGGCCCGCCGGTGTCGGTGGGCGTCATCGGATCGGGCTCGCTCCCGGCGTCGACGCTGCCGCCACTGCCATTGCCGTTCGAGCCCGTGGCCCCGTTCCCATCCCCGGATCCTTCGTTTCCGCAAGCGTAGGCTCCCAGCAGACCGAGGGCACACAGGGCGATGGTTCGATTCACGTTCATCATGGTCTCTCTTTTCTCTTTCGCCCTCAGTTGGGCGCGCAGATGTTGGTGGTCATGCCCGGTCCAGTCTGGACCGTCACGCAAGTGTGGTCGGCGGGACAGGTGACGTTGCCCCCCGGCCCGCAGATTCCCGGCCGGCAAAAGCCGACGTCGAAGGTCTTGTTGCCCACGCGGCGGGCGCACTGGTAGCCCTGGCGGCAGTCGCTGGCGGTCGAGCACCCCTGCAGGCAGAGACCGAGGTCCTGGCGCGATTGGGCTTGGCCCCTGGGGATGCAGACTGGGTTCTCTCCGGGGCAGGTCCCCGGGGGAAGAGCGTCGCCGGCGAAGAAGTCGTTGTTGTTGAAGCCGCTCGGCAAGATGCAGTTGCCGACGCAGGTGCCATCGACCCAGCCGGTGGGCTGGGTGGAGCTGCCGCCTTCGAAGCACTCGCCGCTCGCGCACTGCCCGTCAGAGCTGCAGGGGCCGCCGTTGGGGCTGAGGCCCAAGGTCGTAGGGTCGTCGGGCGGCTCCTCGGCCTGGCACTCCCCGCTGAAGCGGTCGCAAAAGGTGCCCCACGCACATTGTTCATCGCTGCTGCAGACCGGGATGCACAGACCGCCGCCGGCCAGGGCGCCGACGGCGCAGGTGTAGCCGTCGCGGCCGCAGTCGAGCCCGTTCAGACAGTTGAACTCGCAGGTGAACTGACCCTCCGGCTCGGCTCCGCGGTCGGCGCAGTGGTGGTAGACCGTGAAGCCACCTCGGGTGACCTCGCACGCGGTGCGATCGTTGGCCGAGTCGCAGGGCTTGGTGCAGTAGCCGCCTGGAAACCCCTGTTCGGCGCTGCGGCAGATGCCGCCGGAGGTCATGCAGTCGGCGTCCTCGATGCAGTGCCCGAAGAGATCACCGAAGTCGTTCGGGAGGGGCCCCAAGTCGGGACCCAGATCGGGGGAGCCGAGGTCGGGCGGCCCCAGGTCGATCCGCATGTCGGGGCCGGCGTCGTCGCCGCCGGTCGCCGCGTCGGGCGTGCTCGCCTGCGCGTCCTCGGCTCCTGCATCCGACTCGTCAAACCCCCCGCCATCGTTGCTGCACGCCGCGAGCACGAAAGCCAGACAGCTGAGTTGCGCCATGCGCGCGCTGCGTGACATACGTCAGGTGCCGTATTGCGCCGGGGGCGCAACCGTCAACGATCGCTTTCTAATGGCGGGTCGTTCGGAGGCTTTTGGGACCCTTCATGCTACCTCGCACCCACCTTTCCCTGCTCTTGATTCCGCTGATCCTCGTCACTTCGCCCGCATGCGATGACGATGGGGCTGGCGAGGGCCCCGGCCTTCGCGATGCGGGGACCGGAGGGGCCCCCGACGCGGGCTTGGACGATTTGGGCGTCTCAAGTGATGGGGGCCTGGACGCCGGCGGGCCGGACGCCAGCGAGATCGACGCTGGGACGCCGGACGCAGGCGTTCCCGACACCGGCCTCCCCGATATGGGGGCCTTTGCCTGCGACATCCCTCAGCTCGTCACCGGCGTCCTGGACGAACAGGCCCAGATCTCGTTCGACACCTCGGCGTCCGAGCTCCGGCCGCGGGACCTGGGGCTGCTGTGCGGCAACACCGACCCCGCCACGCGCTGGGCGCCCCAACAGATCGTGGCCTATGAAGTCCCAGGCACCGGGCCGGTGGCCGTTCGCTTCAGCGCGCGCAATCCCGGGACCTCGAGCCTCTTCGACACGGTGATCCAGGTCCGGCGCGGAGGCTGCGAAATGCCGCCCCCGCTGGCGGACGGGCGCTTCCCGTCCCCGTCCTGCTTCGAGGACTCCTCCGAGAACACCCAGTCCCCCGACTTCCGCAGCGAAGGCGCGGTGCAAGCCACCGGCGGCGAGACGCTCTACTTCGTGGTGACCGGGTTCAGCGGCGGGCAGGCTCCCCAGCTCGATGACCAGGGCATGGTCAACCTCACCATCACCCCCACCGCCAACGAGCCGCCCACCCTCGATGACGCGACCCCCTTCGTGTTCGGTCCGGACGTGATCATCCGCATGGACGGCGGCGACCCGGACGGAAACGTCCGCGGGGCGATCATCAACTTCCGGCGCGGCGGGCAGATCCTAGACATCTACGGGGCCGGTACGACCGACCCAGACGTCAGCGCCATCATCTTCGACGAACGGCCAGGCGAGCTCCGCAACCACATCAGGCGGCCTCAGATCCCGCTCGCGCTTCCTGCGGCGCCTCCGCCGAGCGGGGACGGCCGCTTCGAGATCATTGCCGCAGACGTCGGCCTGAACCCGGCCATAGGCACCTTCATGCAGAACTCGAGCATCGAGCAGATCGGGATCCGCGTGTTCGATGACGCCTACGCGATCAGCGAGGAGCGGGTCGTGGACGTGTCCTACGACCCCCCGCGGGTCGGCTTCGGACAGAGCTGCGCCGTCGACTTCTGCGCCGAGCCCTACGTGTGCGAAGCAGACATCTGCAGCGCATCGCCGCTCGCCCAGCTCACCTGCGACCCGGCGAACCTGGTCGGCGGCGGCTTGTCCGGCACGAGCACCGTGAGCGAGGTGGTGGTCAGCATCCCGCCCGGAGACCCGGCCTTTGGTACGCCCTCCTGCGTACAAGAGGGCCGAGCCGAGGCCGCCGAGACGGCGGTCTCGATCGACGTCCCTTCGACGGGGCGCTACGACTTCGTCGCGAGCACCGACACCGACGTGACGGCCGGCCGCGACACCATCATGCACCTGCGAGAAGACTGCCTCGACCCCCGGACGGAAATAGCGGGGGCCTGCAATGACGACATTTCGGCCACCAACGATCGGAGCGCGATCGAAGTCCGAGACATCGCGCCCGGCGCCTATTTCTTGATCGTCGAGTTCACGGCCTTTGGACCGTTGAACCGAGCCTTCGACCTGGGATTGGACCTTCAGCTCCGTCCCATCGTAGGCGAGGGCGAGGCTTGCGATCCCGAAGGTTTGGCTTCGCGCTGCGACGTCGGCGTGTGTGAAGGACCGGCCGGGGCCGAGACCTGCCAGCTGTGACCACTCGGCATGGCCCCAATCAGTCGGCCGCGAAAGGATCCGACAGCGCAGGGTCCCGAAGGAAAGTCTCATCGGTGAGGGCGTCGAGGAAGGCCTTCAGGCCTTCGCGCTCCCGAGCGGTCAGCTCGAAGCCGGACACAAAGCCCGAACGAAGCGGACTGAGCGCGCCATCACCCGCGTTGGGACCGGACTCGATGAGCCTGCCGCCCCGGGCGTAGTGGTCGATGACTTCGTCGATGGTCTGGACCGACCCGTCGTGCATGTAGGGCGCGGTGACCATGATGTTTCGGAGCGTCGGCGCCCGGAACTTGCCCATGTCGCTGGGCTTGAGCGTGATCTCGTGGACGCCGGTGTCCCGGGCCGGGTAGCTGCCGAGCCCGTCGACGTTGTAGAGGCCGTTGTTCTGGAAGGACACTTCGCGGAAGGCCGTGCCGTCATGCTCTACGCTGGCGGTGAAATTGAATCCGCCGTGGCAGTGAAAGCACTCGAGTCGCTCGCTGAAGAAGAGATCGAGGCCGCGGAGCGCCGGCTCGTCGAGGGCATCGGTCTCGTCGCCATACACGTAGCGGTCGAACGGTGATCTCCCGGAGATGAGCGTACGTTGAAACGCACCGAGAGCCTTCGTGACGTTGTCCACCGAGATGGGCTCGACGTCTTCGGGGAACGCTTTGGCGAACCATCCCGGATAGCGATCGTCGCTCGCGAGGCGGTCGAGGAGGACGTCCTCGCGACCCGCCATGCCGAGCTCGACTGGCTCTTCACCGAACATGGGGACCAGGGCGTGCTCCTCGAGTCTGTCGAGGAGCGGGTTCGCCCACGTCTGCACCGGGTTGTAGCCGACATTGGTGAGCGACATCGCGTTCCGGGGGTGGAGTTCACCGGTGCTCCCCACCGAGCGCTCCAGCCCGTCCGAGAACGCTCGCTCCTGACGGTGGCAGCTGCCACAACTCTGGGTCTCGTTCAGCGACAGACGCACGTCGTAGAACAGGTGCCGGCCCAGCTTCACCTTCACGGCGGACATCGGGTTGTCCTCGGGGACGCTGGGGGCCGGGAGCCCAGGCGCTAGGTCCCAAACAAAGGGCTCGGGCGCAGGCACTTGGCGCTCGTCGCCGCAGGCGCAGGCGAGGGCGGCGGCAAGCGCCGCGAGTGGAGCCGTCCAAGCCCTCTCGAGCGTCCCTCGCCCCTGCGCCTTCGGAGCCCGGGGCGGCATCGGTCGGCGGCTTGAGCGAGCGAGAAAGGTCACGGGACGGCGTCAGACTCAAGGACCGAAAACACGGTCTGGGTGCTGGAGTTCCCTCCGCCATAGGAGAGGCCCAAGTTTTGGAACACGGGAACGCACTCTGGGTCCCCGGGCGCGCTCATGCAGCCGGGAGGCGTCGAAGTGGTGTTGGTGAGGGGCGCGCCCTCGAGCAGGGCTTCGAGGTCGAGGCGTATGACGTCGCCGGCCGCGTAGCCTTCGAGCGCGACCTCGACGCGGTTCGGGTTCGTGCAGGCGGTGACGCCGCCGTTCGGGCCGCCGTCACAGCCGGTGCTGCCCAGATGGATGTTGTAGGCCTCTCCTGCGGCGAATCCGTCCAAGCGCATGAACTTGTAGCCCCCCTGCCAGTTCCAGAACATGGACGTCAGGCTCAGTGGGCCGGTGGCCTGGGCGACGTCCTGGTGATTCGCCTCGAAGGGCACGCCGAGGGTGAACGACAAGCCGCCGGCGGGTGGCTCGCCCTCGACCCGTCCGCGGACGACGGTCCGGGTTTCCGCGGTGCCGACCGCGCACTCGGAGCCGCCATCTTCGAAGTCGAGGAGGGCGACCTCACCGTCTTGCCAGCGACCATCGTCCTCGAGAGCCACCGGCCGGCTATCCGTCACCGGCCCCAAGGCGACGTCCGAGACGAAGAAACGAAGGCCGCGGTACTCGAAAGGGCCGTCTCCGAGCTGATAGTCGTTGCCGCAGGCCAGCCGTCTTCCGCCAGCGTGCGCGTCGAAGCGAAGCTCGACCGCAGTAGAACCCGTGGGGTCTGGGTCCTCGCCACATCCCACCGCCCCTAGGCCGACGAGTAACGTGGACGGGATTGAACAGCGTGCCATCCTTAGAAGCCTTAGTGACCAGGCGCGACAATGTAAAGAAACGCCGCCCGGACGGCGAGCGCCCCGTTCACAAACGCACGCCGGACCAACTCCGGGTCCGCCTTGCGATCCCCGGGTTACTGTGAAATCCCCTCCTGGTGTTTTGCCGTCTCTCCACTCCGGCGCTCGGCGCCGCTCTCCTCCTCTTTGCTGGCGCGTGCGGCGACTCGGCCGGCAGCGGTACGGGCGGAAACGGCAGCCCCGACGCTGGCATCTCGGTCGACACGGGCAGCGGCGAAACCGACGCGGGTGTCGAAGCCGATGCGGGGTTCGCGCCTGACATGGGGTCCGAGCCCGACATGGGCCTGGAGCCCGACATGGGCTTCGAGCCCGAGTGCGAAGCCAACACCGACTGCAGCGGCGAGGAGCCCTTCTGCGACGTGGCCAACGGGGTGTGCGCACCGCCCCCGCGCGGCGGGCTCATCGGCTGGGGAGATGGCTCGACCGAGAGCGTGACCATCGAGTCCATTTACCAGGCGACGAGGACGGAGACGGCCCGCACGACCGACCTCGCCTTCAACCCCGACGGGACCGGCGAGGTCTGGCTGAGCCACCGGATGGAGCCCAACGAGCTCCCCTGTGACGCGAACGGAGCCCGGACGGGGTGCTTTGCCCTGCAGGGCAGCACGACGACCATCTTCGAAGCGGGCACGCCGAGCCAGCGCGAGCAGTGGATCATGGACTTCAACGCCTGGCACTTCATGCGCCGTCCGCCCGCGATCGCCTGGGGCGAGAACGGCTTCTTCGCGACCTGCGGCTACGCCAGGACCGGGAACTTCCTGGACGACACGGGCGCCGACTTCATCGGCCCCTCCCTCTGGACCTCGGACCCCGAGATCTATCGCAACTGGGAGGTCAACAGCCAGCCGCCGGGCTGGAACGGCACCCACATGGACATGCTCCACGCCTCGCCCTGGTGCATGGGCATCGCCCACGAGACCGAGAACGTGTTCTGGGTTGCCAACGGTCAGATCGGCTCGCTGGAACGCTACGACTTCAATGATGACCACGGTCCCGGCCAAGCCGATCACTCGGACGGCGAGATCGAGCGCTACGCCATCGGTGAGCTTTCGAGGCTGCCCTTCGTGCCGGGGCACATCGAGTTCCATGATGGCGTGGTCTACGCCGCCGACGCCGGCAACGGCCGGGTGATCAGCTTCGACCCGACGGGCGCCAACCGCGTGGGGGGCATTCGGCCGCAGTACGAGCCGCTCGCCTTCGACGCGACGTACTCCGGCGGGACCGTGACCGAGCTCGTGCCGTCTGGGGGACGGCTGGACACACCGAGTGGCCTCGCGATCTACGACGAGGTGCTCTACGTCGGCGACAACGCGACGGGCGAGATCCACGCCCTCGAGCTCGACGGGACTTGGCTCCGGAGCCTGGACACCGGCGTTGAGGCGGGACACCTCGCCGGGATCGAAGCGAGCCCCGACGGAGTGCTGTACTTCGTCGACATGCTGGACTCCGAGCTTCTGCGCGTCCTCCCCAACTGATGTCCGCGCCCCGCTTCGGCTCGCGCGGGCTCGGGGGCGCGAGCCTCGGTGCGGTCATCGTGGCCTCGTGGCTGGCCGCGAGCTCCCCCGCCGCGGCCCACTCCCGGCCCAGCTACGCCAGCCACATCTCGGCCTCGGGCTCCCAGGTCGCCATCCAGACCACCTTCGGACTGCTGGTCGGGGAGTGGACGAATCCGGCGCCCGGGAGCTGGCGGTGGATCTGTCCCCAGGCCATGGGCACCATCGACATCGAAGACCCGGCGACTTTTTACATCAACGACGAAGCCCTGCTGATGCCGGGCTTCGACGGGCTGACCGTCGGGACAAACAACGCCTGTGACTGGGCGCCCGCCGCCGAAGCGCTCAGCAACGTTCAAGTCTTCTCGGGTGCGCGGTCGCCGGCGAACTCGTCGGTGGCCTTCGCCCTCACGTCTCGCCCCCGATCGTCCAACGCCGTATTTACCACCGACGACGGCGGCGACACGTGGGCGCCCACCGGCGAGGCACTCGACGGTGCGGCCCGCTACGACTCGGTGGTCGTCGCGCCCAGTGATCCGAGCCGGCTCTACGTGGGTGCGAGCTCGGTGTCGTCGAGTCCGTCCGGGATGAGCACGGCCTTCGTCTTTCGAAGCGAAGACAATGGCGCCACCTGGACGTCGACCACGGCGCCCATGAAGCTGGGCGAAAGAGCCTTTCGGATCCACGCCGTCGATCCCCGCGACCCGGACCACTTGTTGGCCAGCTTCGCGAGCGCCTTCTCCGGTCGTCTGGTCGCCAGTACCGACGGTGGCCGCAGCTTCGAGGACGTCCTCGAGCTACCGTCGATCGACGACCTCGAATGGCACCCCGATGGCGAAGTCGTCGTGCTGAGCGGCATGAACCAGGCCGGCGTATGGAGGTCGACCGACGGAGGCCAGATGTTCGAGCGCATCCGCGACGATCTCGACTTGCTGTGTCTTGCGTACATCGAGGACGAGCTGTGGGGCTGCGGCGGCGTCGAGGTCGAGACACAGGTGACCCGCTCGCTCGACGATGGCGAGACATGGTCGCCGGTGATGGTCTTCGAGACCGACTTCGACGTCGAGGTGCCCTGCGCTGCCGGCACGACGGTCGGCGAAGTCTGCCCCGCAGCCGTCGACGAGCTGCGCAGCGACTTCGACCTGCCGCCGCTCGGGGGGGCCGACGCAGGGCCGGGCGACGGTGGATCGGCCGACCTCGGTCCCCCGGACCTCGGTCCCCCGGACCTCGGTCCTGCCGATCCGGGCGGCGTCGAGCGCTCCGCCGGCAGCGGCTGTACCTCGACCGCGCCGTCGAGCCTCGTGTGGCTCACCCTCCTCGGCGCGCTCGGCCGGCGGCGTTCGGGCGGCCAGCTCGACAACACCCGTTGACCCGTAGATTCGGCGATGTAACGGCGCGTCATGGCCCACGTCGTGGCACCACGCCTCGCCGCCGACCTGGACGCCGCCCTCGAATCGGCGACCGAGTGGAGTCGACGCAACCAGCAGCCCGAGGGCCATTGGGTGGCTCGGCTGCAGAGCAACGCCTGCATGGAGGCCCAGTGGCTCCTCGCCCTCCACGTCCTGGGGCGCCGGGATCATCCCCTGGTGCCGCGGCTCTCGAGGGCCATCCTTCAGGAGCAGCGGGTCGACGGGAGCTGGGAGGTCTACCACGAAGCCCCCGGCGGCGACGTCAACACCACCGTCGAGTGCTACGCGGCGCTCAAGGCCTACGGCCATCCCGCCGACGCGCCAGCCATGAAGCGGGCCCGGGACTGGATCCTGGAGCACGACGGCCTGCGGAACATCCGGGTGTTCACGCGCTACTGGCTCGCCTTGGTCGGGGTTTGGCCGTGGCGGCACACGCCCAACCTCCCGCCCGAGATCATCTTCTGTCCTCGGATCCTGCCTTTCTGGATCTACAACTTCGCGACCTGGGCCCGGGCCACTCTGCTCCCGATCTCGCTCCTGTCGGCCCGCCGACCCGTGCACCCGCTCCCGGGCGACGATGAACTGGAGGAGCTCTTCCCCGGAGGCCGGGATGACTTCGACTTCCGACTCCCCCGCTCCGCCTCCGCCCTCAGCTGGGAGCGCTTCTTCCTCGCCGTGGACGGACTGATGCACCGCCTGCAGGACCGCAAGCTCATGCCACTTCGCCCCTGGGCCCGGCGCAGCGCCGTGGAGTGGATCGTCCGCCACCAGGACGCCGACGGCGTGTGGGGCGGGATCCAGCCGCCGTGGGTCTACGCCACCATGGCCCTCGCCCACGAGGGCTTCGGGCTCGAGCACCCAGTCATGAAGGCGGCCCTCGGAGCCCTGGAGGATCCGCGCTGGCGCATCGACGACGGCGAGGTGAGCTACGTGGCGGCGAGCGTGTCGCCGGTCTGGGACACGGTGCTCACCCTGCTCGCCTTCCAGGACGGCGGCGCCTCCTGCGAAGAGCCCGAGCTGCGGAGAGCCATCGACTGGCTGCTCGACAAGCAGGTCCTGGTCCCCGGCGACTGGTCGATCAAGGATCCGGAGCTGGAGCCTGGAGGTTGGGCCTTCGAGTACGAGAACTGGGCCTACCCCGACGTAGACGACACCGCCGTCGCGCTGACCGTCCTCGCCCGGGCCCGGACGAAGCTCCGGACCCCGGATCCTCGGATCGAACGAGCGCTGGAAGCGGGGGAGGCCTGGATGCGGGGCATGCAGTGCAGCAACGGCGGGTGGGCCGCCTTCGACAAGGACAACGACAACGCGTTCTTGACCAAGATCCCCTTCTGCGACTTCGGCGAGGTGCTCGATCCGCCGAGCGTGGACGTGACGAGCCACGTCCTGGAGGCGTTGAGCCACCTCGGTCACGACGCCCGCGACCCGGCGGTGGCGGCGGGCCTCGCCTTCATCCGGCGGGAACAGGAGCCTGATGGAAGCTGGTTCGGACGCTGGGGCGTCAACCACGTCTACGGCGTGGGCGCGGTGCTCCCTGCGCTTCGCGCCGCCGGTCAGGACATGGACGCGGACTGGGTCCAGCGGGCCCTGGACTGGACCCTCTCCAAGCAGAACGCCGACGGTGGCTGGGGCGAGAGCTGCGGCTCCTATATGGACGCGAACGCCCGGGGCCGTGGCCCGAGCACCGCCTCCCAGACCGCCTGGGCCCTCATGGCCCTGGAGGCGGGGCGCCGGCCCGGCGACCTCGCCGCCGTTCGTCGCGGCCTGCGCCACTTGATCGACCGGCAGCGAAACGACGGGAGCTGGGACGAGGCGGCCTACACCGGCACCGGCTTCCCCGGCTACGGAGTCGGACTGCGGGTGGAGCTTCGGGAAGAGCTGCAGGACGAGTTGTCACAAGGGGCGGAGCTGAGTCGCGCCTTCATGATCAACTACCACATGTACCGGCACTACTTCCCGGTCATGGCGATGGCGCGGGCGCGGGCGTGGGCAGAAAAGGAAGGTCTCAGCGAGAGCTGAGCGTTCGGGGCAGGTCGGCGGAGACGTCAGCCCAGGACATCGACACCACCGGACCGACGGGTCCCGCTTCGGCGGTCGCGAGCGCGACGCGCGCCCGCTCCACCAGATCTTTGGCCGCCGTCAGCCGGCCGTAGGCTGACGCGACGCCGATTCGAACCCCGGCGTGATGGCGAACCCATCGCTCCGCGAGGGCGCAGGCTCGATCTAGATGAATGCCAGGCAGCGTGACGACGGTGTTCCCGTCCAGCTGAAAGACGTCGGCGGCGTCGGTGAGCGCCTCGACCTCGCCACGGGCCACCAGCACGGAAAAAGGCCGCCCGGCCATCGAGCACTCCGACAATTTTTGGTCGATGGCCCGCAGGGCCGCGTCGACGGGAGAATCCGGCTTGGGCGCCGGAGCCGCTGCCCTCATGCGCTGATAAGTTAGCACTCGGCGTTTGCGAACGACACCACAAAGTCCATCATGAGACGGATGGACCAAGGCCTTTTCGTCAAGTCGATGATCGTGCTGGGCTTGCTGGTGATCGTGATGCTGCTCAAGCGTTGGGCCCGCAGGCGTTCATGACGCAAGGAGCCATCGCGCCGGCATGGCCCGCTACAGCGCGGCCTCGAGCTCATTGCTTCCCGACCGTGAAGCGGAACTTGGTGAAGCCCGCTCGAGCGCAGGTCTTCATGACGCGGTCGATGGTCGCGAATTCCAGCCGCTCGTCGGCGATGAAGAGGACGATCTCGTCCTCGTCCTTGGGCCGCTCGTTCTTGGCCAGACGGTCGGCCCGGACCCGCTTCAGCGCCTTCTCCAGCTCGGGTACCATCCGATCCTGGTCCAGACCCATCAGCTTTCCATCCTTCAGCTCTCCGATCGGCTCGTCTTCCACGAAGAGCTCGTCCCTGGACACCGCCACCGACAGCGACATCTTCAGGGCGAGCTCCGAGGTCGAGTAAGGCAGCTTCACCTTGTTGGCCGACGCTAGATCCAGGGTCTGGGCTCCGAAGCTCGCCATGAGGAAGAAGATGATGTTGGACAGGATGTCCATCAGGGCGATGAGGTTGAAGCCGGTCGGATTCTCGCTTCCGCCCTGCAGGGCCTGCAGGCCGCCCTTCTTCTTTTTCTTACCGAAGCTCATGGGCGCAGCTCACTTCGCCATCGAGGACACGACGACGGCCGGGAACATCTGCGGATGGACGGTCTTTCCGTCCACCTCCATCTCTCGCTCCCGCGACGCGTCCATGGCCTCGATCAAGCTCGCGTAGGTCACCTTCTCGTCGCACACGATGACGATGCTCTCCGAGGCACGAAAGGCGTCTTTGATGCTCCACAGATGGGCGGTGATGGCTTCTGCGTCGAGGCCGCCGTCCTTGCCCGGGATCGTCTTGTCGTAGGGGGCGAGCTCCTCGGGCAGCATCTCGTTGTTGGCGGCCGAGATGGCGACCTTCCCGTCCGGCTCCACCTTCATCGTTACGGTGACCTTGTCTTCCTCGGTCGCCGTGTCGTTCTCGCCCCCCTCCGAGATGGTGGGCACCGAGGCCGGCACGATGGCGACCACCGCCGCCCCGAAGCTCGCCATCAGAAAGAAAATGATGTTCGACAAAATGTCCATCAAGGCCGTCAGGTCGAACGCCGTGGCCTCTTCGTCTCCGCCTCCTGCCATGGTCGCGCTGTTCAGCGAGCGGAGCGCATCGCCTTGTTTCGATCCATGATGCGGTCACGGACGCGGTTCAGGGCGTTCTCCATCGTTTCGATCATCATGCCCTGACGGCCGTTGATCACGATGTAGGTGAGGGCGCAGAACACGGCGATCGCGAGGCCGAAGAAGGTGTTGTAAAAGGCCACCGTGATGCCCTTCGCCAGCACCTGCTGGCGCTGCGCGGCGTCTTCGGCCGTCGCTCCACCGAAGGCCTCGATGAGGCCCTGGATCGTGCCGAGCAGACCGATCAAGGTGGCGAGGTTGCCGGCCTGGGGCAGGTAGCTAGAGAAGCGCTTCAGCCGCGGGAGCTCTCGGGTGGCCGAGGCTTCGTAGGCGCGCTCGATCTCCTTGTCGGACTTGTCGGCCTTGAGCAATATGTCCTTCATGATCGCACCCAGCGGGTGCGAGGCCTTCTGGGAGGCGATCTGAACGGCGTTGGCGTAGTTGCCTTGGTCGACGGACGCGACGATCGAGTCCGCAAAGGCGTTCATCGACATCCGGTACTGAAACCAGAGCTGATAGACGCGCAGCAGCACGACGGAGACCGCCGAGACCGACACACCGAGGTTGATGAACATCATCACGCCGCCCTGAGACAGCGTCTTGAAGACCTCCCACATGGTGGACGGACGCTAGCACCGCCCCTGAAATCGCTGCAATGAGGGCTCGGAGCCCACCGGGGGGGTGGATGTGGGCACGTGAGCGGTTCAGCAGGGCCAGCTGTCGAACATGATGAAGATGAGTGGAGCAACCTCCGTGCCGAGCGCAGAGCGGGCGAAGACCCACCCCGATCGCCAGCCGACCCCACTTCGTGTCGATGTTTCGACGCACTGGGCGGGACGCCCGTGTCGCCGAATCGACAGGTTCGGCACCGCCCTGGTGCCCTGAGTCAGCGACGCCGAAACCAGTCCAACCAGCTGCCCCTTTGCTCCGAGACCGGGGTCTCGACCTCCAGCGCCTCGAACCAAGCCTCGCCGGAGGGGGCGCTGGACACGGCGACGGGGGTTCCATCGATAGAAGCCTCCAAAGTCAGGCTCTCGGTGAGTTGGACCACCAGCTCGGCCACGCCATGGGCCTCGGGCGGCATCTCCAGTCCCCCGATCCAGTCTCGTCCCTCTCCGTCTCCTTGGACCAAGGCGAGCTTCGTCGCCCTGTCCACGGGAAGCTCCATGCTCCGGCGCCCCGGCGGAACCGACCGCTGCGGGAAGAGGTTCCAGCGCCTTTTCCCCTCCGCGCCCAGCCACACCGCCTCCTGCAGGCGCTCGTTCAGCCCCGGCGCCAGTTCCCGCGCGATGCGGGCGCCCACCACGGCCGCCCCGTTGGCGGCGGCGTCGAAGTCCAGCTCGACCGGCTCCACGCCGGGGACGAGGGCACGGATGGCCTGGCGGAGGGGGGCTATGCCCAAGCCGCCACCAGCCAGAAGAAGCGAATCGACCTCACCGCCCCCCGCCTCCAGAGTCCCGCGAACCACCGAGCTGGCCTCTTCGACGAGGGGCGTCCACAAAAACTCGGCCCGCTGCCGGTCGAGCTCCACTTCGACGCTCAGCTCCGAGGCCCCGCCCGGAACCGCTATCTCGATCGCGCCCCGAGCTCGAGGGTGAAGAGCCAGACGCTCCTTCAATTCCTGGGCGCAGGCGTCGAGTCGAAAGCCGACCGAGGCGTCGAGCCTGCGGTCGGTGGCCTGGTGGACCAGGTCTTCGATCACCGGGCGCAGGGCCCGGTCGAACTCGGTGCCGCCCAGGCGCGCGCTGCCGCCAGCAGATCGGAAGAGCACACGTCTGAACTCCAGTCACGTGAAACGATCT
>CAYZFR010000047.1:0-23696 GCA_964477875.1 uncultured Myxococcales bacterium
CGAGCCTGGGCAAAGGTACGGTTCTCTACCCCGGGAGCAGCGTCATCGGCCGCTGTCGAACCGGCCCCCGGACCGTGCTCGGCCAGAATCAGACCCTCATCGACGCCGACGCGCCGGGCGACTGCTTCGTCTTCCAACAGAACGGTCGGCCGGTGTTCAAGCGGCCGAGCCGGGACGTCGTCGCCGACATCTTCCGCATCGAAGAAGGAGCTTCCCTATGAAAGACCTGCTCGAAGAGCTCGGGCGAGATCCCGAGACCCGCCGGGCCCTCGTCGACGCCTTGCGCGCCCACGAGGTCCGCCACCACACGCCGGGACGGCGAATCCGTGACGAGCTCACGGGTCCGATCGTGGATGCGCTTCACGCCCCTGGGGAGGCGGTGCCTCTCGAGCTCGAGGACGGGACCCGACTCGAGATCCCCTACCGCTCGAAGATAGCCCGCGACATCGTGCTCCGGCCCGAGCCCCTCCCCGACCACGCGTTCGAGCCTCAGACCACCAAGCTCTTGCTGCGCTGGGCGGAGCGGGCGCGAACGGTGGTGATCGGCGGGGCCTACGCCGGCGACCACGCCTGCGTCATGGCCCGCCGCATGCCGCCCGGCGGCCAGATCTTCGCCTTCGAGCCCAACCCCGAGCAGCGAAGCTATCTGGAGCGCAACCTGACGGCCAACGGGCTGACCAACGTCCGTTCGATACCGTACGCCCTTTGGGACGAGGACGGCCTGCGCCTGAAGCTGAAGGGGAGCGACGCCTGCGCCTGGGTGGAGCCCACCGACGCCGGCGACGGCATCCCCGCCACGACCTTCGATCGCTACGCGGAAGAGCAGGGCATCGACCGGGTGGACGCCATGATCCTCGACATCGAGGGGAGCGAGCTGCGGGCGCTTCGGGGCGCTCGCAGCTTTCTGTCTCGAAAGGACGGGCCCGACGTGATCTTCGAGATCAACCGAGCGTACTGCGACTGGACCGACGGCCTCGTGAAGACCGACATCGTCCGCTTCATGGAGGGACAGGGCTACACGGTGTGGGCGCTGCGGGACTTTCAGAGCAACATCTCCATGCGCGACTGCGCCATCGAGCTCGTGGAGCTGGACGGCTGTTACCTGGAGGGCCCGCCCCACGGCTTCAACATGGTGGCGACCAAGCGTCCGGAGCAGTTTGGGGACGAGGTTCGGATCTTGCGCGGCGTGAGCCCGAAGCTCCTGCTTCATCGGGACCCGGCGCTTCACGCTCCGGCGGAGTGGCAGGCCAAGTGAGCCTCGACGTCGAGCGGCGGCCGACACCGCTGGACGGGATGGAGTGGTTGCGGGCCGGGACGGCCGAGGACGAGCGGGGTGCCTTCTCTCGGATCTTCGACGCCGCGACGCTGGGCTTTGCGCCGATGCAGATCAGTCGGTCGGACAACCGCCGGGCTGCGACCCTGAGAGGCATGCACTTTCAGGCCCCGCCCCACGCCGAGACGAAGGTCGTCCAAGTCCTCTCCGGGCGTCTCTGGGACGTCGGCGTCGAGCTTCGGCCGGGTCCGGACCAGGGACGGTGGCACGCGCTCGAGCTAGGCCCCGGCGAGGGCGTGCGCCTCGCGCCGGGCTTGGCGCATGGCTTTTTGACCCTGGAGCCCGACACCAGCCTCCTCTATTTCATGGACCATCGCTTCGCGCCCGAAGCCGTCCGAGGCTTCCATTGGGAAAGCCTGCGCATCGATTGGCCCTGCCTACCCTCGGTCGTGTCGGCCCGGGACGCGGCCTTGCCACCTTACGACGAACGGACGTGGAGCCCGATGGGTTCTCGGCCTCGGCCGTCTTCGGCCCCGCCCCTTGGGGGCGGGGCCGGAGGGCCGAACCTCAGGGGAGGTTCGGGACGAGCACGGCGTCGATGACGTGGACGGCACCCGAGGTGGTGCGGACGTCGGCCCTGCTCACCCGGGCAATGTTGCCCTGGGCGTCCTGGAATCCAGCGCCTTGGCCGTCGACGACGATGGTCAAGCTCTGGCCCGCCTCCGTGGTCACGGTGTCGCCGTCCACGAGGTCTCCAGCCAGAATCTGACCCTCGATGACGTGGTAGTTGAGCACGACGTCCAGCTGCTGCTGGTTCAGCCCCGCCACCACGGCGGCCGCATCGTCAAAAGCCTGGTTCGTCGGCGCGAGCACGGTGATCGGTTTTGCCCCGTTGGTCAGCGTCTGGGGATCCAGCGCAACGGGGATCGCGCCCGAGGCCTGGTTCGTCACCACGTCGACCAAGGTGCTCAGGTTGGGCAGCGAGCTGGCGACCTGAAGCGTCGTGGGCGGCACGATGACCTCGTCCAGCAGGTGAATGAGACCGTTCTGAGCCGGCACGTCGGCCACCGCCAGGTCCGCACCACCCACCGTCGGTACCGCCCCGCTGGTGTCGAAGATGTAGTCGACGTTGGCCAGGCTGCTGAAGCTCCCCGCCGCCGTGAGGGCGGCGGCGTCCTGGATCGAGCCCGCGACGTGGGACAGCAGGATGTTCCGGAGCACGTCGACGTCCACGTTGGCGAGGTTGACGCCCAGATTGACGAAGGCGTTGTCGCTGGGCGCGAACACGGTCAGCTCCGCGTCGGGATCCGCCACCACGGGGGCGAGACCGGTGTCGATCAGTGCTTGGTTGAGGGTGCTCAGGCTGCCCCGTAGGCTGGTCCGGGTCCCGATGGTGAACTCGGGGAGCAGAACGCCGTCGATCACGTGGACCACGCCGTCCAGGGCACGGACGTCGTTCACCGCGGTCACGTCGACCAGGTTGCCCTGGCCGTCCTCGAGCTGGATGGCTCCAGCATCGATGCGCACGGTGACGGTGGCGCCGGGCAGGGCCGTGGCGAGCTCCTGTCCGTCCATGAGATCGGCGCCGAGAGCGAAGTCGGGGATGACGTGATAGGAGAGGACAGCGTCCAGCTCTTCCTGACTCAGGGTTCCGGCCAGGTCCGAGACCGCTGCGAAGGCGTCGTCGGTCGGTGCGAACACGGTGATCGGGTCCGCGCCGCCCAGAACGTCGGGGGCGAGGGCGTCCCGAATGGCCTGGGAAGCGTTGTTGACCACGAGGCCGGCCAAGGTGCTCAAGGTCGGCACGCTGGCAGCCACCTCCAGAAGGGTCGGGGGGACGATGACCTCGCTCATCACGTGGGCAATGCCGTTGCTGGCAGGAACGTCGGGCGTGGCGATGGCGGCGCCGCCCACCGTCGGGGGATCGACCTGACCGTCGAAGCTCAGGGTGAGGTTGGAGAGGGTTTCGAACTCACCGGCCGAGCTCAGCGCGGCGGCGTCCTGGACGCCAGCGCCGATGTGGGCGCGGAGGATGTTCTCGAGCACGTCGTCGTCGAGGCCCATCAGGTCCACCATCAGGCTGGAGAAGGCCGCGTCGGTGGGGGCGAAGACGGTGAGGTCGGCCATCGGATCCGCGAGGTCGCCGTCCAGGCCTACCCGGGTCGCCGCCTGGAGCAGGATCGTGAAGTCGTCGCCCATCGCGATCTCGGCCAGGCTCGGATCCTCGTCCTCGGGCAGCTCCAGGCCGTCGAAGAGGAGAACGCCATCGATGATGTGCACGACGCCGTTGTTGGCCTCGATGTCGGCGTTGGCGACGCTGCGCACGTTTCCCTGGCCGTCGGTCAGCGCGACGGTGTCGCCCGAGGGGGCGGTGTTCACGGTCTGGGTGCTGCCGTCGAACTCGAGAGCGGTCGGCCGATCCGAGGCCATGCCGCTCAGCTCCGCTGCCGTGAACCGCCCGTTGGGAAGGACGTGGTAGAGGAGGACATTCTGAAGCACGTCCGGGTTTTCGCCGAGGAAGTCGAGGACGTCCTGGGGCAGCCCCTCGAAGGCGGTATTGGTGGGCGCGAAGACCGTGAAGGTCCGGGTTTCGTCGCTCAGGGTGCCGGCCAAGCCCGCGTCCTGTACGAGCTGGGCGAGGGTGCTCAGCTCGGGCGTGGCGAGGGCCAGCTCGACGATGTTGGAGGTGGGTTCGTTGCCGTTCCCTCCATTGTTGCCGTTTCCGTTCTCTGGATCATCGCCGCAGGCGAAGGCCAGCGGCGCGAACAGAACAGGAAGCCAATTCTTGGTGTACATCTATGCTCCTTCGGGGCCCTTGCTGGCCCCGAGCTAGGGGAATCACGGATTCCCGGTTCAGTTGATGGCCGGAGCCGCGTGGGCCCAGCCGCTGTTCTCCCCTTCGCCACTGCCGGATGCTTCGGATGCACCGGGCCTGTCATTTTTTCGAACGCGGTGACTCTCAGCGCTCATGGTCCGTGGAACGGCGAGCCGACGACGAAAAGGACGGTTTGGTTGCGGACAGCCGTCCATTCGGACCAGGGTGGCGGGGTGGATAAGGCGCCCATAGAGACCCACTGGTTCTCTCGCTCCTCCCGGCTCGTGAACATGGCGGCCAAAGTCGCCGGCAAGGAGTTCCGCCAGCGCTTCTCGGGGCGTTTTCAAGGGTCCGTCGAGCGCCTTCAGGCCAGCGAGGTCATGACCCGGGTCGAGCAGGCCAAGCTGATCGCAGAGACCCTCGGCCAACTCAAAGGCGCGGTCATGAAGGCGGGGCAGCTGCTGTCTCTGGACGCGAGCGACTTCCTGCCTCCGGAGGCGGTGGAGGTCTTGTCCAAGCTTCAGTCGAAGGCCGACCCCATTCCCTTCGACGACCTGAAGACGGTGCTTCGAGAAGATCTCGGCCAGACCTGGCGGGACCGTTTTCAGTCCTTCGACGAGGAGCCCGCCGCTTCCGCCTCCATCGGCCAGGTTCACAAGGGCGTGGTCGACGGCGCGCCGGTGGCGGTGAAGATCCAGTATCCCGGCGTCGCCGAGTCGGTGGACAGCGACATCGACGCCCTCCGCCGGCTAGCCTCGGCCTGGCTGTCGGTGTCGGGCCGTCGGATCGATCTGGCCGAGACCTTCGAGGAGCTCCGCGCCATCCTCCATCAAGAGACCGATTACTGGGCGGAGCGGGAGGCGCTGGAGCGCTATCGGAGCCTGGTCGGCGACGATCCCCGCTACGTCGTACCTCGGAGCTTCGAGGAGGCCAGCGGCCGCCGAGTCCTGACCATGGATTGGCTCGACGGCGAGCCCTTGGTCGACTGGATCAAGCGTGACCCGAGCCGCGAGGAGCGAGAGCGGGTCGCCCGGGCCCTCCTCGACCTCTACTGCAAGGAGTTCTTCGAGTGGGGCTTCGTCCAGACCGACCCCAACCCCGGCAATTTCGCCATCACCGAGGACGGCCGGATCGTCCTCTTGGACATGGGGGCCGCCCTCGAATATTCGGATGAGTTCCGAGAGCGCTACGTGGGCTTGCTCCGAGTCATCGGGCGGGGCCGCACCGACGACATCGTCCAGGCCGGCATCGAGTTCGGCCTCGTCGACCCCCGCGAGGGCCCCGAGGTGCGCCAGGCCTTCGCTCAGCTCCTCACCGAAGCGGCCCGGCCCTTCGATCCGGAGCTGCAGCCCTTCCAGTTCAACGACCAAGACTTCGCGGCCGGAGCTCGGGCGATCGGCACCCAGTTTGCCACCAGCCTCCGCTACTCCCCGCCCCCGAGGAGGCTGCTCTTCCTGCACCGAAAGCTTGGCGGCCTCTTCAACTTTCTCCGCCGGCTCGACGTCCCGATCGATCTCACGCCCTACTGGCAGCAGATGGTCGGCACCGAGCTCGAAGCCAAGCGCACCGTCTGAGCGATCGGAGGGGTCGTCGCGCGCGCTCCTACCTGACGGTGGAGCCGGAGCTCAGCGATGTCGCCGGCGGAGGACGAGGCCTATGCCCACCACGAGCCAGGGCCACAGGGAGACGAAGGAGCCCCCCAGGCCGGTAGCGCTGCATTCGCAGGAGTCGTCGTCGAAGGTGAGGCCGTCGGTGCGCATGCCGAGGTCGCCGCCTGGTGGACCCAGGTCGGAGGGGCCGCCGTCCGTCTGGGCGCCGCCATCTCGGCTCCCGGCCATGTCCGGGTCGTTGCCGCCGTCGGCGCCGAAGCCGCCGTCCGCGTCAATGCTCCCGTCCGGATGGGCGCCCCCGTCGAGCTCGACGCCAGCGTCCGGGGCCACGCCGCCGTCGGGCCCCCCGCCCATGTCCATGCCGCAGCCCGGGATGGGCTGGTTGTCGCAGGTGGTGCCGGCGCAGACGTCCAGGGTGCAGGGATCGAAGTCGTCGCAGTCCGCGTCCAGGGAGCAGCAGCCCGCCGCCGGCTGAACGTCGCAGGTGCCGGCGACGCAGCTCTCCATCGTGCACGGGTCCCCGTCGTCGCAGTCGGCGTCGACTGCACAGCAGCCCGCGATGTCCTGGGCTGCGCACTGCAGGGTGCCCGGGTCGCAGGCATCCATGGTGCAGGCGTCTCCGTCGTCGCAGTCGGCGTCGACCGCGCAGCAGCCCATGATGGCGCCGTTGGTGCAGGTGCCGCCGGGGCCGCTGCAAGCATCCTCGGTGCAGGGGTCGCCATCGTCGCAGTCGCCGTCCGCGAGGCAGCAGCTGGGATCGTCCACGTTGCTGCAGACGCCGCCGGCGCCGCAGGCATCGGCGGTGCACGCGTTGCCGTCGTCGCAGTCGGCGTCGACCACACAGCAATTCGGGATGGCGTCAAAGTCGCAGGTCAGGTTGCCGGCGTCGCAGCTGTCGGTCGTGCAGGCCGAGGCGTCGCTGCAGTCGGCGTCCACCTCGCAGCAGCTGCTGATCGGGTTATGGACGCAGCTCCCGCCGGGGCCGGGGCTGCAGACGTCGGCGGTGCAGGGGGCCATGTCGTCGCAGTCGGCGTCGCTGGCGCAGCAGTCGGCCCGAGGCGTCGAAGTGCAGGTGCCGCCCGGGCCCGAACATGCGTCGTCGGTGCAGACGTCTCCGTCGCTGCAGTCGGCGTCCACGCTGCAGCATCCCGCGATGGGCGTGGAGGCGCAGCCGCCAGGCTCGACGCAAGACTCGGCGGTGCAGGGGTCGCCGTCGTCGCAGATCAGGGCGGCGCCTGGCGAGCAAGCGCCGCCGAGACAGCTCTCGCTGCCGTTGCAGGTCACCCCGTCGGGGCAGGCCTGCCCGTCGGGGGCGAAGCCGTCGGGCGGACAGCGGCCGCTCGAGCCGTCGCAGGCCTCGGCCGGGTCGCAGTCCCCCGTCCCGGCTCGACACTCGATGCCGGCTCCGACCACGACGTCGTTCGGGCACGCGGGATCGGCCCCGTCGCACTGCTCGTCGACGTCGCAGACGCCCACCGCCGCCCGGCACACCGTCCCCGCCGGATCCAGGGCGTCGACCGGACAGTCGACGGCCGTGCCGTCGCAGGATTCAGCCGGGTCGCAGTCGCCCAGGCTGGCCCGGCATTCGGTGCCGGCCGTCGCGCGGGCGTCGACCGGGCAGCTCGCGTCGAAGCCGGTGCAGGTCTCCTCCAGGTCGCAGTCCCCCGCGCTGACCCGACACACCGTCCCCGCCGGCAAGAAGGCGTCGCCGGGGCAGCTGGGGCTCTGGCCGGTGCAAGCTTCGAGCACGTCACAGGTCCCCGCCTCGACCCGGCAAAAGGTGCCGGCGGCCGTGAAGGTGTCGTTGGGACACAGGCCGTTGACCCCGTCACAGGTCTCGCTCCGGTCGCAGGGACCGATCGAAGGCCGGCACACCGTGCCGGCCGGGGCCAGGGTGCAGGTCGAGCTGCAGCAGTCGCCGTCGCTGGTGTTGCCGTCGTCACAAGCCTCGCCCAGCTCCACGACGCCGTCACCGCAGACCTGGGCGGAGGCCACGGCCGGGCAGGTCAGGCAAAGAAGACTGAGGAGGATGCGCTTCACGGCTACGCTCCCATTCGGCCGGGGGAGCGGCGCCGCGCAGGGCCTGTCTCACTCCGAGACGCGCAGGGCGGCGAAATCGTGACCGGTCGGCCTCTGAAAGACCCTGAGCCCAAAGACGGGGAGGGCGGCCAGCACGTGGTCGAAGATGTCGGCCTGGATGGCCTCGTAGTTCGCCCATTGCTGGTCCTTGGAGAAGACGTAGATCTGAAGCGGCAGCCCCTCCGCGGTCGGCTCCAGCTGGCGCACCAGGAAGGTCATGTCCTGATGGATCATGGGATGGGCCCGCAGATACGCCAACAGGTAGGCCCGCAGCGTTCCGATGTTGGTGAGTCGCCGGCCGTTGATGGGGCTTTTGGGGTCGACCTGATGCGCTTCGTTCCAGGTCTTCACCTCTTCCAGCTTCGCCGGAAGATACGCACGAAGCAGGGCGACCTTGCCGAGGGAAGAGAGATCCTCGTCTTCTAGGAAGCGGATCGAGCGCATGTCGAGGTTCACCGCCCGGGCGATCCGACGGCCACCCGACTCCGACATCCCCCGCCAATTCTTGACCGACTCCTGCATCAGCTTGGCGGTGGGGATGGTGGTGATGGTCTTGTCCCAGTTTTGGACCTTCACCGTGTAGAGGGCGATGTCCACGATGTCGCCGTCAGCCCCGTACTGGGGCATGGAGATCCAGTCCCCCACCCGAACGATGTCGCTGGTCGTGAGCTGAACGCTGGCCACGAAGGACAGGATGGTGTCTCGAAAGACCAGGAGGAGGATGGCAGTCGCGGCGCCGAGGCCGCTCAGGATGCCCCACGGCGACTGGTCGAGGACCGTCGATACCAGGACGATGATGCCGATGATGGCGAGGATGATCTGGGCGACCTGGATGTAGCCCTTGATGGGGAAGCTCTTCGCTCGTTCCGTCCGCTGGTAGATCTCGTTGATGGCGCTCAGGGTACGGCTCACCACCAGGACGACGAGGAGGATGATGTAGATGATGACGAAGCGCTGCAGGACTTCCTGCAGCTCGGCGTTTTCGAGGCGATAAGCGGAGTAGAAAACGACCAGAGCTGGCGCCGCCCAGGCGAGCCGCCGGAACACGCCCTTGTCGAGGAGGACGTCGTCCCAAGTGGTCGGGGTCCGCCGGACCAGCCGCTCGACGACGCGGATGATGATCTGTCGGGCGACGAAGAAGGCGACGATGCAGCCGACCAAGATACCCAGCAGCTCGACGCCGAGATGAAGCTGGAGGCCGTACTCCTCGAGAAGCTCGTTCATCGGGGCGGTGCCTGCTCGTAGGGCCAGATCCGAAGATCGTCGAAGTGAAGGTGGCTCTGCCAGTTGGACAGGGCGAAACGGTCATGACCGGGGCCGGACAAAGGCGCGGGATCGTCGAACTCCAGGTACAGCTCACCGTCCACGTACCAGTCGATGTCGCCGCCCTTCTTCTCGATGCGCCAGGTGTGCTCGCCACGCGGCTTCACCCCCGTAGGCTGCTTGCACACCCGGTCTCGACCGTGCTCGTCGAGGCGGGCGATGCAGGAGCGCTCGTTGTCCCAACCGCCGAGGATGAAGATGTAGCCGGTCGAGTGGCGCAGGCCGTCCGTCATCAGCTCGACCTTGGCATCTACCGTGCGTCCGGTCTCGACCTTCAGCTCCACCACAACGTCGGCGGGGAGGGCGGCCTTGAGGAACAGGGGCGCATTGTTGCCGCCGTAGGTCTCGACCTTGCCGTCCTGGATCTGCCAGACCCCACCCGAGGGAAACCAGTGGGGGCCGAGCGCGTCCCGGTCGAAGTCATCGCGGAAGGGTAGCTCGGTGGTGGTCTCGTCGTGGTCGTGACAGGCGCCGAGGGCGAGGGCGAGAAGGAGCGGCAGTCGCCACATGGGCCCGCTTGTTGCCGGCTCGAAGGGTGGTGGCAAGAGGGGATGGGCTCGTAGCCTCGACTTGGGGGCTGCGCCTTAGGGACGGGCGATGCCCCCGCAGTCTCGGGCTTGGTCGGTGGTGTTGAAGACGTAGCTGACTTGGATGTCGGCTCCGGGAGAGGGGACTTCGTCGCCGTCGAAGAAGACGGCGTTGCCGCCCTCGTCGTAGATCCAGCCCTGGGCTCGGTCGTTCGGGGTCACGTTGCCGTCGATCTTGACGCAGACCGGGGCCCGCTGCTCGCAGTCTTCCTCGGCCACGCCCTCGTCGCAGCAGGGTACGTCCTCGCTGCAGTCGGGGAACAGGCTCAGGTCGAAGCGCCGGGACAGTCCGGCGGCGTCGAAGCCCAGCTGGTCCAGCACCGGCCCGTAGTCTTCGGAGCAGATCGAGCCGAAGATGCCGTTTCGCCGCAGCAGCTCGACGAAGGCCTGGGGGTCGGGCTGGCAGCTCTCGCCGCTGCAGGGCAGCCCTCCGCACTGGCCGGCGGAGCTGCAGCGGGCCGGGAGGCAGATCCCGGGGAGCTCGGGGATCGGACTCACGCAGGTCTGTTCCGCCCCGCAGCGCAGGCGAACGCCGTCGCAGACCCGGAGGTCGCCGCCGACCCCGCGGCTGTAGAGGGCGAGCTCGATGTAGCGCCGGCCCGCGTCGAAGGCGGCCCGGGCGTCGGCATCCTCGTCGTCCTCGTCCCCTTCGTCGGGCAGGCCGCAGCCGGGAACGAACCTCTCGTCGGGGCCGTCCAGGTCCGGGTCGCCGACGATGGCGCTGGCCGAGATCAAGGCCTCATTACCGCCCCCCTTCAAGGTCTCGAAGCGGCGGTAATGGTTGGGCACCGGACCAAAGCTCTTGTCTTCCTCGTCGGACACGAAGATCACGAACAGCGGCGCCGTCTCCCGGAGGAAGCCGTCATTCTCGATCGGCGCCGGCAGGTCGAAGCTGACTTCGCCCCCCTGGACCTCGAAGCCGATCCCCAGGGCCTGGGAGGCGGTTGCGATCCCCTCCTCGAAGGCCGCCGCGCCGCCGGCGGTGGGGAGCTGCACCATCTCCTGGAAGGCCCCGATCGGGTTGGTGGTGGTGGGGGTGACGAAGCGGAGGGGGAGCGTGACATCACACTGGCCGTTGGCCGGATCGCTGTCGGGGTTCTCTGGGTCGGGGGCGCAGGCGTTGGGGCCAGGCCGGCAGTAGCGGGTCTTGCCCGCCTCCGGGGCGACGCCCGGACCCGGGGCGCAGACGCCCACCGTGGCCAGCCGGCCCTCGTCTCGGCGATCGGTCGAGATCACGCCCACGTGGTAGTCCGGCGTGTTGCAGGGCTGGCCGCTCTCGACGCAGGTCTCGGTCACGAAGTCGCACAGGTCGTCGGCGACGCCGGTCCCGACGCAGCTCGTCAGCTGCTGGATGAATCGGTCGAAGTTCTCGGCCAGCAGCTCCTGCTCCTCGAGCATGGATTGGGAGTTGTCGACCACCCACAGGATGTCCACTTCGGCCGCCTGGACCTGTTCGAACTCGTCGATCTGGGCCTCGGGCCCCGCCACGGCGGTCACGACGTCGTCGTCGCAGGCGGCGAGGGCGAATAGGCCGATCCAAAGAGTCAGACGCGCGCGCACGTTTCCTCATACCGCGCTCGCCGGCGCTTCGCTCGGATTATGAGGAGCTACCGGCCTCGGGCCCGCGGATTCGTTGACTGGCCGGGTCGATCCACCCATAGAGTCCGCCCTCATGACCGAACCGCAGCCCCCCCCCGAGCGGGTCCGATTCGCCGATATGCCTCTGTCCAATGAGGCTCGAGCCGGCGTCCAGGCCCTCGGTTACGAGTTTGCGACCCCCGTCCAGGCCGAGGTGTTCGAGCGCGCGATGACCGGCCGGGACCTCATGGTCCAGTCCAAGACCGGCACCGGAAAGACCACCGCCTTCGGCCTCCCCCTCATCGAGCGGGTCCGTATGGACGGCGGCACCGATCCGCAGGCTCTGGTGCTCTGCCCCACCCGCGAGCTGGCGGGCCAGGTGTCCGAAGAGCTGGCCGAGCTCGGCGACCCCAAGGGCGTCCGCGTCCTCCCGATCTACGGCGGCGCCGCCATGGGCCCGCAGCTTCAGAGCCTCAAGGCCGGCTGCGATGTCGTGGTCGGAACGCCGGGACGGATCCTCGACCACATTCGGCGCCGGACCCTTCGCCTGGTCCACGCCCACACCGCCGTCCTCGACGAGGCGGACGAGATGCTGTCGATGGGTTTTTGGGAGGACGTGACCGCGATCCTCGACCAGATCCCCAGCGAGCGGCAGACGCTCCTCTTTTCGGCCACCCTGCCCGATCAGATCCGGAAGACCGCCAAGAGCGCGATGAGGGACCCGGAGCTGGTCGACATCTCCCGGGACGAGCTGACCGTCGAGGGCATCCTCAACATCGCTTACGAGGCCGACGACCGCCTCCCCAAGCCGCGCAACCTCCTCTACGTCCTCGAGATCGAGCGCCCCGAGAACGCGATCATCTTCTGCAACACCCGTGACGACACTTCGATCGTGGCCGCCTTCCTGCGCCGGCAGGGCCTGCACGCCCTGGCCCTGTCGGGAGAGCTGGGCCAGCGAGACCGAGAGCGGGTCATGCGCCGGATGAAGACCGGCGAGCTTCAGTACCTGGTCGCGACCGACATCGCCGCTCGCGGCATCGACATCTCGGATCTCAGCCACGTCGTGAACTACTCCTTGCCCGACTTCACCGAGGTCTACCTCCACCGGGTGGGTCGAACGGGCCGGGCCGGCAAGAGCGGCACCGCCATCTCCCTGGTCAGCGGCCGGGATCAGGTCACAAAGACCTCCCTCACCCGGGACTTCGGTGTGCACTTCGAAGACCGGGAGCTCCCGGAGTTCGGCGAGATCGTGAAGCGGCAGGCCAACCGGGTGGCGCTGGAGCTCCAAAAGGAGGCCCGCGACACCGAGGTGACCTCCTTCTTGCGTCTCGCTCAGCTCATGCTGGAGACCGAACCGGCGGTCGAAGCGCTGGCCTTTCTGCTCAAGCAGCACTTCTCGCTCCTCGAGGAGGCCCGGGCGCGGGAGCCGCTGGAGGTGGGGGGCGACAGCGAGGCCGAGGCGGCCCGCTTTCCGGACGAGGACCGGACGGACCGAAAGAGCCGCCGCAAGGGTGAAAAGCGGGACAAGAAGGGCGACCGGGAGCGAGATCGCGAGCGGCGTGGCGACAAGGACGGGCGGAGCAAGCGGCGCGACGGAGACGGAACGCGCCTGTTCGTGAACCGGGGCTCGAACGATGGCTACGACGAGGACAAGGTGCGGGACCTGGTGGCCGAAGCGGCCGGCGGTGACGATGGGGTGGGGCGGATCCAGCTTCGCCGGACCCACAGCTTCGTCGAGGTCAGCTCCGAGGTCGCGGAGCGAACAGTGAAGGCCTCCAGTGACGGGATCGAGCGCGAGGACAAGCCCGTCAACATCGAGATCGCCCGCACCCGAGGCTGAAGCCATGGTGGCGACCAAGACCGAGACCGAGATGTCGGCTCGGCTCGCCCAGCTCGAGCCGGGAAGCAAGCGGCACGCGGTGCTGTCCTGCGCCATCGACTTCAAGCGCTCCTGGTTCCGACTCGCCCACCACCTGGTCGAGGTTCGCGACTCGGGTTCGTTTTCGGACTGGGGCTGGCGCAGCTTCGAGTCCTACGCGCAGACGGAGCTCCATCTGCGGCGGGACAGCCTGCAGAAGCTGGTTCGCTCCTTCGACTTCCTCCAATCCCACGAGCGGCCGACCCTGCGGGCCCTGCAGGAGTCTGAAGCCCAGGGTGAGGCCGTACCGCTTCCGAGCTATCAAGCCATCGACATCCTGGCCGAGGCTCGCCAGAACCCCTACCTGTCCGATGATGACTACCGGGAGCTACGGGATCAGGTCTTTCGGGAGGACCCCCCGCCCACCCAGCTCCGCAAGACGCTGAAGGAGCGGGCGCCCGAGCCGCCCAAGCCCCCGGAAGAGGTCTCGGTCCGGCTGCGCCGCTGCCTGCAGATGGCCGAGAGGCTCTACGGCCTGTTGATGGAGGAAGACGTCCCGGAGCCGATCACCCAGTCCATGGAGCAGACCGTGGGCGGCCTGCGACGCCTTCTCGACGAGTGATGCTGGCCCGGCTCGGTCATCGTCTGGAGCAGCTGTTCCGTGCCATCATCCCCGACCCTTTCGTCCTCGCCATATTCTTGACCGTTTTCGTCGGCGGCGCGGGCTGGATATGGACCGGCTTCGACCACGTGCGGGTCCTCGACGCATGGCACGCCGGTCTGTGGCGGCTCCTCGCCTTCGGGATGCAGATGTGTCTGGTCCTGGTGACCGGTCACGCGCTCGCCGCCTCGCCGCCGGTGCGTCGCTTGCTGCACGCCATCGCCGACCGACCCCGCAGCGGACCCGCCGCGTCGGCATGGGTGACGGCGGTGACGGTCGGCCTCGGGCTCGTGAACTGGGGTCTTGGATTGGTCGGAGGCGCGCTCCTGGCTCGGGACGTGTCGGCGTCGTGCCGGCGTCGCGGCATCGCGGCCCACGGTCCGGCCCTCGCCGCGGCCGGCTACGCCGGGATGATGGTCTGGCACGGCGGCTTTTCGGGCTCGGCCCCGCTAAAGGTGACGCGGGTCGAAGATCTGGTGGAGCTGCTCGGGCCCCAGCTCGGCGGCGCAGTGCAAGCCATCCCGATCACCGCCACCTTGCTCGGTCCTCTCAACCTCTTCGTCGGCGGCGGCCTCTGGATCCTTTTGCCCCTGCTGGCTTGGGCGGCGGCGCCGCGAAGTGGCGCCGAGCCTCTCCCAGAGAGCGAGGAGGCTTCGCACGAGGACGAAGACGGGGCCGGCCGGGGGGGCTGGACCGATGGGGTGGCCGTGGGCGCGCTCCTGTTCGTGCCCCTCGCGGTGGTGGTGGTTCGCATGCTGGCGCGGGACGGCGTGGCGCGCCTCGACCCCAACGCGGTCAACCTCATCATGCTCACCCTGGGCCTGGCCATGCACGGCCGACCCAGCCGCTATGTGGCCGCGGTGCGGGCAGCCGTGCGGGGGTGCAGCGGCATCATCCTTCAGTTCCCGCTCTATGCCGGGATCATGGGGATCATGAGCGGGACCGGGCTCGCCGCAGCGGTGGCCGGTTGGGCGGCGAAGGGCGATGGCACCTCGCTTCTGATCGGCACCTTCCTGTCGGCGGGCTTCGTGAATCTGCTCGTTCCTTCCGGGGGCGGGCAGTGGGCGATCCAAGGGCCCATCGCCCTCGACGCGGGGATGAAGCTCGGGGTCGAGCCGAGCTCGGTGGTGATGGCGGTGGCCTATGGCGACCAGTGGACCAACATGCTGCAGCCCTTCTGGGCGCTGCCGCTCCTCGGCGTCACCGGGGCCCGGGTAGGGCCGATGCTCGGCTACACGAGCTTGTTCATGATCGCGGGCGGCCTATGGATGGCCTTCGGTCTGCTCCTGCTCGGCTGAGGGTGCAGGGATCTCCTTGGCCCACCAAGGGCGCGCCGGCTCGTCGGACGCGTCTTTCGAGGCCTCGGTCTGGGAGGGACGTTCCTCGATGGTCTCGACCGCCTCGGCGAGGACGGCAGAGGGGATGACCAGATTCTCGTAGCGGTCCCAGGCCACCGTTCGTCCGATGCCGACCAGGCCGAGCTGCTCGTCGAAGACTGGGACGCCCAAGTGCAGCTTCAGATCGGTCGGGATCAGCGTCCCGAACTCCTTGGCCGGTCGCAGGGCCTGACCAGATGCGACCGTCACGCCTTCGCCTTCGCCGACCAGCGTGAATAGATGGGCCAGTCGCTCCGGAGGCGGGCTGCGCTTCGGGGCCTTCAGGCCCAGCTCGGACAGGGGCCGGGACGACCGGAGGAGGACGACGCGGCGGTCCACTACGGCGTCCACTCGGCGGGCCGGCGCGCTGCCCTCGGGGCCGATCACCTCGAGCTCGGCGCCAGCGGGCACCAGCGGGGCCAGCGCCACGAGCCGGCTCTCGTCCCACGGAATCGCGAAGACCCAGTGCTCGGTGGGGACCAGCGGCTGGTCGGCGGGGACGGGCAAGTGGACGTCGACCCGGGCCACGAAGGGCCGAATCCGCTCCGCAGCCTGGACCATGTCGTCCATCTGGAGGGGCTCCACCGCTTGGGCCACGACGATGAAGGCTAGCGCCCCGATCACGGGGCCAGCCTAGACCTGGAGGGGTGCTGTCCAGTCACGCCAGAAGTCGCCCGCGAAGAGTCATGTCACACGGCGGTGAGGTGGCGACGAGCTTCGGATTTTTTGGCCCGCTGCTCCAAAATCTTCTCGATGTAGTCCTTGGCGTACAGGAGCTGCTCGGCCATCGCCTCGTTGAGGAAGTGGTCGGTGTCCTTCTTCTGCAGGCGGAGGGTGTCGTAGTAGCGCTGCCGGTCGGTCGCGTGGAGGATCAGGGGGAGGTAGCCGTGCCGGATGAGGATCATGTTCATGAGCAGGCGCCCGACCTTCCCGGTGTTCTCGGCGAAGGGGAAGATGCTCATGAACTGGTGATGGAAGTGCGCCGCGAAGCGGATCGCGTCCTCGTCTTCGGGGTCGTTCTCGGCTGCCCACTGAAGCAACTTCTCGAGCCGGGTCACGATGTCGTGGGGCTGGGCGATGTCGTGGAAGTAGGTCCGGTGAAGCGGAATGTCCTTTCGGTAGCGCCCTACCTGGTACTTCGGGTCGTGGCTCCCGAGCACGGCGTGGATCTCGCGGACCAGCTCCATGGTGATGGTGGCGCCCTCGGCGGCCCGGCGCCGGACCAGGTCCATGGCGAGCCTGAAGTTTCGAATGGCGGGATAGGTGTCCTGGGCGATCGGGCGCCCTTGGAGCGCCGAGATGATCTCGGCTTGGTTGAGAACGATCCCTTCCAGGGCGTTCTCGTGAAAGATCCAGCTCATCTCGAAACGCTGGTGAAAGTCGGCCCAGATGTCGGGGTGGGCCACGGCCAGGTCGCGGAGTTCGTCCGTGCGGTCGTCGATGTCTTTGTTCGTCGCGGTCAGCATCCTCAGTCCCCTCGATGATCGAATGTCGATGATGGCTATCGTGCCTTCATCTTCTCCCTCGACTAGCGGTCCCAATTTGAACCTGTCAACTTCCCCGACCCAATGAAAAGAATGCCGTCATGTCCTACATGATGGCATGCGGGCGCAGCGAGGGGGTGTCGGTCCTCCGATATCGCTTCCCGCAGAAGGCCCAGAAAAACCGGTTTCAGGGCAGATCAGCTCTCGGAGTGAAAGTTTCATTGCGTTCGCTTGGAGCGAAAGCGGCCTGTCCTCAGGGACGAAGATTTGTGTCGCGAATGAAAATTCATTCCTGTCGGATCTCCGACAGCGGCCTCCCCGCGGCCTGGGTGACTCGGGTCACTTGAAAGACGTGTTGCGCGTGGGAAGCGGCGGAAGAGGCTCGAGGAGCTTCTGGAGGAAAGGGGTGTGGGCGTCGAGCGTCTCCCGGCCCCAGGTCTCGGCCCGCTCGATGAAGGCGTGCCGGGGCAGCACGTTTACGGGGCTCGGAACCCGCTGGTAGGGCACGAGGCGCTGGGCGAAGGGCGCGTCCCGGATCACGGTGTCGGCGGCGATCCGCTGGAGGGGAAGGAAGGGCAGGTGCCGGCCCCAGGAGGGCAGGAAGCAGTCGAAGGCCACCACCGCGCCGTTGCGGGTGCCGAGGCGGCCACTCTGGACCATCTCCCAGGCGATGCGCGCCGGGACGTTCGAGACCATGCCGCCGTCGGCCAGAGCGTCGACCCCTTCTCGATGGAAGAGTCTCGCCAGGACCGCTTCCATCCGCGGGTCGCTCCGCGTGACGTCGTACTGAAGCACGGCCGGGACGGCCATCGAGAAGCCTACTGCGTCCACGGCGTCGAATTCTTGGGTGAGGGGGTCGGCGCCGAGGGCGATGGTCTCCAGCGCTCCCGGGGTGCGGACGAGATCGTTGAGCACCCGCGAGAGGTCGGTGACGACGTCTCGCAGGTGAAGCAGGCGGCCCAAGGTTCCGCGTCGCAGGGCGCGGCGAAACTCCCGCTCGTAGGGCCGTACCACCTCGAAGGCCTCCCGGCGCACCCCCGAGACCACGGTGACGAAGGGCACCGGCAGCTCGCCCAGAGTGCGGGGGCGCTCGTCCTCGTCGAGAAAGAAGCGCTCCACGCCGGCCCGCAGGTGGAGCCGGAGCGCGCCCGGGAGGCCGTAGCGCGTCTCCGCGTCGAGAAGACGAAAGAGATCCGAGTAGCGGAGGTCGAAGGCGAGGCTTTGCACGAAGGAGGAGCGAAGGTCGAGGCGTTGGGCGCGAAACAGACCGAGGAGGGCGCCGATGCTGGTGCCTACGATCCCGCTCGGCTCGATGCCCAAGGCCTGCAGCAAAGAGAAAGTCCCGAGGTGGACGTATCCACAGCCGCCCCCGCCTCCCACCGCCACTACCAGCGCTTTTTCGGACACCTCGCGCCGGAGTCGCTCCTCGGACAGCACCTGGACGTGTTCGGTCAGCGTGCGATCGAAGGCGGCCTCGACCACGTCGACGAGGGTCTCGGCCTCCCGGCCCAGGCGCTTCGGGTCGAGATCGGGCCCGTCTTCGAGAATCCGGAGCAGAGGCCGAAGTCGGTCCCGAAAGCCGCCCAACCGTGTGCCCACCACCACATCGGCGCCATCGACTTTCACCACCCAGCAGCGGGCGAGGTTGAGGGCGTAGCGCAGGGTGACCTCGTGGCGCCGGGAGAGACGTGCAGGCCGACGGACCAGGGCTTCGACGAGCGCCGCCTCGGCGCGATCGAAGGGGTGGACCTGCCGAAAGCGCTCCGCGAGCTCGGGCCGGACGGCCGGGGGCGAAGCCGGCGGAGGCCGGGGGCGCCTCCAGGCGTCTCTCCACCTCGTGGCCAAACCTCCTTCATGCTAGCACTCGCGCCGGCGCAGCGCGGCTTTTTGCCTCGGCGCAGGCAAAGCTCGTGGCTGAAACTCATCGAGAAAAGTTGTTGCGTGGGCTCGACGATACCCGCGTTCGAGACGCGGCCGAGCGCTTGCGAAGCCGAGGGGGGCTGGTCGAGACGCTCCGCTTCGGCGCCGAGCTGGCCCGGGCCGCCGGCGACGAGGACGAAGCCGCCGCGCTGGATCGCGAAGCGAATGGCTTCGAAGACGACGTTGACCTTCCAGAGTATCGATTCGTCCTCGCCTTCGCGACCCCTTTCCCCCTGCGCTCGCTCGACACCGGCCTGCTCGATCCCGAGGACGTCTTTCTCGCCAACGCCGACAAGTTCGCCCGCGTTCGCTTCGGTCTGCGCGAGAGCGCCGAGCGCCTGGAAGAGCGGATGGAGGAGGTCGCGGCAGGCGGCGTCTTGGCCATCCGCGCCTCGGCGCAGGAGGTGGCCGGCGAGGGCGCCGAGATCCCGGCCGACGCCGAGGTCCATCTGTATGTTCTGGCGCGAGAGCTCCGGTCGGTGGTGGAAGGCATCAAGGGCGGGGGTCACGCCGCGATCATCGAGCGCTTGATCCGCGCCGTCGAAGACGAGTCGGGCTGACCGTCAGTTCTCCTGCAGCTCGACGATGGCGCTCAGGGCGCCGGTGCTCGGATCGGGTCGGAGGCGCTTGGTCCAAGACTGGTAGCCCGGCATGTCGACCTGAACGGAGTAGCGGCGATCTTCGAGTCTTTGCCTCGAGACCAGGGGCGTTCGGCCCATCAGCTCTCCGTCCACCCGAACCGTAGCGCCGCTGGGCTTGCTGACGATGGAGATCAGGTCGGCCTGGCTGGTGAGGCCGGGCTGGGTGTCCACGACGTCCTGGGTTTCGGAGTCGGACGGGCCGGCGGGCGGAATCGCTCCCGGCGGTCGACCGATGGCCGACGGAGGCTTGGGCTCGAAGCCCGGGCCTCTCAGCGGGCGCGCCACCGGGGGCGCGAGCTCTCGAGCCTCGGGGCGGACGCTCTGATGGGTTTGAAACAGGATCGCGAAGGCGATCCCGAACAGAAGCGCAGCAAGGCCGATCCAGACGCCCTGTGGAGGGACGCGCAAGGGCCGCTCGCTCGCCCGCAGGGCAGCCATCTGGGCTTCGGGCGAGGCCGCCGCGAGGGCGGCGAGCTCGGGCCCGAGGAGGCCGTCGCTTTCGGTTTTCGAAGAAGCGGCCGGGGCCCGGTCCGTCGGTCGGGGGGAAGCGGTCTCTGCCTTCGCCGGCGGCCGCCGGCCGGCGGGTGGCGGCCTCCGGGACGCCGGCCGGTCCGGAAGGGCGAGGGTCAAAGAGGAGCCAGCCCCCGATGGACCGCCGATCGATGCGGGCGGTCGAGGGGGGCCGAGCGGGCCCCGCAGGACCTCCGGGCCCCGAAGACCCGCGTTCTCCACCGCCTCCCGCCAGGCCTGGCCGAAGGCTTCCGCCTTCGGCGCCGGGGCCAGCGGCTCGGCCGCGCCCAGGCTCGCGGCGAGTCGCCGAAGCTGGGCCTCGAGGTTGCTTTCGCTCGGCGCGCTCGGAACCAAGAGGCTCCGCAACCCGGGAAGACCTACCCCCAGGACCGCGACCTGGCCCAGAGGATGGATCATCAGGGCGGCGGGGTCCCCTACGTCGGGGCTGCGGCCGGCTTCGACCAAACGCCGTCCGAGGATCTGGGCGCGGGCCAGAATGCCCGAGACCAGCAGCGGATGGGGGCGCACCCGGTCCAGCACCGAGTCGAGACGGGTCGTGCGCAGGTCGAAGCTCGGGAAGCGCAGCCGCAGCGCGCGACCCTGCGCATCGATTTCGATGGGCCCCAGGCTGCCGGGGACGGGTCCCGTGCGATGGACGCGGACCTCGTCCTGGAGCCCGCGCCAGGCCTGGGCAGGGAGCGGTGAGGCCAGCCGGAGGTCCAGGTCGATGCTCTTCGAGCGGACGTGTATCGTCCGGTCGGTGATCGAACCCACGGGCAGAGGATAGCAAAGAAGTGGGCCGGGAGCGCCGGGTGGAGGATGAGCCCGCCCACATCCGCGTTCACCGGATGGAATTTTGACGTCCGACGTGCGTTCGTCGGCCTATCCGGAGGGTTTCATGGAAAGACAGCCAGCCAGACGGGCGAAGACGTTTCTCAGCACCCCCCTTGGCTTGGCCCTGCTGTTTTTTGGCGCCGACACGGATGAACCCGATCCGTTCCGGAACCTGGCGTTCACGCTCACCCGACACACCCGGGACCGCTACGCCGCCGACCTGGAGGGGATCCGACGGCGAGGCGTCCTCCGCGTCCTGACTCGAAACAACTCCTCGGCCTACTTCGTGGCCCGAGGGCGCGAGCGGGGCTTCGAGTTCGAGCTCGCCCGATCGCTTGCCCGCCGGCTCGGGGTTCGGGTCGCCTTCGTCGTCCCCGACCAGCGAAGCGATCTGATCGGCATGCTCCACGCGGGTCTCGGGGACATGGTGGCGGCGGGCATGACGCGGACCGCGGCGCGGGCGGAGCAGGTCCGCTTCTCGGCGCCCCTCCTGGAGGCGGACCGGGTGGTCGCCACGCACCCTCGGCTCGTGAAGCGCGTCGAGTCACCGGCCGACCTCGCGCAGCTGAAGATCCACACCAGCTTCAGGAGCACCACCTTTCGAACCGCGGTCCGATTCGGTCAGACCCACGGTGTGCAGCTCGACCTCGCGGACCTGCCTTCGGGCATCGAAATGGAGGAGCAGCTGCGCATGGTCGAAGAAGGGGTCTACGAGGCCGTCATCGTCGACTCCAACATCTTGGACCTGGCCCAGGCGGCGGGGGTCGAGGCGGAGGCGGTATGGAGCATGGGCCCCCCCCTCCCGAAGTCCTGGGCCTTTCATCCCGACGCGGCGGAGCTGCAGGCCGAGGCCGACGCCTTCATCGCCGCCAGCCGCCGCAACGGGCTGCTCAACATCATGTACGCTCGCTACTATCGGCCCAACGCCCTCGGCTTCCGGTCGGCGCAGGACGTGGCCTTTCGGGCCGACGCCGACGGAGCGATCTCGCCCTTCGACGATCTCTTCCGGAGGGCGGGCGAGCTCGTCGACATCGACTGGCGGCTGTTGGCCGCCATCGCCTACACCGAGTCTCGCTTCGACCCCACGGTGCGCAGCGCCTGGGGCGCGATGGGCTTGATGCAGGTCCTGCCGAGCACGGCCCGCCGGGTCGGCGTCCGAGATCCATCGACGCCCTGGGGCAGCGTGCGGGCGGGGGCTCTGTACCTGAGACGCTTGTTGGACTTCTTCGCCGAAGAGGGGCTACCGCTGCGGCAACAGATCCGATTCGCCCTCGCGTCCTACAACGCGGGACTGGGCCACATCATCGATGCGCGAAAACTGGCTCCGCTCATCGACCGGGACCCCGATCGCTGGTTCAACCACGTCGAGGACGCCCTGGAGCTGAAGCGGCATCGCAAGTGGCACGAGCGCTCCACCTACGGCTACGCCCGGGCCGGCGAGACCATCGCCTACGTCAGCCGGGTTCAAGCGCAGTACGACGTCTTCGTCCGTCACGTCCCCTTGAAGGGGGACGAGGGCCTCGCGGACGAAGAAGAGGACGAAGCCGGGCCGTGACGGAGGGGATATGGACCGAGTGGCTCTCCGAAGACTGGGACCGGCGGTCTTGGATCCGTCGCGTCCAGGATCTGATCCCACGCTATGAGGAGATGGCGCCCGGTCCCGAGCCGAGCCTGATCTTCCGGCACCCGACCGCCTTTCGGGAGGCCCGCGCCCAGCCCGAGAACGAGCGCCGGGCCCGCCTGGAGCGGGCCGAGGGAGAGCTTCGGCGGCTTCGAGCGGGGGCGCCGCTGCCCGCCTCGGAGCGGCCCCGACGCCTCCTCCACGCCACCGCCGACGTCGCCTGGCGCATGCGAGAGCTCCGGGCGCTCCACAGATTTCGAAACCGGCCGGACCCCTTCGACGCCTATCGAGCTTCCGGCCGAAGGGACCCACTCCCACCTTCGCCGCGGGCCATCGAGGCGTGGTTCGCGCGGGCCCCGGCCCGCCGGCTGGCGGTCGCCATCGAGGTGGCCGAGCGTCGGGTGGGCTTGCGGGGCCTGACCCGATGGCTCTTCCAAGGCCCCTGCCCGCGGGTAGAGCTCGGAGCGGCCTCGGACTTCGGTGAGGAGCCCCGGCAGGTCGAGGCCGACGGAGAGATCTACGTCGTGGTTCGCCACGGAGAGGGCTGGGCGGCCGTGGACGGCATTTGTCCCCACCGAGGAGGCCTTTTGGGAGATGGGCCGGTCGAAGACGGCTGCATCGTTTGTCCGATCCACTTCTGGAAGTTCAGCCTCGAGGATGGGAGGGCGGTGACGGGGCGGGGCCACATCGGCGTCCACCGGGTCGAGCTCGAAGACGGACGCCTTTGGCTGCACCGGAGTGATGGATGATCGGGTGGCTGCTCGCGCTGTCCCTCGCGAGCAACGGAAACTGGCGCCCACCCGAGCTGAGGGTCTCGGACCGCCCGCCGGTCGAGGACGTGGAGGCGCTGCAGGAGATTGCGCTGCAGTATCTGGGCAGGCCCTATGTCTACGGGGGCATCGGGCGCCCGGGCTACGACTGTTCCGGCTTCACCTGCCGCGTCTTCGCCGAGGCTGGCTACGCCATTCCCCGAGTCTCGCGAGACCAAGCCCGCACCGGCCTCGAAATCGACAAGGATCAGATTCGACCCGGCGACCTCCTCTTCTTCGCCGAGGCTGGCGGTCCGGTCACCCACGTCGGCCTGTATCTGGGCGGGGGGCGCATGGTGCATGCCTCCAGCGGTCAGGGCGAGGTGGTGGTCGCCTCCCTGGAGCAAGCCTGGTTTCGGCGCCACTGGGTCGGCGCCCGTCGCATCCTGGACGCGCCCCCGGAGTCCTTGGTCAGCGACGGCGAGATCCTCGAGCTCGTCGAGCACGGGCGCGACAACCCGCTCCCGCTCTCGCTCCGTGTTCCCCCCGACGCACCGCCGCCTCGCCCTGGCCCCAAGTGGTATGCCGACGAGCCGACCCAGCTGTCGGTGGCGGGGGGCGTCGTCAGCGAGGAGGGTCGGGTGGCGCCGGTGATCGTGCCGGAAGCTGTGCTCCACGTCCGGGACTGGGGCCTGTCGGCGGCGGCCGGGGTGCCCATCCGGCTCGACCCCGGCGGGACCGGCGAGGGCGCCGGCGCCATCGGTCCCGTCGAAGACC